>JAOAGV010000006.1 GCA_026415575.1 Candidatus Sumerlaeia bacterium
GTCCTGCGCTCGATCGTCAAGGACAAGAGCGGAAATGCAATTGGCAAGGCTGGCGATAAGATCACTGATGCAATGGTTAAAAAGCTGGTAGCTGCCGGCATCGAAACTGTTCCAGTAAAGGCCCTGTCCGACATGTCCGACGGGTTCGACTCGTCCGGCCTGTCCGACTCGTCCACGCCATCCAACTTCCGGTGAATCGTCATGGCCCTCACGCGCAGAGCCACGCTCCAAGTGAAAATCGGCGAAGTCGCCGTCGGCGGCGGCGCACCCGTCAGCGTCCAGACCATGACCAAGACGCACACGCGGGACGTTTCGGCCACTCTGGCGCAAATCGAGGCGTGTGCCCGGCTGGGTTGCGACCTGGTTCGCGTGGCCGTTCCAACGGCCGACGATGCCCGTGCGCTTGGCGCGATTGTCCCCCGCTCGCCGCTGCCGGTCATTGCCGACATCCACTATGACTACCGGCTGGCGCTCGCCGCGCTCGAAGCCGGCGTTCAGGGGTTGCGGCTGAATCCGGGCAATCTGCGTGGAAAAGAACAAATCGAACTCATCGCGCGCGAAGCCGGCGCGCGCGGCGTTCCCATCCGTGTCGGCGTGAACGCCGGCTCGCTGCCGCACGAGTTGCGCAATCGTGTGAAATCCGGCGCGCTGTCGGTTGCCGAAGCAATGGTTGAGGCGGCGCTCGGCGAAATCCGCCTGCTCGAAGCGGTCGGCTTCACGCAAATCAAGGTTTCGCTCAAAGCATCCGACGTCGCCACAACCATCGAGGCCTATCGGCTGCTTGCACCGCGTTGCGACTATCCCTTCCATGTCGGGGTCACAGAGGCCGGACCCGACGTGCGCGGCGTCGTCAAGTCCGCCATGGGCATCGGTGTTCTGCTCTTTGACGGTCTGGTGGACACGCTGCGGGTTTCGTTGACGGCCGACCCGACGGAAGAGGTGCGGGTCGGGCGTTTGATCTTGCAGGCGGCCGGATTGACAGCCGACCTGCCCGATCTTGTTTCCTGCCCGACATGCGGTCGGTTGGAGGTGGACCTGCGCCCCGTGGCCGCGGGGGTGGCCCGCTTTCTTCAACAGCTTCGCAAGCCGCTCAAGGTGGCCGTCATGGGCTGCTCGGTCAACGGACCGGGCGAGGCGCGCGAGGCCGATGTCGGCTTGGCCGCCGGCAAGGGCTACGCGCTGATTTTCCGCCGCGGCAAAGTGGTGCGGCGCGTTGCCGAACCGGAAATGCTCGAGGCCATCAAGAGAGAAATCCTGCAGGAAGCGCAAGCAACAAGCGGGAGTCAAGAGGTGGGAAGTGAGAGGTGAGAAGCAAGAAGCAAGAGAGAGGGAAACGCGGAGTACGTCTCTGTCCGTGCTGTCCGTCTCGGTGCTGTCGTCTCCGTGGTCTTCCTGCCCTTTGCCCGTTCGCCCCGCTTCATCCTCCATGTCGCGCGCCTTTGATCTTCCGCCCGCTCTTCAGCGCCGCTGGCCGCTTCTTTACGCGGTCGGCGTCGTGTTGTTGTGTGCGCCGTATGCTGCGTCGTTTGCCTCGCAATTGTGCAGCGATGATTTTATCCTGCTTTACTACTACGGGCGAAAGCCGTTGTGGAAAGTGTGGGAGTTTTTTTCTCCGCGCACGATTTGGACGTATCATCCGCTGCAGCACTACTACTATGCGGTCGCGTATAACCTTTCGGGAATCGAGCCTTATGCCTATCGCGCGATGTCGCTGGCGCTGCATTGGGCAACGGCGTTTTTGCTGCAGAGGTTTGGGCGCACCCTGACCGGTTCCATGCACTTCGGCGGTTGCTCGGCGCTGCTGTTTGCCGGCTCGTGGCGTCACTGGGAGGCGGTTGCATGGGCCGGCAGCATCGCGACGGTGCAGTCCACATTGTGCGCCATCGGCGCGTGTGCGGCGTTTCTGAGTTACCTGCACCATCGGCGGCGGAGCGCATACGGCTGGATGCTCTTGGCAACCGCCGGTTGGTTTTTCTCGAAGGAAACGATTATTCAACTGCCGCTGTTGCTGGCAGCCATCTACATATATGCCGCGTATGAATTCCGCAGCAAAGCACGCGCCGCCAACGGGGCGCGGGAGGGGGAAAGGGCAGAAGGGACGAGTCAGACAAGCCAGACGTTTGGACCGTTCGGCCTGCGCGATTTCCTTCGAGTGCTTGCTCTGCCGACCGGCGCGGTCGTTCTGTATCTGGCCTTCTATGCAGTCTTTGTTCGCAACGTGTATCCCCACGCGCAGTTGGGTTATGAGCAAGCGCCCATTTGGTTCTGGCCGTATAACGTGCTGCGGTGGCTGGATTTTGCACTGAATCCGCTCTACGGAAGCGACCTGTCGCGGGTGTTCGATGTGTCATGGCTGTTGCGCATTTTGGCTCGACTGAAAATCATTTCCTTGCTGGTCTTGATCATTACGCTCTATCTGGCGTGGAGGTGGAAACGGTTTCTACCGCTGCTGGCGCTGGCGATCTTTCTCATCAGCACAGTACCGTATGTGATACTCGACCGCGGCTTCATGGGCTCGCGCTACCATTACGGGCCGGCCTTGGGCGCATCGCTTTTGGCCGTGTCGCTGGGCCGCGAGTTGTGGCATCTGGCGCGCGGCAGGCTGACCGGCTGGCAATCGGGGGTTCGGATTGCAGTGGCCGGTCTTGGCGGCATCTGGCTGGTCGTGAACTTCTTCCAGCTGGCGCTGTCCACGCTCCACGACCGCGATGCCAACCGGCCGGCACGGGAGCTGTTTGACTTTTTCGCCACCCAGACGGATAAAAAAGACCGCCCGGTGCTTTTTGTCGTGGATACCCAAAAGGAGCATGAGATTGTGGACGTCGAGTTGGGCTGGGGATTGCTGGAAGCGGCGCGGCTGGCTCTGGGAAGCGACCGGGTGGCCGCTGTGGAGTTGGGCTATGATCTCGAACCGCATCTGCTGGCCGAACTCAACGGCTACCCTGAAAAATACCTCGTACGCCACGTCGAGGACGGAGACAGGTGGATTGCGGCGCGGCTGGCCGACTCGGTCCGGCTGGCCCTTGTGACCGGTCCCGACAAGATTCCGAGAGTGGCCTTTGAAGAACGAAATCCTTGAAGCGACAAATCCGGAAGACGCGCAACTGCCACCGCAGCGGGGGGGATGGCTCCTGCCGGTCGCGGGATTGGCCGCTCTTTTTTCGCTTCCGTACTATTTTTCCTATAACACCTACTTTTCGCACGACGATTTTGCCATCCTGTGGTTTCATAAAGACTGGCCCGTGAGCCGGCCGTGGGTGTTCTTCCAAACGGACGTCCTGACGTTCTATCGGCCGCTGCAAAACTATTTGCTCGCCGTGCTGTTTTACTGGTTTCACCTCAACCCCATCCCCTATGGCGTGTTGTTGATTCTGATCCATCTGGGCAACGTGGTACTGTTCGGGCGGCTGGTCGAACGGCTGTTCGGCAACCGCTTGCTAACCGCTCTGGCGGTGATCCTTTTTGCCGCCAGCTGGGTGTATTGGGAAGTGGTCTGTTGGAAAGGCAATTACGGGACGGCCTTGAGCTGGCTTTTTGCCATGGGCGCCTGCAATGTATTCGCGGATTATCTGCAACGCGGCGGAAAGATGCGATATGCAGGGGCGCTCGGCTTGACGGTGCTCGCGCTCTTGTCCAAGGAGACTGCCGTCAATGTCCCGCTCCTCCTGACGCTGGTGGCGTGGGCGGCAAGGGCGGCCAAAAGGGAGCAATTCAAGCGGTTCGATGCGTCTGAGGCGTCCGACGGTTCCGACCTGTCCGACCTATTGCCCAAAAACAAAGCAGTGCTGCACTGGGGAATTCGGTTGTTTCCTTTCTATGCTCTGGCGGGTGCCTATGCGCTATTCCATGTGGTGTTTGTCCGCGATGTCTATACGTGGATACCCAAGGGCTATGAGTTGCAGGGACCGGTGGAGACAATTGCCGCGACAATTCGGGCGATGAACTTCTGGCTGACTTCGAGCTTGCGGGCGGCGGCGCAAAACCTCATGAGCGACCGCGCGCTCGGCCTCATGCTCCTGTGGTTTGCAAGACGCCCGCTGGTGTATGCCATAGTGCCGGTGCTGGTCGCAGTAATCGCTGTGGCCGGCCGCAACCGGCGCTTGGGTTTCGGCCTGCTGTGGGCGGCGTTGGCATTTTTCCCGGCCAGTATGACCGCCGACTATGCAACCGGCCGCTATTACTACGGCGCGATGATGGGCGCGGCGCTGGTTCTGGCCGAACTGGCTTTGGCGGCCGACCGCGTGCTGGCGCGGCAACAGAGTTTCCCGGCGCTGATGGCGGCGCGCGTGGCCGGCGGCCTGGTCATTCTGTTCTTGGTTCATGCAAACATGTTTCTGACGACCTCAATTGTTACGCGCGACGCGCAAAAATGCCGGCAGATTGCGGACGTGCAGGAGTTCCTTGCCAGCCAACAAACCGTGCCGCCGAAAACGCTGTTTCTGGTCCGCTGTCTGAACCGGCTGGATCATTTCCACGAGGGGATGGGCCTGCGCGAGATGTTCAAACTCGCCTTGCGCGACGACACGATCGAAGCCATCTTGCCGGATCAGCGATTGAGCAGCGAAACTCTGGCGGTCTTGCTGCGCGACTATCCCAAACCCGTTGAAGTATTGCGCGACCGAACGGGGCGGCTCACCTTCCGTGTGCCCGTTCCCAAACCCGCGCCCAAGACGCCGGCGTCAGAGGGAAAATAGAACTCCGCCTCCGTGCGAAGACACGGCCGGACAGCGTTGGGGCGGATTTTACAGGAAGTACAAACGCTGGAGCGCAGCAATGGGAGCGGGCTGGCGGCCAATAAAAAAATCCCCACATCGCCGTATGAACTGACCTATTGAACCTTCAAGTAAGGTGGGTGCCCGCACAGACGCTTCCGAAGTCCCACGCGATCACGGGTGGGCATGTCTTCCACGTCAGAATATTAGACTCCCAAAATGAAGGTGTTGGCTCAATAATAAATCAATCCATACCAACGACGCAGGGAACTTGAGTTTCGTTTGTTTCCCCCCTCACTCACTGGTGAGCGTATCGCAAAACGCCTTGCGCGCGCAAGCAAAATCGTTCATGCGCCAACAAGAAAATTTTGGTGCTTACGGGCAATGAGACAGCGATTTACCGGTGCGGCTCATGCGCACGAACAAGGCGGGAGCGACAAGCGAAGCTGTCAGGCCCGCCAGCAAAAACCGCAGACCATTTGCCGTCATCGAATGGGGCGGCGCAACGGCAGCGGTCGCGCACAACCACACGGCGTCCGCCGAAAACCAAGCAACAGCAAGCGCGGCAAGCCCAACAGCGCACCGCGCCGGATGCGGCGGCACCGCGCTCGTTTCTGCAAACCGTACGAAGTGCTTTTCCAGCAAATAGCCCATGCCATAGCCGATCAGAAAAAACGCTGCGCGCGCCTGCGCTGCATCGGGACGCACCCAGTAGAGTCCCAACGGAACGGCAATGACCAGAACCGTGTTTAAGGCAGGACTGGAAAGACTGGACGGGCGGCGGGACAGCCGAACCAGCATCGCGTAAAGGCCCAGTCCTACGCCGCCGAGCACAAGGCCGCCCGCCACATCGCCGACAAAATGCGCGCCCAGATACACGCGCGACAATCCCGTCAGGGCGATGACGCAGACGGCCAGCGCGGTTACGGCAGCGCGGCGGCGCCACAAGGCCAGTGCCCCCCAAAAGCAAACCGCCGCCTGTGGATGGCCGGACGGAAAACCATAGGACATCTGCGCGGGCATGGCCCAGCTCCGACCGTCCTTGTGCAGACTGCGCCGCATCAGAACATCGCGCAATTCCACGCGCGCAGGGTCCACCTGAAACGGCCGTGGCGATTGCACACACTCCTTGATGAGGTGGCCGACCATGGCAGACAGAAGGACCAGCAGAATCATCCCAAAGGCGGCATGCTTGTCGCGCGTCCAGGCAAACACACAGAGAACGCCAACGAGCACCGGACTGTAAGCTGCGAGAGTCCAAAACCCGAAGAACCAGTCCGCCGGAGGCGATGGCAGGCGCTGCAGAAAGGCATTCCAGAAGGGATCGAACATGGGTGCCCCGCCAATGCGGCTTTCCCCATCGTCAGTTTGATCAAGTTACGGGCGTTCAAACAAGTCCATTTGCGCGGGCGACGACGGCGCTTCGCCCAGCACGGCCAGCACGGGTGCGAAGGCTGCGCCCAAATTGCGCGCAAGGGTCAACCCGCGCAAGCTGGCGACGTGCGCGCTGTCGGAAGGCAGTGCCTGCGTGTCGCGCGACAAGTCGGTCTCCGGGTTCCAACACATGGACATTCATCCGTCCGCAATGCGAAAAATGATAGTGGTCAGCAAAAAAGTCAAACAGGAACCGGCGCGGGCGGCGTCCGGCGGTGCACTTTTCGCTTGCTTGGCAGGGGCACAGACGCATAAAGTTTCCAAACCTTCGTATGCGAAGGGAAAAAGGTTTTGTGAGGCGCGTCATAACCAAACCCAGTTGAGGTCGGGGAATGGAAGAAGCGGACGTTGTGCAAGCCCAGCCGGGAGAAACAAAACCGGATTTGTATTCGAGGCATGTTCAGAGTTTTGTGAATTTGGCCGAAAAGGACTTCTCGAAAGCGTTGGAGCAATTTGGCTTCAGCGTATGGCATTCGCTTTCCCCCAAAGATGCCGCCGTATGCCGCGAGAAAGCGGGATTGAAGTTGGAGTATTTTGACTACTATAACCGCGGCACAGCGGCGGCCATGGAGAACAAATGGGCCGAGGCGGTCGCCGATCTTCGCGCGGCGCTGAAGGCCGATCCCGATTTCGCCCCTGCTGCGTATAATCTGGCGTTGTGTCTGGAGAAACTGGAGCGGTTCGACGAGGCACGCGAGGCTTGGCGCAACTATCTCAAGATTCTGGATCGCGTGCAAGACCGCACCAAACGCGGCGTGGCTACGGATGCTGAGGCCGCGCACGAAAAAGCCCGGGTGCAGCAGCACCTCGAATCGCTCGGGAAGAACTAGCCGGCGCGGAACCGCCGGGGCGGTTCCCTCTGCGCAAACCCCGCCGGCGAAGGCAGACCGGTCCGGTCGGTCGGCCGCGGCACAAACGCCTGATGTTGCTCCGGTTGATGGGATTTGCATGAGACCGCGCGCTCTTGACAGACGAATCGGCCGGCTCTCTGCCGCATGGACGGTGGTGCTCCTGTTTCTCCCGTGCGCCGCTGCCGTCTCCGCAGTCTCGTTGCGCGATATTCGGACGGAGATTCTCGAGCGCTACGGTGTGACGCGTTGCGTGGTGGAACTGAGCGGCGAAACCCCCTTCTTTGAACGCAACTATCTGGAAAGCAAAAAGTATTTTTTGGTGGACATTTACCACATCAGCCCTCCGGCGGCCGAGCGGTTCATCACACCGGCCAGCGGCCCCGTCCGGCAAGTGCTTGTGCTCAACCGCAAAGACCCCGAAACCCAGGTTCTCACGCTCGTTTTTTATCTCACCGACACGCGCCTTTACCGTGTGTTTTCCGTTCAGAATCCATTTCGGATTGTGATTGATGTCTATCATGCCACCGAAGGACTGACTCCGACGGCTCCCAAGCCGCAGACGGTTTCGGCCTTGACCGGGGCAATCAGTGGGACGGTCCCGCGCACCCAAGTTTCGCCAGCGGTGACTCCTGCAGTTGCACCCGGCCTTGCCGGTTTTTCGGGCGACCGCTATCGGAAACCCGGCAAAAAGATTATCATCTTGGACCCCGGACACGGCGGCAGCGACCCCGGCGCGGAGTCGTATGTCAAGATCAACGGCACACGACTGCAGGAAAAAGACCTCAATCTCGCTATCGCCAAAGAGATCAAACGCCTGATAGATGCCTCGCCCAACATGGAAGCGTTTATGACCCGCGAGACGGACAAATATATGTCGCTGGCCGACCGACAGAACTTCTGCGACCGGCACAAGCCACCCATCTGCGGCGACTTGTTTCTTAGCATCCACTGCAATGCGTCGGACTCTTATCGCACGCGCGGGGCGCGCGGCATCGAGTTCTACTATCTCAATCCCACGGGAACGGCCAAAGGCTCGCTTCGCTATCTCGAAGAGCTGGAGAACCGAAACGGCGGCAGCGGCTCGGACAGCACGTCGCCGAAAGATCATCCGATTTTTTTCACCCTTGCCCGCGAGTCGCTTCTGAAGTGGCTGACCGAGGGACGCATTGTCTGCGAGCACCTGAAAGCCAGCTGCCTGCAGGTGCCCTATTACCGCGCCTACAACAACCGGGAATTGATGGTGCAGCAGGCGTTCTTCCGCGTTTTGTTTCAGGCCGACATGCCGGCCGTGCTGGTCGAGGTGGGTTTTCTTACCAACGCCGAGGAATGCCAGAAGCTGGCGAATCCGGCATTTCAAAAGCAGGCGGCTACAGCTATTTACAACGGAATTGCGTCGTATTTCAAAGCCCGCGACGAACGATTTGAACCCAAGCTGCTGGCCCTTCCGGTCAGCCCGTAACCGTGTGAACCGCGGCAAAGAGAACGGCGGCGCAAGGGCAATTGCGCCATTGGCGCCATCGCCTGTTTTTTTCAAATCCGCGGGGAGCAGTCACTATGGGAACCCGCCGGCTTGCCCGCGAGCGAGCCGTCCAAGTCCTTTATGCCATTGACCGCACCGGCCAGTCCCTGAGCGATGCGCTGGTGGGCTATTTGGAAATGCTGCAGGACGGCAAACGCCGGAGCCATCTCCATCACTTCACGGTCGAGCTGCTCGAAACCACCCTTGCCCACCTCGAGGAAATTGACCATCTGCTGGCCGGTGTAATTACCCACTGGCAACCCGAGCGCGTCGCCGTAGTAGACCGCCAAATCCTGCGCCTCGCTTGTTGCGAATTGCTTTTTTACCCCGATATTCCCCCCAAGGTCGTTTTGAACGAATACATCGAAGTGGCCAAAGTCTATAGCGGCGAGGACGCCGCGGCTTTTGTGAACGGGGTTCTCGACCGCATTATGCACATGAAAAAAATGATGAATGATGAACAAGGAATGATGAATAATGAATAGGGGCATGATGAATAGGAAATCCGGCTTTGCGTGGGATAAAATGGGAAGAGTGGATCAACAGCTTTTTAATTTCAGTGCGCGTGTTTTGCAAACATACCTGTTTTCCACCCCCTATCATTCGTCATTCCGCGCTCCTTATTCATCATTCATCATTCATCATTCATTATTCTCCTGTCTTGCATAGGATTCCTATGACCCTCTACGACCTCGTCTATCTGGCGGCTTCGCCCTTCTTGCTCAGCATGATCGGCTATCGTTATGCATTTCAGCGAAAGTATCATGAGAGCCTGAAGGGGATGCTGGGGCTTCCGCTTCCGCCGCCGCTGCCACCGGCGCCCGACGGCCGGCGTCCGATGGTCTTTTGGGTCCATTCGGTCTCGGTCGGCGAGGTGGTCGCCGCTGCCGGCATCATCCGCGAAATCCGGGCCGCCTGGCCCGACTGTCGCATCTGCGCTTCGACCATCACGGAAACAGGACAGGCCCATGCCCGTCGCTTCATCCGCGATCTGGTGGACGGAATTTTTTATTATCCGCTCGATCTGTCGTGGAATGTGGAGCGGTTTCTCGACCGCATTCAGCCGGATTTTTACATCATGATGGAGACTGAGTTGTGGCCCAACCTGTTGCTGCGGTGCGGCCAGCGCGGGATTCCTGTTGTCATGATGAACGGCAAGATCAGCGAACGGTCGTTCCGGCGCTATCGCCGCTACGACTTTTTCTTCCGGCCCGCGCTGCGTTCCATCGCCGCCTATTGCATGCAAACGCAACTGGATGCCGAGCGCATGCGCGAGATCGCCGGCCCGAATGCCCCCATCATTGTTGCCGGCAACTGCAAGTTTGATTCGCTGGCCTGTCCGCTGGCCGAGAGCGAACGCGCGGCGCTGGCCGCCCGCTGGTCGGTAGACCGGTCGGCGCCGGTCGTTGTGGTCGGCAGCACACATCCGGGCGAAGAGGAGATTATCGCACGCGCGGCCTCGGCGCTGAAGCCCGACTTTCCCGGCCTCACGTGGATTGTCGCCCCGCGCCACGTCAATCGCGCCGACTCAATTGTGCCAATTTTTTCCGCCGCTGGATTGTCCCTCTCCCGCGTATCGAATTCTGCCGGCGGCCGCGCCGACGTTGTTCTGCTCGATGTTATGGGCGAACTTGCCCACGCCTACTCGCTGGCCACATTGGCTGTGGTGTGCGGCTCGTTCGCCCCTATTGGCGGCCACAATCTGCTCGAACCGGCCATCTATGGCGTGCCCGTGTTGTATGGGCCGCACATGGAGAAGCAGCCGGAGCTGCTGCGGCTGTTTCGGCAGTCGGGCGGCGGCGTTCAAGTCGAGGCGGGTGAACTGGCTGGAACAGTCAAACGCTTGCTGCAAAACGCCGACGAGCGCCAGCGCATCGGGCGCCTGGCCGCCGAGACGGTGGAATTGAATCGCGGCAGCGCCAAACGCCACATGGACGTGCTGCGGAAAGTGGTCGAAGCGCGGCGGAAACAATAGAGATTTGTCAGCGAAAGGAGATGCGGATGACAGGGCTTTTGGACTTTTTAGGAACAATCGCTTTGGTGGTCGGCGTCGTGTTGTGGGTTCTGATGCTCAGGAGCGGCTTGGCCAATCTGCGGGCGGACAAAATGCGTTCCAGTGAATCTCCGTCCGAACCGACCCCTCCCCAGTAGGCCTCATTGGGCGACGCCGATAGATGCACCGACCGCAGCCGATGGTCATATCCCGGCCGCAGGGGTATGTTACTTTGCACCGCCCACAGAGAATTTCGGCAAGAAAAACAGCCGCAGCGTGGTGCGGCCCGCGTTTTGTTCATAGGCAAACAGCCGCCAAAAGAATGAAAACTTCGACCGCTCCGGCGACGTCTCCCATGCCAGAAAGGGGAACATTTCTGTGGTGGTTGTTGCGCCCCGCTCGTCGCGGCGGAATGCCCGCCAGATCACGCTGAACCGGCTGTCGCCGTTGGGTTGTTTGCGATAGTCGAGAATCTTGAACAAGGCCGAGACGTGTTCTTCTTCGCCCGTCGCCTCGCCCCAGAACCACAGCGGGTCGAGCGCCGAGATGTTGGTGGATTTGCCCGCCGCCTTGTAAGAATACAACGGCCAAAGCCCCTGCGAAAGGTAGTCCTTGCGGCGCTTGTCCCAGAACAGCGCGAGGACGTGGAGTTCTTTGTAGAAATTCTCCGGCTGTCCGAAGGTGCCTTTTGTTTCCACGCGATGAAAGACCAGCGGCGTCCCGACCGTCAGGCTGAGGTCGTTTTCGGCTTTTTTGTTCCAAAGGCTGCCCTTTTCGTACCGGAAGAGAGCCAGCGGCAGCGCCCATTTTTGATAGCCGTTGGTGGCGCGCTGATGCGTAAGAATCGGAAAGAGAACTTTTAGGATTGCCAACGGCGTGCGCGAAGGCTCGAACTGTTTTCCGGCTATGGCCGTGAGCAAATCCATTACGGCGAACGTGACGACCCCATGATTCTCTTCGCTACTTTTCCATTTCTTTCCTTCCTCTGCCTCGGGTACATAGTCTGAAAAATGGAACTGCTTCCGTTCGCGCGTGTAGGAATACAGCGGGTAAAGGCCGTGGGCGCGTAAAAAGCCGGGGGTGTCTTCGGCAAGGCGGCTTTTTGCCCAATAGAACAGCGTGAGGACGTTCAGCGCGTCAAAATTGGCGCCGACTTTGAAAAGCCCCATCGGCAGCAATGTCAGAATCCGCCGCTGCCGCGAATCCTGTGTCGTCTTCTCCCGATACAGCGGCCAAAGCACCGACAGGTCGGACTTTTCGCGCGTGCGGTCATAATTGAAAAGCGGGAACACGCGGTCGAGCTGGCGCACGTGGCCGCGCCCGCGCGCAATCAGATGCAGCAACAGGCTTCGCTGTTCGTAGTCCTTCTCGCGCCAATAGTCGTAAAAAGGCCGTACGATGCGGACTACGCATTCCGGCCCTTCGCCCCACTGGATAATCGGATAGAAGATGTCCGTCTCGCGGTAACCGTCTTTCGACCACCGAATCCACGTCCCGGGCCCGAAGGCCTCCCACTCCGCTTTGCCCAGCCGCCCTTTTCCATATATGGGCAGAATGATTGTGGCGTCTTGAAAATCCCAATAGAGTGGAAAGAACACAGCCGTCTCGCCGATGTTGTAGTAGAGCGGCAGCACAATGAACGACTTGTAGACGCGGCCTTCCTTGCTCCAGAGAACCGGAAACAGGTTGGCAAATTGTTTGTTACCGCGGCGGCTGACCCACCACGGCAGAAGGCCGGTGATGGAGTTTTCGCGCCCTTCGCGGCCATGGAAAGCCAGAAGACAGACAAACCGATAGTCGTCCTCGGCGTTTTTTAACCACCAGCCCAGAGGCAGAACAATGGCCCATCGCCGCTGGCCGTCGCGCCCCCAGATGACGGGCGTCAAAAAATTGTTGTAGTCGGTCCTGCCCCCGTAGGACCGCCCCCAAGGAAATACGAGGAGGAAATAGCGATCGCTGTCCGTACGGTCGAACCACCATACTTCGGGGAACAGCACGATGTACCGTTCGTTGGAATCGTGTCCAAAAAACAAAGGAACAAAACGGAAATGTCGTTCGATCGAACTGGACTGCATTCGCCAGACCGGCCACAAGAAATCCCATGTCGTTTTGTTCTGGTTTTTGTTGTGATGATAGACTGTCAGAAGGACCCGCCAGGTAGTATCGTCGGGTGTTTTTTCGGCATCCAGCAAGAGCGGCCACAGGATTTCGAGGTCGGTGCGACCGGGCTGCGGATCGTAGCGCAAAAGCGGCCAGAGCGCGATTTTTTCCGACTCCCCCGTCTTGGCCGCCCCACCCGCGGCGGCAAGAAACATTAAACTGAACACTGCCGGCCAAGTTGCCATGATCGGAACTCCTTCCGCATGGTGTGTGGGCTTTTCCAGTCCAACATACCAACTCGGCAACAAAACCGAATCTTTGTCAATGGGCCATTTTCGCGATGGCGACAGCAAGGCAACATCGGCCGGACATGTCAGGCGGGTTGCAATTCAACCCGCACGCGGTCCAAACCACACTTGGTTCAAACAGCACGTAGTCAAACTTCAGAGTCTCTTGCAAAAGTTAATGTTCCATTATGTTCGGGACGATTTGAAGTCTTGGATGAGGCACTATCGAATGTGACTATACAAGCGCCAACTACAAACGGCACAGCAACGTGGCCTCCGGCCGCAACCAAAGAGCTCAGAGGCAAGAGGCAAGAGGTTAAGAGGGTAGAAGTTAGAGGGTAGAAGTTAGAAAAGATCTCCGCAAATTTGCTGGATGTTTAAGACGAAAGATTGTAACATGGCTTTTGGCAACAGCCAAAGCAATGCGCAAAAGGGCATATAGAGAATACGCACAGGGGAACATATGGACAGGCAAACTGGGATTTCAGTCCACGCGCGGTTTTTTCCGGCCCTGAAAGGGTCGTCCCCGTTATTTACCAAGTCCGATATAGCCAAACATCATCGGCCCTGAAAGGGGCATCTACTTTAGCCCAGGGCAGCGCCCTGGGAAGAATCGCCCCTCAAAGTTGGAAAGCCCTGAAAGGGCGCTCCATCGTTGGCCGTGGCCGTTGGTAGCGCCTCCTTTCTGGGGCGAAGAAAAGCCCCGACATCGGGGAAACGAACGATGCGTCCGAGCGTGCAATGGGGGTTAGAGCGGTTCTGGCCCCAATCCAGGCAAAAAAGCTATCTCTCTTGACGAGTTCAAGGGACTTCCCTTCTCGTGGGCGCAGCCCGTGTGTTGTCATCGTCGCTTGGCGGCTGCTTCGAGATACTCGCGGAAGCGGTGAAACAAATAGTGCGAATCGTGGGGGCCGGGCGAGGCTTCAGGGTGATACTGCACACAGAAGCACGGCAGGTTTTTGTGCCGCAGGCCCTCGACCGTCTGGTCGTTGAGGTTCCAATGGGTAATCTCGACATCGTTGGGAAGCGATTCGGGCCGGACGGCAAACCCGTGATTCTGCGACGTGATTTCAACGCGCGTCGTGGTCATGTCCTTGACCGGATGATTGGCGCCGCGGTGGCCAAACTTCAGCTTGTAGGTGCTGCCGCCGAATGCCCAACCGAGCAGCTGGTGGCCGAGGCAGATGCCGAATGTCGGATAGCGGCGGATGATTTTTTTGACTTCCTCAATGATGTAGCCCAGCGCCGCCGGATCGCCCGGTCCGTTGCTGAGGAAAACACCGTCGGGCCGGAGGGCGTCCACCTCGTCGGCCTTGGTGGTAGCGGGGACGATGAGGGTTCGCGCCCCGATGCCGGCCAGCTGGCGCAGAATATTTTCCTTGATGCCGAAATCGAAAGCAACGACGCGGAACGGGGCGGCTGAAACGTCGGGCGGCTCAACGGTGGTTTCGCGTGGAAACTCGTAGCAGGCGGGCGTCGAGACCTCGCGAACAAGATCGCGGCCGGCCATCGGCGGAGAGGCCAGCACTTTGCGCCGCAGCGACTCGAGGTCGTGATCTTCGGTCGAAAGAATCCCGCGCATGGCGCCTTCGAGCCGGATATGGCGCACCAGCGCGCGCGTGTCTATCCCTTCAAGGCCCATGATGCGATGGGCCGCGAAATAGTCCTCGATGGATTGCTCAAACCGCCAGTTGCTGGGCCGCCGGGCGCGCTCGCGGATAATCATCGCGCTGACGTAAATGCGGCCGGATTCGACGTCGCGCCGATTGACGCCGTAGTTGCCGATCAGCGGATAGGTCATCGCGACCATCTGGCCGGCGTAGGACGGATCGGTGGCGATCTCCTGATAGCCCGTCATCGAGGTGTTGAAAACGACTTCGGCACAAACCTCGCCGGGATGGCCGAACGACCGGCCGATGAACAGGGTTCCATCTTCGAGAAGAAGGGTGGCTTTTTCTCCGGGCATAAAAAAACTCGGTTTGGAATGCGCGCGCCTGTGCGCATCAACCGAAAAGGAAAATGACATTTCTCATGCCCAAGGTCAAGCGGCAACGAACAGGTTGTTCTGCAAGAGTCCGTTGCGAAATGCCGCTGCCCTCTTGGAACTGGGCTGTCCCGCCCATGTGCGCATTATGGTGTCGAGGAGGAAAAAAGAACTTTGATAGATTTGACCGGATTTACAGGATCAAGACCCTTCGGTCCATCGAGGCGGAATTCTGTCCAAATGCACGCGGGGGATTCTCGCGCAAAGAACAGTTATATGCCTGTGGCAGAATGTCCACGCGGCATTCAACCCGGCTATGGAATCCAAATCAAAAATATAATATTGCGGGCAACCGGAACTTATTTCCCTTTGACGTCCTGAAACTCCTTCCTCATTTCCTCCATATAGGTGTCCACGTTGTCTTTGGTGATGATCAGCACGCCGGTATCAATTTCCTTCGGGAGCGGCTTGCCGGCGATGGCGTCGAGCAGTTTTTCCACCGACAGCCAGCCCATCTTGTAAGTTTTCTGCGCGATGCAGAACTGCACCGTGCCGTCTTTGATGGCCGCCAGCGTGTCGGGCAAGTCGTCGAATCCGCCCAGCAGGATCTTGCCCGCCTTGCCGCGCTCCTTTAGAACGGCCGACGCTCCCGGCGCGCCCTCGGCCGAGACCGCAAAAATGGCTTTCAGGTTGGGATAGGCTTGCAGGAGCGTTTCGGTTTTGTTGACCACGATATCCATGCGTCCGCCGCCGACATCCTCGCGGGCGACGATCTTGATCTTGGGTGCCTTTTCTTTCAGGGCGCGCTCGAAGCCGTTGTAGCGCTCGTTGAGGTTGGTTGCCCCCAGTCCGCCCTGCAACACAGCCACCTCGCCTTCGCCCTCCATGTACTTTGCCATCATCTCGCCGCCGCTGTAACCAGCCGCCTCGTTCATCGTGCCGATGTAACACAGAGCCTTGGACGAGGGTGCGGGCGCGTCGAAGCAGATGACTTTGATGCCGGCATCGGTGGCTTCCTGAATCACGGGCACAAGCGCCTGATCATCGAGAGCCGAAATGGCGATACCGTCCACTTTGCGGGCGATCAGGTTTTCAATCACCTCGACTTGGTTGGTGACTTTTGCGGCTTTGGCGGCGCGATATTCCGTCTTGACTCCGTATTTTTCCGCCGCGTCTTTGAATCCCTGATAGCAGGGCTCATAGTAAGGGTGCAGGAATTTCGGTACCATGACGAGGATCTTTTCTGTGGTTTGCGGTTTTTCGGCCGGTTGTTTTTCGCCGCAGGACAGAAGCATTGCGGCAGTGCTGAGCAGCACCGTTCGGGCTATTGTTTGAAGAGTTTTCATGGTGCATCCTTTCTGAAAGTCCAATGCGTCGGACGGGTCGGGCACGGCAGACGAATCAGACAGGTCGGGCGAGTCGGCCAGGTCCAATGGGTTGCCGCCCGACCGCCTATGCTTGCGGTTTCTTGCCGCGACGCGCCAAAACCAGCATCACCACTCCAAACGCCAGCAGCGCCAACCCCCACCAGAGGTTGATATTGATGCCCAAGGAATGCCGATACATGTCGGCATTGGAAGATGTGACCAAACCATAGCCTCCCAGAAGCAGGCCGTAGATGGTGAACATCAGGCCGATCGGTATGCGAACATCCACTTGCATGAGAGCCTCTCCTTTGTTGTGCAGAATGCCAACCCGCGTCGTGCTTACCAGAAAATAATGTTAAGAACTGTGGCCGCCAGCAATACGATAAAGCCCAGCGTGGCCGGCTGTTTATGCCACGGCAAATCCGGTTCTTTGAACCGCGGCGTGACGGAATAAACCAACCCCTTGAGATCGCTGTCCGTTTTGGTCTGCCGCGTCAGAAGCGAGATGACGATGGTGGCGACAAAGCAGACCGTCCAAGCGATAATGGCCGTCCAGAAGTTCTGTGCCATTTCGCTGGGATACTGATGGAGATTGACGCCCAGCCAGCCGCCCTTGATGCCGGCGACGCAGTCTTTCGGAAGCGTCAGGGCGTGATGCAGCGCGGCGGCCAGAGTGCCCGAGAGCAAACCGAAGAACGCCCCGTGGCCGGTGGCGCGCTTCCAGAACATGCCGAGCATGAACGTGGCAAACAGCGGCGCGTTCACAAACGCAAACACCAATTGGAGCATGTCCATGATGTTGTTGAATTTCGTGGCCGCATACGCCGCCGCCACACTCAGGCCAATGCCCCAGATTGTCGTAAAATGCCCCATCCACAGATAATGCCGGTCGGACTGATTCGGCCGGATGTAGCTCTGGTAGATGTCATACGTCCAGACCGTGTTGAACGCGGTAACATTGCCGGCCATACCCGACATGAACGAGGCCATCAGCGCGGTCAGGCCCAGTCCCAAAAGGCCGGTCGGAAAATAATGGCCGAGCATCAGCGGGACCGCGAGGTTGTAGTTGATCGAGCCCGATGCGTCCTTGGGGAGAAATCCCCCGGCGTTCTGGTGCTCCAAGGCGATGGCGATCATGCCCGGAAGGATGACCAGCGCGGGGAAAAGCATTTTGGGGACCGCGGCAATCAGCGGGGTGCGCCGCGCCGCCGACATCGAGTTGGCGGCCATCGCCCGCTGCACCACCAGAAAGTCCGTGCACCAGTAGCCGAATGACAGCACAAAGCCCAACCCCATCACCATGCCGAACCACTCGACGCCCATCGGGTTGGCCGTCGGCGAGGTCATGTGCTGCCACGACTGCGTCCAAGTGCCCTCGGCAAAACCGTTCTTGGTAGCGACCAGATTCAGTTTCTCCACCAGACCGCTCCAGCCGCCCATGTCTTTCAGTCCGAGGAAAACCAGCGGCAAAAAGCCGAGAACAATGAGAAAGAACTGAAGCACCTCGTTGTAGATGGCCGAGGTCAACCCTCCGAGGAAGATGTAAATCAACACGATGCCGGCCGACAGCAGCACGCTGAAGTGGAAGTTCCATCCGAGCAACAACTCGAACATCTTGGCCAATGCATACATCGAAATGCCCGACGAGAACACCGTCATCGCGGCAAACGAGATGGCGTTGAAGCCGCGCGTCTTCTCGTCGAAGCGCAACTTGAGATACTCCGGCACCGACCGCGCCCGCGAGCCGTAGTAGAACGGCATCATGAAAATGCCGATGAACACCATCGCCGGAATCGCGCCCACCCAGTAGAAGTGGCTGGTCATGATCCCGTATTTCGCGCCCGATGCGCCCATGCCGATGACTTCCTGCGCGCCCAGATTGGCCGAGATGAACGCCAGCCCGGCAATCCAAGCTGGAATCGAGCGGCCCGACAGGAAAAAGTCCGTGCCTGTCTTCATGTAGCGTTTCAGTGCCCACCCGATCCCCAGCACGAACACAAAGTAGATCGTGAGAATCACATAGTCCACGTAGCCCAGTTGGATTTTTGGCATCTGCCATTCCTCCTTGCTGTCTGTACGGTCGTTGCTGTCCTTTTCTTCGTTCGCCCCAACTGTGCCTGCTACTTGGCCACCGAAAAGCGGTAGATGATCGTATTCCGGTAGGTTTCGCCCGGTTTCAGCACAACCGACGGGAAGTTGGGCTTGTTCGGTGAGTCGGGAAAATGCTGCGGCTCCATGCAGAAGGCGCTGCGGTGTTTATAGACCCAGCCGCCCTTGCCGGTAATCGTGCCGTCGAGGAAATTGCCCGTGTAAAACTGCAGGCCCGGCTCGGTCGAGAGCACTTCGAGCACGCGGCCGGTTGAAGCCTCGGTCACCCGGGCGATGACATCCAGCTTGCCCGCCGGCTTGTTGAGCACCCAGTTGTGGTCGTAGCCGCCGCCGAATTTGATTTGCTCGTCGTCGGCGTTGATCCGCTCGCCGATTTTGTGCGGCGTGGTGAAATCGAAGGGCGTTCCCTTGACCGGCCGCAGCTCGCCCGTGGGAATCAGCGTGGCATCCACAGGGGTGAACCGGTCGGCGGCGATCATGACCTCGTGGTCGAGGATGTCGCCCTTGCCGGCGAGATTGAAGTAGGAGTGTTGCGTGAGATTGACAATGGTTTCTTTGTCGGTCGTGGCCTCATAGTCCAGCCGCAGACCGTTGTCGGCGGTCAGGGTATAGGTGGCCTTGACAGAGAGATTACCGGGATAGCCCTCTTCGCCGTCGCGGCTGAGGTAGGTGAGTTCGAGCTTGGGCTCCGCACCGCTGATGGGATTGGCCTTCCAGACCACCTTGTCGAACCCCTTCGCGCCGCCGTGAAGTGCGTTGGGACCGTTGTTGCACAGCAGGGAATACTCCTTGCCGCCGAGCGTGAACTTGCCTTTGGCAATGCGGTTGCCATAGCGGCCCACCAGACAGCCGAAATACGGGCTTTGGTTGATATAGCCGGCAAGGTGGTCATAGCCCAGCACCACATCGCCCAGTTTGCCCGCGCGGTCGGGAACCCACAGTTCGGTAACAATCCCGCCGTAGTTGGTGATCTTGGCGACCATGCCGTTTGCGTTTTTCAGCGTGAACAGTTCAATGGGGATGCCGCTTCCGGAAGCGACAAACGGTTCGCGGGTGATCCCGCCTTCGGCAGCCTGCGACATTGTCCAACCTCCCAAGAGAATGATTGTGCTCAATGCGACAAAAGATAGACATTTCATTTGGGGACGCATGATCCGCCTCCTATTTGGTGTAGTTTTGTTGGCGACACGGAAATTCCGTGCCTTGGGAAGCGGAGAATCTCTAAAATGCACCGCGCGCATATGCAAGTATTAAGTTGCCCTCCCAAACCCGGCCCTGCTTTTTGACGACCGGGCCTGACGCCAAGCCGCCAAGCGGCAAAACGTTTCTTTAATTTCCGTTGGCCGCAGTGAAACCCAACCCGGTGTTCTCAAACAAGCGGCCCTCTGGCAGAGTCATAAAATATTTTGGTTTTCTCCCTTGGGATCTTTGCGTGAGATTCTGCCTAAAAGGTCGCGGGCCCGGCTTCGTTGCGCCGTTCGTTGTTGACGCCGCGCGCGGGAACATGTTTCTTTCCCTGCAGATGATCGAGGTGTCCAGATGGCTTGGCTTTATCAGGAAGAAACGATTGAGGCGCTTTTTCTGGCACTGATTGCGATTACGCCCGCCATTGCGGCGGTGGGCGGGGTGCTGCATCGTCTCGCCGCCGGCAGGCTGTCGCGCCGGGCCTTGACCCTTTGGGCCGGGGTGGCGCTGGCCGGTCCGGCCAACTACGGTCTGTGGCGGCTTTTCAATGCCATCGAGGACTACTGGGGACTGGATCGCGTCAAGCCGTTGCTGATCAACTTTGCGATATTTGTCGCGCTGGGTGTGGTCGTGGGGCTGGTTTTGCGCATACTGCTCCGGCCCGAATGACACGACGCGCGCAAACCGATTCATGGGGAGGTTGCCAATGAAATACACCGTCACGCTTCTGTTCGAGGAGTTTGTTACGCACGACACCAAGCGCTTCATTTTCGAGCGCCCCAAAGACCTCAAGATCGAACCCGGCACGGCGCTTCTGCTCGCGCTCAACAAACCGAAACTTCAGGACGACCTTCACCCCTTTACGCCCACCTCGCTGGCCGGCGACAAGGTGCTCGAATTCATCATCAAGCAGTATCCGGCGCATCACGGCATGACCGAGAAGCTGCACAAACTCGTTCCCGGCGATACGGTGCTGATCAAGGGCGTCTATGGCGCGCTGACCTATAAAGGGCCGGGCGTGTTCATTGCCGGCGGAACAGGCATCACGCCGTTCATTGCCATTTTGCGGCAGTTGCGAAAGGAAGGCAAACTGAAGGGCAACTCGCTGCTGTTCTCAAACAAGACGCATGCCGACATCATTCTCGAGCGCGAATTGCGCCACATGCTGGGCAAGGACTGCGTATTCACGCTGACGCGCGAGTCGCGCCCGGGCTATGAGAACAAGCGGATTGACGCAAAGTTTCTCAAAGCAAAGATTAAAAACTTCCGCCAGCGGTTCTACGTCTGCGGCCCGCCGCAGTTCGTCGAAAACATCAATGCCTTTCTCCAAAAGGCGGGCGCGAAACCCGACCACATCGCGTTTGATTGATGGCGCAATAAAACCGGCAAATCCGACCCGAGGGGCAAATTGCGCGCAATACCGCGGAACCCCCCTGAGAAAAGACTTGTCTTGGCGCGCGCGACTGTGCAAGAAAACCGGCTGTGGCGCAGAACCACAGCCATAGCCTAATCAAGTCATGATCATTTCCAGGGAATCACGAGGAGGAGAACCCATGAATCGCAGGCATCTCATTGCATCCGCCGGCGCGACCCTCGGTGCGGCGGCCGTTGGCGTCAGGCCGGCCCGCGCGGCCGAAATGAGCGAGCAGGAACTGCGCTCGCTCGGCAAGACCGATTTGAAGATTTGCCTCCAGCCGGGGCTATTCAAACTCCCCATGGTCGAGGCCATTGACCAGATCGCCAAGCACGGCTTTCCGGGCGTCGAAAGCCTCAGCATCAATCCCAACGAGGTGGACGCCATCCGCAAGAAGCTCGACGAGACGGGCGTGGTCTGGCGCTGCACGGGTGCCGGCATCGCCTCGATCGGCAGTCCGAAAGACTGGAAAAAGGGACTGGGCATCAGCGCCGAGGAAGAACACGATGCCATAGAAAAATCCTTCCGCGAGCGTTGCGCTCTGGCCAAGCGGCTCAACATCAAGTGCCTGCTCGGTCTGACCGGTCAGAAGCGGCAAGACATGTCCGCCGAAAAGCAGACGGAGATCATCGTCAAAGGCCTCAAGCGCCTCGCCCCGATTGCCCAAGAGCATGATATGATCATCGTTCTGGAAATCCTCAACGTGCTGGTCAACCATCCGGGCTATTTTCTGGTCTATACGCCCCAAGGCGCCGAGATTATTCAGGCGGTCAACCATCCGAACGTGAAATTGCTTTACGACATTTATCACCAGCAGATCAGCGAGGGCAATCTGATCGCCAACATCAAGAAATACATCTCGTGCATCGGCCATTTCCACATCGGCGACAATCCGGGCCGGCAGTATCCGGGAACCGGCGAGATCAACTATCGGAATGTCTTCAAGGCGATCAAGGATACGGGCTACGACGGCTATCTGGCGATGGAATGCGGCTACGGCAACAAGACCCCGCTCGAGATCATGAAGATCATGCACGACCTGACGAAGTTTTCATGAGCGGGCCTTGGGTCGGCGGTTGAAACGAAAGAAAACACGGCGGGCGTGCGGGCCGTTACTCCAGTCCATACGCCCGCATTTTTTCGTAGAGCGTCGAGCGGCTGATGCCCAACTGCTGGGCTGCGCGTTGTTTGTTTCCCTCGCAGACTTTGAGAACGGCCTCGATTTGTTTGCGTTCGACCTCGGCGAGGGTCAGCGAGGTGTAATCGGCCGGCAACGGCGAGGCACGCCGTCCTTCCTCCTTGCGCGTCACAGTCGCCGGCAGCGTAACGTATTCGGGCAGATGGCTGACGGTCAGCATTTTCCCCGTTCCCATGACCAGCGCGTGCTCGATGGCGTTGCGCAACTGGCGGACGTTGCCCGGCCAGTCGTATTGCGCAAGAGCATAGAGGGCCTGCGGCGAAATCTGTTCGAGCGTCGTGGGAATCTGCTGGCGCAGTTCGCGGAAGAAATGCTCGGCCAGCGGGGCAATGTCCTCGCGCCGCTCACGCAGCGGCGGAATTTTCAACTCGACCACGTTCAGGCGGAAGTATAGGTCTTCGCGGAAACGGCCCTCGGCAATCATTTCTTCGAGGTTGCGATTGGTTGCAGCCACCACGCGCACGTCCACGCGGATGGGCCGGCTGCCCCCGACACGGTAGAACTCGCCTTCCTGCAGGACGCGTAGAAACTTGACTTGGGCGTCGGGCGGCAGCTCGCTGACCTCGTCCAGAAAAATGGTGCCGCCGTCGGCCGCCTCGAACTGGCCGGCCTTGCGCGCATGTGCGCCGGTAAACGCCCCCTTTTCGTGGCCGAACAACTCGCTCTCGATCAGCGTCGGCGCTATCGCCCCGCAATTGACCGCGACAAACGGACCGGCCGACCGCTTGCTGAGCTGGTGGATGGTCCGGGCGATCAACTCCTTGCCCGTTCCGCTTTCGCCCCGGATCAGAACCGACGAATGGGCCTCGGCCACGCGAATCGTCTCGGCGATCAGTTCGCGCATGGCCGCACTCTGGCCGACAATGATGTTGCCGAATCTCTCGCCGGCGGCGGCCGTACGCGCGGCCCGCGTACGGGCCAGCACATCGGCCAGAACAAATCCGAGATAGCCGCAGGCGGCCATCGCAAAATCCAGGTCGCGTTTGAGAAAACTCTCCGGCTGCCCGGTCCGCTCCAGCGTCACCACTCCAAGAAGCGCACCGCCGGCCGACAGCGGCAGCGCCATAATCGGATGGCGGGGGAGCGATTCCGACGAGAGCAGTCCGACGCCGGCCGACAGCATCACGGGACGTTTTTGCTGCTCCACCCATTCGAGCACGGCACGAGGAAATTGCTCGACCGGCGGCGCGTCGGCGGCCCCCTCTCCCTGCGTTTCGACGCAGGCAGGAATGGACGACAGTGTTTCGCCTTCGCGCAGCCAGAGCATGGCGCGCGTGGCGCCGGTGGCCAGATACAACGATTGCGCCGCAAGGGCGAAGGCCTCGTTGAGGCTGGCGGCGCGCGGCAATTCGCGGCTCAAGGTATACAGGGTGCGCAGTTGCAAATAGGTGGATTCGAGGGCGGCGAACAGTGCTCCGCGGTCTTCGAGAGTTTTCAGTTCCGTCACAGGGTCTTCGCGCTTTTCGCTCTCATCGAGGGCCGAGAAGTCCACGGCCGACGGCGGGATGGGCGCGGTTTCGTCTTCCGGCTGCCCGTCGTAATACACAAAGGCATTCTCGCCCATCACGATTTTGTCGCCGCTGTTGAGAAACGTGATGCGGACGGGCAAATCATTGACCAATGTGCCGTTGGAGCTGCCGAGGTCCACGAGCGTCGCGCGGCCCTCGGCCAGAACGATCTGGGCGTGCTGGCGCGATGACTTTTTGTCGGGCAGCTGCACGTGGCACTCGGCCGACCGCCCGAACGTCGTGCGATGGCTGAGCAGCGGAATCACCTTCCCCGCAAATTCCCCTTCGATCCAGACCAGATAACTCATGGGCAGCATCCTGCTGTCGGAGATAGACGTCCAAGTCTGCGGCGAGCCTGCCGTGAAGGGGCAGGCCACGCCGGTCATTGTGCCGTGCAGTGCGGCGCGACCGTCGGATTATGCATTTGCGTTGCGAAAGATTTCCTTTTTCCGGAAGAAGCACGCGATCTCGCGCCGCGCGGCCGCCGGCGAGTCCGAGCCGTGAACGATGTTTTCACGCGTGCCAAGCGCCAGATCCCCGCGTATGGTTCCCGGCGCGGCATCCAAGGCCCGTGTCGGCCCCATCATCAGTCGCACGATGCCAATCGCCTCCAGCCCCTCGACGACCATTGCCACCGATGGCCCCGACTGGATGAAGCGGCTAAGGGCTGGATAGAAGTCCTCCTTCGCATATTGGCCGTAGTGGCGGCGGGTCAGGGTTTCGTCGAATTGGAGCATTTTCATGGCGACAATCCGCAGGCCCTTCGCTTCGATACGCCGAATAACTTCGCCGATCAGTCCGCGCCTGACCCCGTCGGGTTTGATTAAGACCAAAGTTTGTTCGATCATACAGTTTTTTTTCTCCCCCCTCAATCACCATCCCGTACCGATGTGTGGATAGGACTCTTTCGTTCAAAGAACAAAAAAACTACAGGTTGAACTACGTCCTCTTCTCTATCACTGCTTTGACCGTCATGATCTTCTTCGCGCCGATTTTCAAGGGCACTTCTTGCTGGCGCATCACTTTCAGAGCCTCTTCGATGGTCTCGTCCAAACGCACGCGATGCGCTGACTTCACCGGCCGGTCAAACACCAACCGTCCCTCGCGGCTTTGCTCCGTGCCATTCCAAAGGCGGATGATAACGCCCTCGCCGTCCTGCGAGCGTTCGATCGTCGAGAGCGCGATGTTCGGATCGCCTTCGAGGCGGAGAAATTCTTTCGCCGGCGGCAGGTCGCCCGCATGGGGCGCAACACACAGCGACGAGGTTCCGACGGCGAACTCGTGGGCGAGCATCTGCACGCCGGCCTCGTCCCAACGGCCCGCGTGCGGAAAGACGGCAAATTCAAACTCCATTTCGCGCAAACATTGTCCTTCGGGCGTCGCCAACTCCGGCCCGGCCGACCCTTTGCGCGCGGGATTATCCACGCGGCTGAGATGGCCGAAACTGCGGAACAGCGTGAGGTAGATGCGCGGCTCCGGCTCGCGCACCACCTCGACTTCGGGCAGGCCCTTGTTGAAGATCGCGATGCCCCATGTCCCGTCGCTCACGTCCACAAACGAGTGCTGTGGAAGGGTCGCCGGTTGGTTTTCGATCCAGTGTTCGGGGTCCGGATGCCGCGGCGCAATGGGCCATTGCACAACATCGAAGGGGCCTTCGGCGAAAGCTGCAAGTTGGGTCTGGCTGCCCAATTCAAACCAAGGATTGAAACGAACACGGAAGCGGTGATCGCGGGCCGTGTTTTTCAGCCGCGTGCGAAAAACCACATACCGCGCTTGGGCGCCGAGGGTCACGCGGGTGACGATTTCTATCGGCACCCTCTTTTCGCTGCGGCGCTGAGCGGCAGCATCAAAGAATTCGGGCACGTCGAGCCGTTGCGTGATCTCGAAGGCCGCCGCGCCGGGAAAGTCCTCGACAATTTCGACATGGGTTGGACAACCCAGACCGACCACGATGCGGTCGTGCATCGGCTTGGCATAGTTGTAGGAATCGCCGCAGTCGCCGCCGTCTTCGTAATGCACGTCAATCCAGCGGGGCAGGCGTTCGGCGTCTTCCTTCGTCCGGCCCTGTTCGGCAATGCCGATGGTTCCATCGCCACCTACGGTCACTTTCAGGAATTCGTTCGCCATCGTGTCGTCATCATAAAAAAGCGGGCCGCTGCGATGGGTCGGCCGGTTGACGAAACGGAAGCGATAGGCGCGATAGCCGAGTGGCGGCAGGTCGTCGGCCCAGAATTTGGCGTCGGCGATGAGGCGATGATGATTGACCTGTCCCAGTTCATCGGGCGCATGGGGCTCGTTGGTCGTCTCGGTGCGGATGTTGGAGACACTGGCGGCAATCTCGCGGCCCTCGTGATCGAACAGTTGCACGCCGCGAATCTTCCGCGCCGCATCGGCCGCGCCGGCCATGGGCAAAAACCCCTTGGCGTCCATCTGCAGTTGCGCCTCGACCAGTTGCGAGCTTGGCTGCAGCGATGGATTGAAAACGATCAGCACCCCCTCGTCAGGTTTTGCAAAGGTGCAGTCCATTCGGCTCGCCAGCGCCGTTTGCGCCCGCCGCAGCAATTGTTCGCCGATTTGCCCGCAGCGCGCAAAGCGGTTTTCGTTGTCGCGATGAACGGCGTCCACGCTGCAACCGCAGATGCTGTCGTGCGGCTGGTTTTGCAGGAGCAGCTCCCACGCGCGGTCGAGAAACGCCTGTTCATAGCGCCCGCCTTCGAGCCATTTCAGCGTCTCGAACGGCGCAGCCCAGCGCTCCAGCAAGGTCTGGCAACGGGCATTGGCCTGCTTGAGATAGATGCGCGACGACAGGACGCCGTCGAGAATATAGGCGCCGGAGGCCGGATCGCGCGCGGTGTCGCGCATGGGGGTTCGCGCCACGGGCCAGTCGCCGCGTTCGGCTTTGAGCGCCTCGAAAAACTCCTCGAACGAGGCGTGATGAAACGTCCAGCCTTCGCATTCCTCCTGCGCGCGGCGCAACACCTCGGGCAAATCCTTATGAATTCGCATGTGATCGAACCCGTTCATCATCAGATGAACTTTCGACCCGTCGGTCAGCACCTGCCGTTCGGCGAGGGCCTTGAGGGTCAGAAACTTCGCGCGGACCGACCAGCGAATCGCGCTTTTCCCGTCTGACTTGTCCGGCCGGTCCGACACGTCCGACTCGTCCGACCCCATCCGCCGCACTTCCGGCGGCGCCTGATGCGGCATAAAGGCCAGATTGCAATAGCCGTCATGGAGATGATAGGCGAGCACACGCGAGCCGTCGGGGCCCTCGACCCACAGTTCCGGCAGGTCGTGTTCGGGCGAAAAGCCGCGCCAGAAAATGTACGTGTCTATTCCGAAGCCAAGAAGAATCTGCGGAATTTGCGAGGCCTGTCCGAAGCAGTCGGGCAGATAGCCGACCTTGGCGACACGGCCCAGTTCGCCGGCAATGCGATGGCCCAGCCGTAAGTTGCGAACCAACGACTCGCCGCTGACCAGAAATTCATCGGGCAGAATATACCATGGCCCGACCCGAATCCGCCCCGCCGCCACCGCCTTCCGAAAGTCATCCAACCGCGCCGGACGAATCTCCAGATAGTCTCGCACGACCACGGTCTGCCCGTCGAAATTGAAACAACGATACTCCGGTTCGTCTTCGAGATAGTCGAGCAATTCGTCGGTCAGTTCGACCAGCCGCATCCGGAAATCCTCAAACGAGCCGTACCACTCGCGGTCCCAGTGTGTGTGCGAGCAAACGTAGAAGTGGTGGTTCTTGACTTTGCCCATAGGTCTTTCCCGTCCAAAGCCTGATCGCTTGTCTTTACGCTTTGGTTTCAGAGTAGCATGTATTGTCTGAAGCATAAAATGGATGACGACCCAACCGCTTCCGCTGGGTGGCAGGTGTCAACGCATCCATGCTTCCATTGGAAAGCAGCCTGCGCCCGCGTGCGGATTATTTCTTCCCCAGCGCTTTTTCCAATTCCTCTTCCAAGCGCTTTCCTCGGACATTGTTTGCAAGGATCTTTCCGTCCGGCCCGACAAGATACGTCGCCGGAATGGCGTGGATGCCGTATCGCGTGCCGACTTTGCTCTTCCAGCCCAGCCCGTCGAAATATTGCCGCCACGTCATGCCTTTTTCCTTCATGGCGGCCAGCATTTTGTCTTTGGAATCGTCCAGCGAGATGCCGATGATTTCGAATCCTTTCGGATGGTATTTCTCGTAGGCTTTCACAACATTGGGCGCCTCGGCCATGCAAGGCCCGCACCACGCCGCCCAGAAATCCACCAGCACCACCTTGTCCTTGTAGTCGGCGATCCGGATAGGCTTGCCGTCGAGGTCATTGGTTCCTTCGGCAAATTCGGGGAACGGCAGGCCTTGCGGGGCAATTTGGAACCGCAGCGTCTCCACCTCTTTTTCCAGTTCCGGTTTGCCTTTTGCATCTTCCAGCAACGCGTCAACCAATTCCTTGGCTTCCTTGTCCATGTCGCTCTGTGCGCACAGCTTGGCGGCGTGCATCTTGAGCGCGATGGCATTGTCCGGATTTTTTTCCGCGGCGATGACCGCTTTCACTTTCTTCCCGTCTTCGAGGAGTTGAACGGCGATCATGATCACTTCTTTTTTCACGTCCATGGCGTGGGGGGCGCCTTCGGGACTGGCGCCGAATTTTTCATACCGCTCGATCATTTTTGCGCCATAGTCCCTGAACTTTTTCATGAGTTCCTCTTCTGACGTCTGGCCCTTAAGCAGTTCGGAGCGGAACTGAACAAACTGTTTCATTTCGCCGGCGCGAAAACTCTGAAACGCATTTGTGCCGGCCTTTTTCGCTTCCGATGCGGCCCCAACAGCAACTGCCGAGACCAGCAAAACCCCCGCCGATACCAGCGCGGCTACTGCGTGTGTCCGTTTCATCTTTCGACCTCCCTACGATATTTGCACAGGCGAAAATGCCCGGCACACTCCCGACCACCCACCCTCGTCTTACATTCACCGCTGCGGCAGCGCGCCTTTCCAGCCGGCATTGAGCATCGCCGACAATTGCCTGACCAAGTCGGCGTTTGCCTTGCCGGCCGCGAGGTTCACCGTCTCGAGCGGGTCTTTCTCCATGTCATACAGTTCGTAGAATTTCTCGCCGCCGCCCTTACGCGGACGCCATTCGGTAAAGCGGTAGCGTTCCGTCCGCATGGAGTAGCCCATGTAGCCGGCCTGGCCTTTGCCGCCGCCGCGCGGATACTGGCTGAACGCCGCCTTTTTCCACGGTTGCTTCGGGTCCTCGATCAGCGGCTTGAAACTCAGGCCTTCTAGATTCTCGGTCAGCGGCACACCGCACAGTTCCATTAGCGTCGGCGCGATGTCCACAAATTCGACCAAACGGTCGCAGCGACTGCCGGCCGTTTTTTGCCCGGGCACGCTGATCAGCAGGGGTGCGCGCGCGGCCTGCTCGAAGTTCGTGTGCTTGCACCACATTCCATGATCTCCCAGGTGCCAGCCGTGATCCCCCCAGAGGACGATGATCGTGTTGTCGGCCAGACCGAGTTTTTCCAGTTCGTCAAGAACCCGCCCGACCTGCGCGTCGGTGTAACTGGTGGCGGCGTAATAGCCATGGAGCATCGAGCGTTCCTGTTCGGGCGACAGCGGTCCTTGGTTGGGAATCCCGTAGTAAGCCCGAAGTTCGCCCCACGACGTCATGGCCAGAGGCGGGCAGTCTTTCGGCGCTTCGCGGTATTCGGCAAACTTGAACACGTTGGGGGCATAGAGGTCCCAATATTTTTTCGGGGCCACAAACGGCAGATGGGGGTTCAGAAAGCCCACGGCGAAGAAGAACGGCTTGTCTTTGATTTCGCGCAGCACCTCGATGGCGCGGTCGGCTGTTGCCCCGTCGGCAAAGTAGTTGTCCGGCACATCGGCGTCTTCCCACGCCGGCCCGCGCGGCTGGTTCTGGCGCTGCTTCGGGTCCTTGCCCGCTTGTTTAACTTCCGCATACAAGCGTTTCATCAATTCCAAATTTTCCGGTTTGCCATAGCCCGGCGTTCGCGGTGCCCAATGCGGCACCGACCACGACCGCGCGTCGTCGAGACCGCCGTGATAAATCTTGCTCAGACCTTGTGCGTGATAGCCGTGTTTCTTGAACTGCTCGGGCAGGGTAACAACGTTGGGGATCGTGTCGCGGAAATGCGTCTCCAGATCATATATCTTGGTGGTGTCGGGCCGAAGACCCGTCAGGAGCGATGTGCGCGAGGGGCTACAAACGGCCTGCTGGCAATAGCAGCGCGTGAAAATCGTACCCTTTGCCGCAATGCGATCCAAATTGGGCGTCTTGGCAATGGGATCGCCGAAACAGCCGATGTTGGGTTTGAGATCGTCCACGGCAAAAAAGAGCACGTTCATTTTTTTGCCGCCGGAAGCCGCCGCTCCCGACAGTGCCGCAGGCATTGCCGTCATCGCCGCTCCCGACAGAGCCATTTCCAGAAAATGCCGCCGAGTCCATTGGGCCATGGGTATCCTCCTACTTTATCGGGGATGGCGCATTGTCCCGCACCCGCCCGATTTACGGGAATCCTTACACTTCCGGCTCACACTTGCCGCCCGCGCAAAGGGTTTGCTACGGAAACCTCTCGGCATTGTCAAGCGGCATGGCGTCGCGGTTTATTATGAACGTTCCTTCAACCGGCCTGTTTCTTCTTTTTTGCCGCGGTCTTCTTGCCGGCCTCTTTCCCGCCCGCCGACGCTGCCGGCTGGCCGTATTCGGGTTTCCATGGCCATGGAAGCGCTTTGGTGCGCCGCGCGTAGGCTTCCCACTGCGCGACCATCGCCTTCAGGCGTTCAGGTTCCTTCGCCGCGAGATCGTGCATTTCCGTCCGGTCGTTTTCCACGTCGTACAGCTCCCACGCGCCGCCGGGGTTTTTGGCCACCAGCTTCCACCGGCCCATTCGAATGGCACGATTGCCCTCGTGCTCCCAAAAGATTGCCTCGCGTTCGACAGGCTTGCCGTTGAAGGCGGGAACGAGGCTGCGACCTTCGAGCGGGGTAATCTTGTTGCCCGCAAATTCATCCGGATACTTTACGCCCGCAGCATCAAGGCACGTCGCCATCAGATCAATAACATGGCTGGGTTGATGTTCGAGTTCGCCCTTGCGACGGATGCCCGCCGGCCAGTGGGCAACCAGCGGCGTGGCAATGCCGCCCTCGTGGACAAAGTGCTTGTATTCGCGGAACGGCGTGTTGGACACGTTGGCCCAGCCCTGCCCGTAGGCGATATACGTGTCCGGCGGGCCGGGCATAACGCCCTGACCTTGAATGACGGGAAAGCCCTCGCGGGTTTGCTTGGGAATGACGTCAACGCGGATGGCATCGAGCGGAATCGGCGGCAGGGTTGGTTGGGCCGGCCGGGTCATATCGCCGCTGCGGCCGGTGTTTTCGGCACAGCCGCCGTTGTCTTCGAGAAAGAGAATCAGCGTATTGTCCATCTGATTCAGCCGCTTGAGTTCGGCAACCATGCGGCCGATACCCTGATCCATGCGGTCTATCATGGCGGCATAGACTTCCATACAGCGGGCTTCCCACGGCTTGTTCTGGACTGCATCCCAGTCGCCTGCCTGCGGCGACAGTTCCCATTTGGGGTCAATCAGGCCCATCTGCTTGAGGCGCTCGAACCGTGCGCGGCGAACAGGCTCGTAGCCGCCATCGTATTTGCCCTTGTATTTGGCGATGTCCTCTTCGAGCGCGTGCATGGGCCAGTGGGCGGCGGTGTAGGCCACATACATGAAGAACGGTTTCTCGGGCGTGCGCTCGCGATGCTCGCGGATGAAGCGCACCGCGTGATCGCTAATTGCATCGGTGTAATAGAAGGTCTTGGGCTTATACTCCGGATCGGCAAAGGGCGAGATCATCGTGTTGTCGCGCGTCAACGTGCCCGGGTCATAGAAGCTGCCGGCGCCGGTAATGGTGCCGTAGTAGCGATCGAAGCCGCGTTGCAGCGGCCAATTGTGCTTGGGACCGTCGGGACCGGCAAAGCGCGTAACATGCCATTTGCCGACCGCATAGGTGCCATAACCGGCCGACTTGAGCACCTCGGCGATGGTAACCGCGTTGCGGCTGAGGTCGCCCTGATAGCCGTCGAGGTTCCGGTCTTCCATCATGTGGCCGACAGCGGCCTGATGGGGATAAAGGCCCGTCAGCAACGATGCCCGGGTGGGGCAACATCGGGCGGTGTTGTAAAACTGCGTAAAGCGGACACCGTTGGCGGCAAGGCTGTCGAGAACGGGCGTTTGGATTTCGGAGCCGTAGCAGCCGATGTCCGAAAAGCCCATGTCGTCGGACATGATGATAATGATGTTGGGTTTCTGCGCAGGGGCGGCACCAAGAGAGGCGGGAAAGCTCCATGCCGCGCCGGCGGCCACGCCGGCGGTTTTCAGAAAGCTTCGTCGTTCCATTGTTCATCCTCCAATAATGATGGGCAGTTGCTGGTTCTGGTGTGGATCAATCCGGTTTAGGCGGCAACTTGCGCCGCAGAGGTTTGTCGGGGATTTTGGACGCTTTGCCCGCCCCACCCGGCGGCAGTGCAGGAGGTTCATACGAAATCAGTACCTTGTCGAGGTTCTTTGACCACATGCCGGCGTGCGTTCGATCGGCCAGCTCGCAGACGGCGGCTTGAACACATAAGTCGGCCGGAAGGCTTGCCGGCTCGCAGCCGTCGCGAATGGTGCGGCGGTCCCATGCTTTGCCCGCGTCATTGTCGGCAGGAGTTCCGACAGCACGTTCGCGCAGGACAGGCGGCGCCGATTTCAGAATCGCCTCGACATAAGCGCGATCGGGATTCAGACGCACAAACGCCGCGCCGGCTTTGCGAAAACCTTCGATCTGCGCCACAATGTGCGGATGATCCGGCGCCGCCTGCACATGGTCGCGCGCGTTCGCATATACAATCACTGCCGTTTTCGGACACTGGCGCACCGCTTCCGCGATGCTTTTCTCGGCGTCGCGCCATGCCCAGAACTCTCCGGCCTCCTCCAGCGTCGGAATATGCGGCGGACGCGGCTCGCCAAACAGCGCCCGCCGTTCGGCCTCCCGCAACAGCCGCAGCGAATACCACGCGCGCGGTCCTTTTCCCAAATCGCAGACAAAAACGTTCGCCGGATAGTCGTCTTTGCCGGAGTACTTCCCGTCGCCGTTCAAATCGAAAAACAGCGCACCTTTCAGACCGGTCGCCCCGCCCATGCGGCGAAACAAAAACGGCTCGAGATCGGCCCCATAAGCCAGTTTGGACAAATCGAGCACCCCAGTCTCCGGATTATACGCCGGATTGAGCCCCGCCTCGAACCCGCCCAGCTCCACGTTCATCGCGCCGTCGCCATACGGCGATTCCATCGAGACATAGAAAGCAAGGTCGGGAAACTCCCCGCCATAGCGCGCCATCGCCACACCGCACGCATTGCCGCCGTGACTGAAACCAATCAGGCCGCAGTTCTGCGGGAGAATTTTGACCTTCGGCAACAAAGCCGCCAGAGTCCGGCTTTCGTGGTCGGCCAGCCGGCCGGTGGCAAATCGAATCACATCGGCCAGAGCGCGAATGCTGTCGGGGCCTCGATAATCATAGGTGCCGCCGCTTTCAACCTCCGACCCGCCGCCGTTGGGAAAGCCGAAATACAGCTCGACAAAACCGAATCGCGCCAGCTGCGGTGGGCCGACCGCCGCACCGGCGTTTTGCCCTCCCGCCACATGAATCACCACGGGCGCTCCCGCCTCATAGCGCGGCCGCAGCGGCGGAATCACGCGCACGGCAACCCCCTGCGCACCGCACGCTTTCGAAGGCACGCGCGTAAGAATGCCCACAGCCGGCGGACGTGGAATCTCAGATGCCGGAAGACAATTCAGAAACCCGCAAAGGCACAACACCATCGCGGCGTCAGTCATTGTCCGCCGGTTCATCAGACACCTCGCTTCCATCGCCCGGCCGTTGTACTTTCCGCGAGGGAATGAGCAGTGTGGCAAGCCATTCGTATAAGGTGAGCGGAGAACACAACGCCGAAATAATAGCGCGTCGCTCCATGCCCACAAAAACCGGATCACAGCGTGGCCGATTTCATTCCAACTGAGTGGCATTGGCGAAAGCCCCTTCGCCCAGATCAATTGCAACCAGCAGCACGCTACGATGCCGATTGGCGCAATCAAGCAAATTTCGCCCCACTTCGCGGCGGTACCGCACATAAAAAGCCGGACACCACGGCCTTCTTCGCAAAGCCAAAGACCCATTGTCCCTTTCGGGGCCTGAAGAATCCCCCGCAGTCCCAGCTATTTTACTCCCCCACCCGCTGCCATAAAAAGATCCGAAACGGCGGGGCAACATCCAAAGCCGTGTTCAACGTTCCGAATCCGCGGTCCAATGTTTTTTTCGACAGACTCCAAAGATGCCGCGTGCTGGATGCAGCGGGCCGGCAGGGCGCCCGTTCTGCCTACTCCAGCATCGCCAAGGGATTGGCGCGGTTCTGCAGGGGAAAGATTGCCAGTTTGCCCAAGCGCTGCGATTCAAACACGGCTACGATCATTTCGATGGCTATACGCCCGGTCTCGATGTCTGCCTTCGGCGGCCGGTCTTCCTCAATCGCGGCGATCAGGTCCTGCACCGCGAGCGTATTCCCCGCCGGCAGACCGCCGTCTTTCAGCGGCTCCGGCTTTCCAATGCCCGCCGAGGTAATGGGTATCCAGTTTTTCCCCGACCGTCCGGGCGACCATGCCGGATCGCCTTCGAGGATAAAAGCCGGCGGCAGATGGCCCGTGGTCATTTCGATGATGCCGGTTGAGCCGAAAATCTGCAGGCCAAACCGGCTGCCGCCAGTTCCCGCATTGCGGACGGAATCGAAATAGGCCGCGGCGCCGCCATCGAGCCGATACATGGCATGAACGGTGTCGCCGGCCAGCGGGCCGATGCCCTCGGCGCCGGCTTTTACGTCTTGGCGCCGAATCGGACGGCCGTTTTCGTAGACGCTGCCGAAACACCACTGCGGCTTGCCGCCGAACAGATGCACCAGGTCGAGGACGTGCGTGCCGAGCACCCAGAGGTCCTCGCCGCCGCCGCGCCGGTCTTCCTTGCCGCGGCCGCGAAATTCCAGCACCTGCCCGATGGCGCCGGCCTTGAGCAGGTCGCCCACGACGCGGGCAATCGGGCTGTAGCGCGTCTGGTGGGCGATGGCCAGTTTCACGTTGTGCTTGCGGCAGACGGCCACCATTTCGTCGGCCTCGGCCAGAGTGCGACACATTGGCTTTTCGAGATAGACGCCGCGAACACCGCGTTCGGCCGCCGCCACGACCATGTCGCGGTGCTGATCGAGCCAGCGCGGCGCTATGCTGACCAGATCCGGTTTCACCTCGTCGAGCATGCGGCGATAATCTGCATAGCCTTTTTCGACGCCCAGCCGCTTGAGAGCCGCCGCAAGCCCCTTCTCATCGGCATCGGCCACAGCCACCAGTTCGACGTTGGGAAGGCCGCGCCAGGCCAAATCGAGCGAGTGGCCGTAGTCGCCGCGCCCTGTGTGGCCGATGACTGCCGCGCGATAGGTGGTTTTGAATGCGGCCGCTCGCGCGTCCGGCCTCGATGCCGCCGCTGCGGCTGCGCCTGCACCCAAGGCCCATAGGAACTTTCGCCGTTGCAAAACGGTCTGTCTTTCCCGACGTTGCATGATTGCACCTCTTCAGAATGGTCTTTTCCACAGACCAAGGCACAATGGCACGGTCCGGTTTTTCCGTCAATGGCCAAGGGCAAATGGCTTGGCGGTTTTGCTTGCCACAGTGGGGTCTCTTGATGTTGTGCGGGAAGAAAAACAAGAGACAGAACGTGCGGGGAAAAAACCGGCCAGGCCGTTCAGCCGAAGTTACATCTCGGCTTCGGCGGACGTTTCCGGAGCAGTTTTTGCGGGGCGAAGCCGGCGGGCCTGCGGCAGATAGGAACTTTCCGGATGGGTTTTTTCGAGGCGGTCCACCCATTTGAGGGCGGCTGCCGTATCGCCGGCTTTGGTCGCAGCCATGGCGGCGCAATACATGACACAATCGCGCGTATAGCGCCAGGTTTTTCCGGCATAGTATTCGAGAGCAAAGTCGGCGCGATCGAGAATCCACTGCGCCTCTTCGTCGGTCATGCCGCCTTTGGCAAACCGCGCATAGCGGTCGCTGCACCAGTTGACGACCGCGGCGGCCAACCGGCGCCGTGTGGCCGCCAACGCACCGGACGTTTCGGCATCTTCAGCCACCCGTATGCCTGTTGTTCCTTCAAACGCCGCCACAACACCGTCCAGCTGGGGAATATCGGCGCTGGTCAGGGCAGTCAGAGTGCTCTTGATGCGGTCCACATCGAGCCGGCGCAGGTCGGCCCGTGCTTGTTCGAGCAATTCGGGCGCTCCCAGCGGTGTCCCATACGCAGCCAGCTGTTCCAGATCGGCAATGGCCGCACGAAGGGCGCTTGCGTTTTTCGCTGCAACGGCCTTTTTCATGCGCGATTCCAGCGGTTCGATGGCCGCTTCAAGCAGCTGCTGCGTAACCGATGACGCATCTGAATGACACTCCGGTGCGTGCCGGGCGATTTCCTGCACCCGCGCCAACCATGCCAACGTCTGCGAGGTCGAAAGACCCGATTCGGGGATTTTAGCCAGTTCGCGCAGCGCCCAAGCGCGCCGGCCCGCCGCCAGCGTTTCCGCCAGCCGTGCCGTCACCTCGGATTGTCCGATAAAAGCTTGGTTCATGGGCTCGATTCGGCGGACCAGTTCATCATAGGTAATCAAGTCCTGCTCGGCGGCGCGCTGCCAGATAGCGGCCATGTCGAGGGCCTTTTCCACCGCCTTTTGATCAAACAGGGCGAACTGGCGGTTGTATGGCTCCGGCGGTTCCCGCCCGGTGGTTACACGCTGAAACAGCTGGTGGGCCTCGACAGGCTTGTCGTTCAGGAGCAGAACAAACATTTCGGTGGACACGAGTTCATAGCGTTGCCGCACAGCCGCCTGAAGAAGGCGTGCGGCTTGGCGTATGCGCCGATTGTGCGCCGATTCTTCGAGACGCTCGGCGGTATTGAGCGCCCCGCCCAAATCGCCCGCTTCGATCTTGGCGAGGATTTGCCGCACCTGTTCATCGCTTTTGGTCGGACGTATCTGCCAGCCGATTAAAAATACAAACAACGCAGTCACCGCGGCGGCGCCATAGACCAGCCAGCGCAGCCGCCGCAGGAGCGGCACGGCCTGTCGCGCGGTGTTGCTCTTGTTCAAATACTCATGGGCTTTCTGGATGTGCGGATCGAGTGCCAGTGCCGCCTGCCACGAACGTTCGGCCTCATCGAATTTTTCCATTTTGGCATAGACCGTTCCCATGACCACATGGGCGGGGACAAACGAGCGGTCCAGCTCGAGACAGTGTTCGAGCTCGGCCAGCGCTTCAGGGAAACGCTGGCGTTCGGCATGTTCGAGGGCGACGTTGTAGTGGTGGCGGGCTTTGTTGACAATCAGCCGCAACATGCTGATGTCTTTGCCGCAATGGTAACAGGCCTCGCGGTCGTCGCGGTTGTCGGTTGCGCAATAGGGGCATTTCATAAGAAAAAGGGTTGACCTTGAACTTTGGTAAAGAAATCCGGCTTTCGGCACCTCGGATGGCGAGACCAAGCGCGACGGGCCCATCCGGACTTGGTTCCTCGCCTATGATACCCGAAAGCCGAGGTTCGAAATTCGATGCAAACTCTCAGGCTGCCCCGGCTGCCTCGACCTCATCCACGAGCCGCAGCAGATCATCCATGGCTTTTTCAATGGCCTCTTGGTTGCCGGATTTCATCACCTCGCGCAAGTGGGAGGAGCGTGTGCCCACCTGAGGGGCGAGCGGATGATTGCGGGCGGTGGCCAAAGCCTTCTGGGCGCGTTCCAGCAGTTGCTCGGCCTGTTCCTCGACGGACTCCTTCATGCGCTGGCGAAGCATCTGGGTAACGCGATCGCGGGCCTCGCGCACCATCCGTTGTTTCTCGGCCTCGCTCAACCGTGTGTCGGTCGCTTCGATGACAATGCGCTTTTCGACGCCGGTGGCGAGGTCCTCGGCGCGGGCCTCCAAAATCCGGTCGGCGTTCAGCCGGAATGTTACTTCGATGCGCGGGACACCGCGGGGGGCGGGCGTGATGCCCTCGATGCGCAACATGTCGAGGAACGTATTCTCGGAGGCAATCGGCTCCTCGCCCTCGTAGATGGGGAACGAGATGGCCTCCTGAAAATCGCGTGTGGTCGTGAACACGTCCTTGGCCTCGGTCGGATACGTCGAGTTGCGCTCGATGATCACGGCATACTGGTCGTTTTGCAGACCGACGCCGAGGGAGAACGGCGTCATGTGAATAATGACGGGTTTTTCTTTTCCATAACGCGTGGCCAGCGTATCCTCGATGCTGCCGTCCAGAGGGGCGAGCACCAGTGTTTGCACGGCGGCGCCCAAGGCCACGACTTCTTCCGGCGAGATGTCGCGGTGCGGGGTTTTGCCCAGATGCGCTTTGACCAGACGCTGCACGGCCGGGATGCGCGTGGAGCCGCCCACCAGCAGAATCGTGTCCACCTTCTCCGGCGTCAGGTTGGCGTCTTCGAGCGCCTGATTGATGGGCGGGATGGTCTGCTGAATGAGGTCCTCGATCAGTTCCTCAAACTTCTCGCGTGTCAGGGTAACGTCGAGCGACAGCGGCCCTTTGTCGGTCATGTGGATCGCCTCGACCATCACGTGCGTTTCCTTGATTTCCGACAATTCAATCTTGGCCTCTTCGGCCGCCTCTTTGAGCCGCTGCATGGCGATGGGGTCGCCGCTCAGGTCCACGCCCGTCTGCTCCTTGAAGACGGAAAGCAGATGTTGGACAATCCGCATGTCGAAATCATCGCCGCCCAAGTGCGTGTTGCCGTGAATGGCCAGCACTTGGAACACGCCGGAGATGACCTCGATGATGGACACGTCAAATGTGCCGCCGCCGAGGTCATAGACCAGAATCACCTGGTCTTCCTTTTTGTCGAGGCCGTAGGCCAGCGCGGCCGCCGTCGGTTCGTCAATAATGCGGCGGACTTTGAGGCCGGCGATCTCGCCGGCGTCTTTGGTGGCCTGCCGCTGGGCGTCGGTGAAATAGGCCGGGCACGTAATGACCGCCTGACTGCAATCTTCGCCGAAGTACTCCTCGGCATCCTGTTTGAGTTTCTGGAGGATAATACCTGAGATTTCCTGAGGCGTGTATTCCTTGCCGTCAATGCGCACGCGGTAGTTGCTGCCCATGTGCCGTTTGATCGAAAAGACCGTGCGGCCGACGTTCATGACCGCCCCGCGCTTGGCTTTCTTGCCGACCAGAATCTCCCCGCTTTTGGTGAAGCCCACGACCGAAGGGGTCAGCCGCTCCCCGATCGAGTTGGGCACAATGAACGGTCCGCTTTTGTCTATCACAGCGACGACCGAATTCGTAGTGCCCAAGTCAATTCCCAGAATCCGCCCCATGACGCTTTCTATCTCCTTTCATTCGATGCCACAACGACCTGCGCTTCGCGCAACAGGCGCCCCCGAAACACATATCCCCGTTGACGAATGGCCATAATGGTATCCGGTTTGTGATCCGGGGAATACCGATATTCCACGACCTCGTGGAGGTCAAGATTGACCGGCTTTCCGATGTCTTCCATACCAAAAAGGCCGATCTTTTCAAGCAAATTCTTTAGGCGAAAGTACACACTCTCGACACTGCGCAGCCAGTTGGTCAGCGTCGGGTCGTCGGGAAACGTCCGCCCCATCGCCAAGGTTCGCTCGAATCCATCCAGCACCGGCAACATGCGCTTCATCAGGTTGAACATCTCATCGCTTTCGCCGCGGGCCTGTTCGAGCATTCGGGTGGTGACGGTGAGCCGCTCATTTTCGGCCAGAAGCCAACTAATCTGCCCGAGCAGATCGTCGCCGGCCTCGCGCTCGGCCGCCGGTCGTTTCGGCACCGTCACGGCCACCGGTTTCTCGTCCACAACGAATTCCAACTCTGAGAAAGGCCACATTACCGGAATGTCCCTATAACGTTTCAATCATACCACCAGAAATACGCAGGAGGAAAATGTGCGGGTTGGGTTTCTTGCAGTTCCCAACATTCCTATTTCCGCTTTCCACCCCTCGCTTTCCGATTCGTGGCTCACACCGTCCGATGTCAACTTCTTGTTCCCTTCGCCCATAGTTTAGCGCCGGAGCTTCATTTCCGACAACGCTTTTTTTGCAAATTTATTTTTCGGGTTGGCCGCGAGGGCCTGGTTGTAATGCGCAATAGCCGATCGAAAATCGCCTTTGAGCCGATAAGTTTCGCCGATTTCGAAAAGAACGTCATCATTATTGGGCATAAACTTCAACAATTCTTTGAAGTGGACCAAGGCCACGGTATATTGGCCAGTCTCGCGGCAGCGTTTCCCCAAGGTCAAGCGGGCTTGAATGATGTTGTTCCGCGTCTCGGCGTTCTTGCTGTCCAGCTGCAAGCTTCGCGCCCATGTCCGGAACGCCCCTTCCACCTGGCCGCTGTTGATAAGCGCCCAGCCCAGCAGATTCAGCACGTCTATGTTGTTGGGGAACTGCTGGCGCAGCGAATCGAGTTCCTGTGCGGCCTCGGCGTATTTCTTCTCCTCCATATACGTGGCGGCGATCTGATACCGGGCGTCGAAATCGCTGGGATTGATCTTGAGAACCTCGCGGTATTCGCTGAGCGCCGACTCGCTGTCGCGCTGCACACCCAAGGCTTTGCCGCCGTGATGCTTGTGCACCTCGATAATCAGCGACTTGAGATACGGGTCGTCGGGCGACTGGTCGAGGGCCGCCTTCCAGCGCCGGATGGCCTCGCCCCAGTAGCGGTTGGCCTTCTCGTCCTGTCCGGCCATTTCGCAGGCCAGTGCCAGATTGTGGATAATGGCCAGATTGTCGGGGTTCATCTGCAAGGCGCGTTCCCACAGATCAATCGCCTCGGCATACAAGTCGTGCAGCGCATAATAGTAGCCCAGATTGATATAGGAATGATTCAGATTGTGCTTGGCGCGCCGGTGCGTGGCGTCCAATCCCAACACCGCCTGCCAGTCCTTGATGGCCTCGGCCCACAATTTCCGCTTCACATGGACATAGCTTCGCCGCATGTAGGCCGTAATCAGTTGGTTCATGGTTTCGACATCGGCGGGGTCTTTCTCGAACTTTTGCTCCAACTCGCGGATTTGCGAGGGCAAGGCGGTCTCTGCGGCCTCTTCGATCATTTCTTCGGAAGTGAATGCGAACTGGCCTTCCACGTAGTTGAACGTGAACGCATCTTCCCGCGCCCGCTTCTCCGGATCTCGCAGCGTTTCATACGCCCGATTGATGGCCATAAACCGGTCGGTGTGCGTCTCCGGAGGAAACTGCTTCACCAACTCGATGTAGGCTTGCTTAATCTGTTCCTCGGTCACGCCCTTGCGCAGGTTAAGCACCGAGTAGGAATTCTTCTGAGACATAATGAAACCTAATGTGCAATCAAGCTGACGGACAGCCGGAGACGGGACCTTCTGGCGATTCGGCCATCCGCGCGACAGGCTCAAGGGTGGTATGCTGAGCCGTCCGTTGCGCCCTTGCAAGCGAAAAAAACGCCTGCACGCGACAGCCCTCTATTGCATCAGCCTGTAATTGGAGAATGATGCATGAGAAACCTTGCCGTTGCCGAGAAGGTCAGAGGAGTAAAATGATATGTCTCAATTGCGCATTTTGGATTTCATCCAGGTACGCAGACCTTACGGCTGTGGAATCCACGTACGTTGTCCGACAGGCTTTATGCGGGAGGGTCTATCAATAGCGGTAGGCTTCAACAAGCGCGCGTTGGCCCAACTCGCGGGCGTCGCCGCCAAGGTCTTTTTTCCATACTGAAATAATCAGCACCGACCGGCTTTTTTCTTCCGGGCCACCCCAAGGAGTCATGACATGTGCGGGCGGAAAATCCCTGCCGCTTACAACCACTATCACACGCTCGGAGTCGGCAACCAGTTCAAGACGCTTTCCATATTGGGCGAGGCTGTCGAACAAGACGGCCTTCAGCCGCTCGACTTTCTTCGGGTCGAACAACGGCCACACAGGGTGGGACGGCACGATTCTGGATTGCGAAAGAATTGAACCCGCAAAGGGGTCGCGAGGGGCAACGCCCTCGATCTCGCGCTCGGTGCGCGCCCATAAGTCGTCGGGCTGGGGCTTATCCGGGGGCTTGGGCGTTTCGGGCGCGACCACGGCAAACTTGGCATCCACAAAAAACAGCGCGCCGATTCCCGCCACATAGTACCCCTCGATGCCGCGTTGAATCATGCTGGCCGTTACGATTTCATCGTGCAGCTCTGATTCCAGCCGCTTCTCCAGCACACGCGCCATCACGGCCAACTGTTTGCCGATGTGGGATTCCTCGCCGGCCCCGACTCCCGCCGTCCTTGGACTCGAAGCAATTGAGGCCGCAGCAACCACTAAAGCCGCCGCGTATGGAATCATGGAGAAACCGGTCATCGCTTCTGCCTCCGGCTTTTGGCCTATTGGCACAAAACATGACTTGGTGCGCAGGGGTGTGCACGTGCGCGCAGCGTCACGCACGTGCACACAAACCTGCCGGCGTTCAGGGTTCGGCGTCCTTGACGATAACCGTGTCCTCAATCACACCGGCCTCACCGCCGCCTGCGGGCGACCCGGCATATTTCTGAATGTGCGACTTCTTACGCAGCTCATCCGGGTCTTTTGCCAAGTCGTTTTTCTTGACCCTAAACACCCACGACGAGCCGCCCGCAGCGCCGCCGCCGAAAGCCAGCATCCCACTGAACATGCCGCCGTGTGGTGTCCCGTCGAAGCGGTAGCTATACGCCAAAGTGGCGGCGCGCTTGGCATGGGCTTTGGCCAGTTCCGCCTGCAGTTCGGCAATGCGCTTTTGTTGGTCGGCGACCGCACGGCCGGCGTCGCGTCCCTTTTTGTCCTTCGTCATCTCGGCGATTTTTTTCTGCAACTCGCGCAACTCCCCTTCGATTCTCTTGATGCTTTCCTGCACCGGTTCCGCCGGTTGCGGCTCAAGGGGCGGAAGGGGACCCGGCGAAAAGTGAGTCACATAAAGTCCGCCGGTCGGATTGCCCCCGCCGACCAGCACAATGATGTTGTCGTCATCGCCAAGTGCTGTCATTCGCTCGCCGTATTTTGCCAACGTTTCCAGAATTACCCGCTCGAGCGTGTCGAGTTTTTTCGCAGCATCGGCCGGGGGGATGGGTCCGGTTCTGTGCACGAACACTTCGCCGCGGCGCTCGGCTGCGGCCTTGTCGGGCTGGGCCTCGCGGGGGCCGCCTCGTGGCGGAGCAGCGGGCGGTGCAGGCGCTGTGCGCGCATGCCGAACGGACTGGATGACACGCGTGCCTGCCGGCTCTCCCCGTTCCATGCGGGCCCATAAATCCTCCTCTTCGGCCTTGGGTGGCTTTTCAGCCGGGGGTTGGGGTTCGACCACCGGAAAATTGACATTCAGCTGAAAAATTGCGCCGACGCCGGGAACCGCAAAGCCGCGGACGCCGCCCGGTTGAAACAAACTTGGCCCCACGAGGTCGGCGCCGAGTTCCTCGCGCAATCGAGTCTCCAGCACCTTCGCCATGGTGTTGACTTGGCGAACCAAGTCTTTCTCTGCGGGTTTCTCGTCCGCCGCCCCAAGCGCCGTTGCGTGAATTGAAGCCGCCAGCACCGCGGCGAATACACCCACGGCCAATTGCAATATTCTGTTCATCGCACCTTCCTCCTTCCCGTTTGATTTGGAGTTCCGCCTTTGGGCGGACCTATGTCCGCACGCAACAATCCGCCCGGCATCGGGCCCAAATCCGCCGGCCGGCTTCACCGAATGCCAAGCGTCTCGTTGACCGTGCTTGCAAACACGCCAAAGGTCCGTTTCACCTCGTTCATATCGTTTTCACGCTGGAGCAGAAGCGCATTTCGCAGCGCGAGCAGACCGGCTTGGTGGCTGGATTCCAATTCGCCGAGGGTTTGCGCCAGCTCAAGCAGAGCGGGCTGCACTTGGGCAGTCAGTTCTTCCTGCACTACGGTGCGAATAGCGTCCTCGCTCCAGAACGCTTGTCCACCCGGCGTTGCCACGGCTCCAACCCTCCCGCCAAACGCCACTTCCCACTGGCCGATGCGGACAGCGACACCGTAGCGAGCGCACAGCAGGGCAAGGAGAGAAGCCGCGGCCAGAGCAACACCCCAGCGCGCAAGCCGGCGGGATGCGCCCTGCGAAAGATTTGCCGCCTTCCGCCGCTCCGCATTTTCTTCCGCCATGGCGGATGCGCACAAATCGCCCAATGCTACAGGCCGCGCCGGGGCGTCCGGCAGCGAGCGCAGCAGGCCGACCGTTGCACGCAGCTCGGCGGCGCGTTGTGCACACGCGGCACACTCCGCGATGTGTGCCTGCATCTGCACGCTCGCTTTATCATCCAATTCGCCCAGCACATGGGCGGCAAGTTTTTCGCGATCGCAGTTCACGGATTTCCACCTCCATATTGGACAGCGGTTCTTTGATGCCAACTCTGTCGAAACTCTATACCACGTCCTCGGCTTTCAGGCCGCGGGCTGCCGCTCGTTGCCGAAGTTTTTCCAGCGCACGATAAACCCGCGACTTTGCGCTGCTTTCGGCAATGCCAAGCACCGCGCTGATCTCTGCATATTGCAGCCCTTCGTAGAATCGCAGGAGCAAGACCTCGCGGTCTTCAACCGGCAGGCTGTCCAGCAACGCCCGAGCCAGCCGCTGGCTTTCCATCTGAAAGACCTCGCGGCAGGCCGCAGATTCATTTGCAAGCTGCCGGCCGCCCCTCGACCGGTCCGCGTCGCCTTCCGCCTCGCCGTCCGGCACATTATCGGTTTCCGAAAAACCTGTCATTGGAAGCGACCGGACACGCCGCAGGTGGCTTCGCAGCACATTGGCGGCCAACTGATAGAGCCACGACCGAAACGTGCCGTTGCCGCGATAGCCGGCCCGGTATGTGTAGAGCCGCACAAAGACGTCTTGGCGCAAGTCCTCCGCCGTGTCGAGATCGCCGATTGCATGATAAAAAAAGTTCAGAATGGGTTGCTCCCAGCGCCGCACCAGCCGTTCAAGCGCCGCCTCGTCGCCCCCCTGAAGCCGCTGCATTAGTTCGTGATCTTCGCTCACCGGCACGGCGTCTCTTTCCAATATCCAATAGATAAGACTTCGCTGCCGTCAAAAAAGACGCAAGAAAAGTTGATCGGCCTGCGGGTTTCGATCCCGTGACGCCAGGGATACATGACGATTGTTTCTTGATTTGTGGGTGCTGGTTGGAGAAAAACTCCGTGTGGCGGTAAAGCTTCTCCGGCCGCCGGGCCTGCCGCCATGTCGGACTTGCATAGATGCAGGTATCGCCAATGCCTCGAAAAAGAAAGCCCCGCCCGCCCAAGCCGCGGATTCCCCTGCCGCCGAAGGCGCCGAAAGTCGAGCGCGACGCGAAAAAGGAGTTGTCGCGCCACCTTTGCCGCCGCCGCATCAAGCCGGATTTTCCGGAGATGTAAGGCTGCCTTTCAAAGCAGGTGCAGAAACTTGCGGTCGGCTCCGGGAAACGCATAGCGGTCGAATTCGGACGGCGCCACCCACGCAAGGGCCGTGTGACGCCGCGGCGCCGGCCGGCCGCCGACCAGCGTGCACTGATACACATGCAGCGTGATGGCGAAATGCGAGTAGGCGTGCCGGACCGATGCTACATGGCGTCCGACGGCGACCTCGATGCCTAGTTCTTCACGAATTTCCCGCCGCAGCGCCTGTTCGTGTGTTTCGCCCCTTTCCACTTTCCCGCCGGGAAACTCCCACAGCCCGCCCAGCATTTCATCGGGACGCCGCCGGCCCAACAGATAGCGCCCCCGCCGGCGGATGGCCGCCGCAACAATATCATAGTGGGGCAACGCTTTTCGGGCCTGCCGCACGGGCAGTTGGGTTTGCCGGCCCAGTTTTCGCGCCTCGCAATGGCCGCGAACGGGACAGACGTCGCAGCGCGGATTGCGCGGCGTGCATACTCGCGCCCCCAATTCCATTATCGCCTGATTAAAATCGCCCGCCCGCTTGTGCGGAACCAGCGTTTCGGCTATCGCCCACAGAAGCGCTGTTTGGCGCGCGGTCGCGCGAGGCCGGTCCAGCGCGAACAGCCGGATCAGCACGCGCCGGACATTGCCGTCGAGCACGGCAGCGCACTCGCCGAAGGCAATACTGGCAACGGCCGCGGCAGTGTATCGGCCGACGCCGGGCAGATGCTGCCACTCGGCTGCGGACTGCGGAAACACGCCGTTGCGCTCGCCGGCGATCATTTGCGCGGCGCGATGAAGGTTCCGCGCACGGCTATAGTAGCCCAGTCCTTCCCACAGCTTGAGAACGCACTCGAATGGGGCGGCAGCCAAAGCCCTCACCGTCGGGAAGGCTTTCAGAAAACGCCGATAATAAGGAATAACCGTATCCACGCGAGTTTGTTGCAGCATGATCTCGGACAGCCAGACGCGGTAGGGATCGCACGTGCGCCGCCACGGCAGATCGCGCGCATGGCGCCGAAACCACGCAAGCAGCGCGCGTTGAAGGCGATGCTTGGCGCGATGAATGCGGCCGGCCAGAGCCGCCGGCAGACGAATGTTTCTCTGTCTCATAATCCATTGCCTTTGGTTCCCGCCGGTTCCGAAACACGTTTGTTCAACGGTTGGAAGGGAAAAGGAAATCCGCGACCGCATTTACAGAATCCACGGGATGCCGGTTTTCGACCGCCAGTGGAACCCAACTCTTGCGCATACTGTAAATCCGGTCAAAACCCCGGCCGCGAAAGATCAGACAAAGAGTGTCGGACCGCATAAAACATCTGGAATAACCGACCTGTGCGGGCGGCATTACAGTTTCTGCAACATCGCCCGAATCCGGTCTGTCAGATAGCGGTTCACTTCTTCGGCGTGCGTCATAACGATCATGTGGCCGCCGCCCCGCACCACATAATCGGGTTTGACCAGCCGCAGCGGCATCAACCGGTCGCGGTCACCATGGATGTGATAGACGGGGGCACGAGGCAGGTCCACCCCGGGCCACGTCGTGGCCGCGCGGCAGGCCCAGCGTACAAACTGCGGCGATGCGTCGCGGCTCATCTCCCGAACCCGCTCCAACTGCTCGCCGTGCAACTCCCGCATGGCCGGCGAGAACGGTTTCAGCACCGCCAATCCCAGCCAAAACAGCGGCAGCGGCATCAGTCCCACCAGCCGGCCGGCCGACCGCCAAACCGGCGCAATCGCGCGGGCTGACGGCGCGCTGGCAATCAGAAACACCGCCTGCGGCCGGGTCCAACGGCTGACTTCGAGGGCAATCATGCCGCCCAGCGAAACGCCGCCGAGAAAATACGGCGACGGTGCGTGAATGTGCTCGACCATCCGCTCGGCATAGCCGGCCAGGGTTTCTCGCGGCTGCGGCCGAATCCACGGCACGACCTCCAGCGGCCACGGCAGCGCGCGTTGTGCCGCCAGAAGCCGCTCGTCGGCGGCCAGACCGGAAAAAAACACAAGGGTGGTTTCAGGTGCCATGGCAAGTGGAATGAGAACCTCATCAGGTTTTAAGTTTTGACCCTGTCGGAGCGAAACGGCTGGTTTGGGCTTGTTGGGATACCCCTTGGGGCGTTGCTTGAGATGCATGGAGTTCTCACTTCAGGGGGCCTGCTTGGATTGCCCCCAAAGCAAGAACTACATAGGTTCACCAAAAGGCCCCTATTTCCCGCCGTGCAGTTTCTCCTGAATCCGCTCCAGCATCAGGTTCGTATCGGGCTTGACGCCAAACCAGATTTCAAAGGACCGTGCGCCCTGATGCACCAGCATGGTCAGGCCGCCAAGGGCTTGCAGGCTCCGCGCGCGCGCCTCGCGCATCAGGGCCGTTTCCGCCACGTTATAGACCGAGTCGAACACCATGCATCCTTCGGGCAGCAGCGAGACATCCACGGGTGCCGGATCGTCCGGCTTCATGCCGACCGGCGAGGCGTTCACCAGCAAGTGGCATCGGGCCAAAGCCGAGCGGCGGTCTTCGTCGGTATTGCAGGCGGCGAGGAGGCGATGAGGAAGCGGCGCTTGCTGAAAATCGGCCACTATTTTTTCGGCGCGTCCGGGCACAACATCCCACAACGCAACGGCGGTTGCGCCTTCGAGCAGGGCGGCGGCGGCAATTGCCCGGGCGGCGCCGCCTGCACCTGCAATGGCCACGCGCTTGCCGGCAAGCGTAAAGCCGACGTCGCGCAGCGCCTGTGTGAATCCATACACGTCGGTGTTGCCGCCCCACATCCGGTCGCCGTCCATGCGGATCGTGTTGACGGCGCCGACGGCGCTCGCCTCGACCGACAATTCATCCATCAACTCCATGACGCGTTCTTTGTGGGGAATCGTTACATTGAGGCCGCGAACACCGCAGGCGCAAAGTCCCCGCACCGCTTCGACCACATGTTCGGGCCTCACCGGAAAGGCCACATAGACGAAGTTCAACCCTAGTTTCTCCAATGCCGCATTATGCATCACCGGCGATAGCGTATAGGTCAGCGGCCAACCGATTACCCCAACAACGCGCGTTGTTCCCGTGATCTCCATCTTGCCTGATCTCTCCCGTCTATTTGTTGAAAAAATCCAGCCAGAATAAATGGCGAATCAGCCAGTCCGTCATCGGATGATGGAACAAGGCCACCACGTAGCAGGCAAGCGCAATATAGGGCCCGAAAGGCAGATGATGAAGCTGGCGGCCCTTGCGCCGCTCCTCTGCCGGCTGGGGCTGCCGGTCAGATTCCAATCCTGCGGGCAAAGAATCCGGCGGCCTCTCGCAGGGGATCTCCGGCGCGGCACAAGCCGCCTGCGGCAGACTTGACGCCGCCGGCCACAGCCGGCTGACAATCCACTGCGCCGCAATCAGCGAAAGCCCCACAGTGGCACCGATAAACGAGGCGATCGCCAACACCAAAAGGCACCCCTGCCAGCCAACAAACGCGCCCACACACGCAAACAATTTCATATCGCCCATGCCCATGGCCTCTTTCCGAAACGCCAGCGCGCCAAACACACCAATCAACCACAGCAGAATAAAGCCGAAGATTGCGCCGACCACCGAGTTGGCCGCAAACCGCCACGCGCCCACGCCGTCGAACGGCCACGGGACATAAAGCGTTTGGCCCAAGTGCGGCCAGCGGCCCGCGGCTGAGGCAACCGATAATGCCAGTGCCGCCGCGATTCCCAACACCGCTCCCCCCAGCGAAATCGAGTCCGGAATAATCCAGTGGTCGAGGTCCGTGAATGTGGCGATGATCAGCAGACCGGTCAGCAGCAAAAACAGGGGCGTCGCCGCCGTATAGCCGTGCACCCAGAAAACGGCGGTGAAGAGCACCGCCGTCAGCAACTCGAGCACCCAGTAGCGAAACGAGATGTGCGCACCACAATGCCGGCACAGCCCTCCCAGAGCCAGATAGCTGACCAGTGGGATGTTGTCATACCAGGCAATCATCGTCCCGCACGCCGGACAGAACGAGCGGCGCGGGCGATTGACCGACTGACCATGCGGGAGCCGATAGATACAGACGTTCAGAAAACTGCCAACCAGTGCGCCGAACAGAAACACGATCGCCGCATGAAGCGGAAACAGGTCGGGGGAGAGAAACAGGCCGGTCAACGTTTTCCTCGCTTTTCCAGCACATACGGCCTTGCGGCCGTCAGGCAGAGTGTGGAAAAGGAAACGGCCGAAACGCAACTACTGATTTTTCGCGCCCGCAGGCCCATTTTGCCCGAATGGGCTAGGGTTGCCGCAGTGAGCGGGCCGGAATAGTGCGCAGAAACAATTCGCCGGGCGGCCGCCACCGCAACGTCACACCGACGGGCAGATGCCGTGTCCGCCCGTAGCGCGCCCCGCCGATTTCGACATACTCAACCTCTGGGGGCGCACCATATTCGACCCGCAGCGCGTGGTCGCCCGCTGTCAGGAAAAGCGACTGAATCAGCATCCGGCGTCCGGGCTGCGGCCCCGAATTGACCAGCACGGTTTTGCCGCCCAGCGTCAGCGTGGCAGTGCCGCATGAGTCCAGTGCAAAGCGGTAGAGACCTTCGGCGGGTGCCGCAAGCCAACCTTCCCAGACAGCGCGAAAATCTCCCCGCACCGGTCGGCGTCGGCCCGACCAATCCACATCAAGCCGGGCAACCGGCTGTTCGCCCAGCCCTGTCCAACGGCCGGCGTCCAGTGCATAGAGCCGCAAGAGCAGCCCGCGGGGAGATGGCGGTGTTTCCCCGCCTTGCAAGTCGCGCATTGCACGGACCATGGCGGGCAACAAAAGAAGGACAAGGACGGTCAGACCGGCGAAGGCAATCTTTCGCGCGACACCGCGCCCCGCTCCGGCCCGCCAGTCTGCCCATGTCTCCAGAAACGCCGCACGAAGACCGTATAGACCCGCGCTGAGCAAGGTCAGCGGCAGCAGGACCACCAGCTTGGCCAATCCGGCGTGTTCATCGGCCAGTAACTTCCAGAACCACAGGTTCTCGGCCGGCCGTGCAAAACCCGTCGCGCAAACCACCAGAGGGCACGCATCGGGTTCCCATCGAAACGGATAATAGCCGTCATAGTATTCGTTGAAGTTGCTCGCCAGACAGATTACCTGTGCATAGATGCCCAGCAACAACAAGAGCAGAAAAGACAACGACCGCCCGAAGGTACGGTGCACCGGCTCGCGTTCGAGCCATTCGCCGAGGGCGAGGAAGGCAAGCGTGGCTGAGGGCAGAAGATAGCGCGGCCCGAAACACCACCCACCGTCCCACGTCTCAAAACACGAATAGGCCGCAAGGGGTGCGCCAAGAAGCCAAAAGAACCCCCCTGCGCGAATTCCCCCGCCCAGCCGCCGCCAGAGTGCTTTCATGCCAGCCAGAGCCGGTAGCAACAACGGCGAGAAAAGAAAAATGCTTTTCGTGGGACTGAACAAGAACCCAAACAATCCCGACGGCAGCAAGCGCCACGACATGTTGTCGTCGTCATAACCGAGTTCAAACGGGTCGTAAAACCGCGCATAATTGTAGGCCATGGTCAACGCCAGCCCGGCGGCGGCTGCGGCCCAGAACGACAGGGCGGAATTGATGCGGGCCGGCCGCCGACCGTGCTGCGCGGCCCATAACGCCGCCACTGCCGGCAGCATGACCCAGCCGTCGGCCCAGCGGGTCAGAAACATGCCGCCCATGGCCAGCCCGCCTGCCACCGCTGCGCCGAGCTGCAGGGGCTCGCTGCTGAGCAGCGCAAGCACCACGACCTCGATCAGCACAGTGGCCAGCAGATTGTCGAACGACGTCTGGCTGTTGAGCCAGAGCATCGAGCTCGTGCCGGCGGCGAGCGCGACAAGCAGGGCCGTTTTTTCGCCGAAGCCCGTCCGCCGGGCGATAAGGAACAATAGTGCAACGGCCGCAGCGCCCAGCCACTGGTTCAGCGTGGACATGGCAAAAATATACGGCCGCTCCATAAGTCGAACGAGCGGTTCGGGGGCCACGGCGCCGATGCCCTCGCCGATCCAAAACAGAGGGATCATCAGAAGCGACTGGCCAATGCCATATTTGCAATAAATGCGGCCGTCCACGCGGGTCGCGGCGGCCATGACCGACGGCGGAATTTCAAACGTCTGGTGCAAGACAAGCGCTATGGTCAGATTATAGCGCGGGGTGTCGTCCACGGACGTGTGGGTTCCGCGAGCGGTCAGCAAATAGAGGCCGGCAAGAAAAAGGAAAAGCAACCATGGGATATTGGAAAACCGCTTCCTTTCGCAGCAGGGTTCCGCAGGCGAGTTGGGCGAATCGGGTACAATCGTTGGCAGGCTTGAAGCGTTGTTGCCTTCCATGCAAGGCCCCTCAACAAAGCTGGGCGAAAAATAACGGCGCGAGGCTGTCGCGGCAATACAAATTGCTGGTTGTTCAGAAGAACTGGCAACTTGCGTGAGGTTCTGCTTGACAGATACCGGCTGAAGCGGTTCTTGCAAAAGTTGAGGGTGTGAAGATGTTCGGCACCATTGGAAGCGCGAGAGGGACGCTATCGAAAAGTCCGCGTCCTGCCGCGCGGCGAAAAAGCGCTGCCATCCCATACGCAAGCGCCGGAGGGGGCGATATGGACTATCCCCGGCGCGGCAGCGTCGGGGGAAATACAAGCACGGAGGGTCAAGCCGTCATCCCCCACGGCCGGTGCCGCGGGCGATTGGTTTCCGGCCGCGCCAGGGCTTTCCGCAATTTCAAACACTTGGGACTGGTGATGAACTGACTTTTACAAAAGCAGCCGAGGTGTGTAGTTATCATTTTCCGGAGGGCTTTGCCATGAGCGAACTGTGGGACTCTGACCTCGCTCTGCAACTGCTCCGCCAACACATGCACAGCGATGTCCTTATCAAGCACTGTCTGGCCAGCGCGGCCATCATGCGCGCACTCGCCGAGCGGTTTGGCGAAAATGCCGACCGATGGGAACTGGCTGGCCTGTTGCACGACCTCGATTTCGAGGAAACCAAAGACAACCCCAACCGCCACGGCAATCTGACCGCTGAGATTCTGGCGCGCGAGGGCCTGCCCGACGACATCATCCTTGCCATCCGCGAGCACAACGCCGAGGCGCTCGGCATTCCGTGCCAGTCGCGCATGGGTTTGGCGCTGTCGGCCGCTGAGACCGTGACCGGCCTGATCGTGGCCACCGCTCTTGTCCAGCCGGACAAGAAGCTGGCCGGTGTCAAGCCGGCGTCCGTTCGCAAACGGATGAAGGAAAAGGCCTTTGCCCGCAACGTCAGCCGCGAGCGCATTCTCGACTGCGAAAAGCTCGGTCTTTCGCTCGACGACTTCCTCGCCCTCAGCGTCGCCGCCATGCAAGGCATCGCCGCAGACCTCGGCCTGTAGCGGCCGACCCGCTGTGTTTTGGCGGGAACCGGTGCTCATGGCTGCCCGTTGTTCGGATAATGTTCGCGGGTATCTCGGCCCCCTCCTCTTTCAAGACCTTGTCTCACGCCAAGGTGCGAGGTTGCAAAGCGTGTCTTGGATTATAGTTCGCCTCAGAAACACGTGGCTTTCAGCTCTCTCAGGCAGGAAACCCTTTTGCAGAAGCCTCCATGCTTCTCTTTGTTGCCTTGTGGCCTTTGCGTGCGGTTCCGTTTGAATGATCGCGCTCGTTACTTCTCCGGACAAATGCCTTGACATCCGGAGGGGAAAATGCACTCTTTTCAGAAGAATGGACGGCGGCTTTGACCGCGTTCGAGAAGGATTCGATTGCAGTACGAATGCATTACCTTTGTTTAGCGTCGATCCGGTTGCTGCGCCTTTTTCGACGGCGGCGGAAATGCTCAGTGCTGCTTTTGGTTTTTTTGCCGGCGCTGAGTCTGCCGGTTGCCCCCCAAACAGCGCCACCCGCGCCGGTAATCGTTGTCCCGCCCGTAATGCTAAATGCACCGGGAACTTTCTATCGCAATCCGTTTATCTGCGCGGCCTCCAACGGTGCGGTGGCAATTGTGGCGGAATCGGGAAGGACGGCACCGCGGCGTCTGGCGCTGGCCGAATTGTCGGCTGTGGAAACGGGCCGGTTCTCCCCGCTGGATTTCAGCAACGAAGGCGACTGCGCCAATCCCGCCGCTGCCTATGATGCATCGGGCACGCTGCATTTGGTTTGGTCGGAAAAGCGGGCGGGCTGTTTCGCCGTCCGCTATGCGCGGCGTTCGCCGCAACGCGATTGGCACGACGCCGGCATACTCAGCGCCACGCCCGATGTGGATTGCGAGTTCCCCCAAGTGGCTTGCGACCGGAGCGGGCGGGTTTGGATGGCATGGCAGGCCGGCCGCGCAACACGCTATTCGATCTGGCTGGCGTGGCGCGATGCGGTTTCGTCGGGGGTGCTGGATGTTACGGGCGCGCGGGGCGACCACCACAATCTTTATCCGCAGCTGTTTCCCGACACCCCCTATCCGGTGGTTTGGTATGAGGAGGTCGGCAACAGTTTTCAATTGCGCGCGGCGGTGGTTTCTCCGGCGCAGGCGCGGTTCGATGTTGTAACGCCACTGGAGTTCGAGCGGTTGGACGCCAACCAAATGCCGTGGTTGTTTCAAGCCCCGTCGGGCATGCTCGGCGGCGTGTGGACCGATTTGATTGCCAATCGCGTCAGGGTGCTGGCGGGATTGCAGGGGCCGGCAACGCGGGGCGAAGGCGTGGTGGCCGATACGACAGACGCCGGCGATGCGGCCTCACCCAGTGCAGTTTCCGTCGGAGAGGAAACGGTGGCCTTGGCGTGGACCTTGAGGCAGGCGGGCGGGGCGTCAGTTTGGGTGGGAGCGCTTTGCGGGCCCTCGCAGGTCGGGCTGTCGCAGGCGCTGCCATTGCCGACCGACAGCGCGTTTAGCCGGCCGCGACTGGCTGCAACGGCCGGCCGTCTGGTGCATTGCGTGTGGTATTCCGATTCCGCGCGCGGGGGAACCGGCAGCGTCCACTATGCCGCGGTGCGCTACTAGCAAAGGCCTTTTTCGACAAGCTGCAATTCGAACTTCAGTTTGCTGTTTGTAGTTCACGCGGAAGAGTGAAGTACAAACGACAAACTAAAGTTAGGATTGTAAGCACCAGCCCAGACCGATGAATGCCAACCCATGATGGAAGAACAAAAAGGCAGAACCAAGGCCGAAAGCATGGATATTCGCTTGGGACCAACTCATCTACTGCGGATTATCCTTTTTGTTTTTTTTCTTTTCGCACCGGCGCTCTCCCAATCTGCCACGACCTTCACAATTCGCGCTCCGGCCGATCCGGCGCGTCTGGAACGCCTTAGAGCGCACGGGGTCGCAGCCGTGCCGGCCGTTCTGACTCATTTCCTCGAGAATGGGTTTGCGCCCGGAACACAGTTTTCCGATTTGCCCGCCACGCCATCGTTGAAGACACAAATTGTCGTGGATGCCGTTGTCGAGTGCGCCCGGCAGCAAGTGCTGTCTGTTGCGCCAACGCTGGGACGGCTGGCCTTTGGCCTCCCGTCGGACGGCGTTCGCAGAATTGTCCAATGGGACATCTCGCAACAGCGGCCCAGCGAACGGCTGCGTTTCGAGACCGACACGATGAAAACGCTGCGCCTGAACGCGGTTGTGGCGCTCGGCCTGATCGGAGCACCTCAAAGCGTCTATGAACTGGCCGCCGTGTTTGAGCGCGAAAAGGACGGCGATCTCAAAATCGCGGCGGCGCTGGCACTGGCCACGCTCGGCTCGCGGGCCGGACTTTCCTATCTGGTGGACGAGACGGGCCGCGCCAACCGCACATCGTCGGTGGCCGCGGGCGAGGCGCTGGCGTGGATCACGGGTCTGGACTATGGCCCCGATGCGGATTTTCCCGTCGCGCGGCGCGAAGAGTCGGCGGCAAAATGGAAGGCGTGGTGGCGGCGCGAGGGCCGGACGTTTCAGCCCGATCGCGCACAAATTCTCGCCCGGCGCCTCACACCACCCATCCGTCCCGTGCCGCGTCCGCCCCGCACCGTCCGCGAACTGCTCGACTGTGTCGCCTACCCCAACGATCCGCGCTGGAGCGTGGATTTCTACACCGCGCACACGCAACTGCTGCAGATGGGGGCGGGCGCTCTGGAGGAACTGGAGACTGTCGTCAAGGACAAGAACGAAAACTTGCGAATCCGGCGCGAGGCCGTCCTTGTTCTGACGCAAATCATCACCGCGGCCAACCGCCGACCGCCGGCCGCTCAGGTGCAGCGTGCCTATCGCGCCGTCTGGTGGCTGCGTTTCGACCGCAATCCGGAAATCCGCGAGATTGCGCGCCAGTGTCTGCCGCGGTTGAAACAAGCAAGGGAAACGAGCGGATGAGGCAACAGATTCGGCATTTGACCGTGACGACGCTAACCCTCGACGTCCCCGAATTTCTACAAAGCGCCCGGGTGACGGAAGTTTCTTCACCATTGGAGGGTTGGCTTCCACGCCAACCCCTTTTCCGTTTCCGACGCCGTGAAAGGCGTCCATCCACAGGAGGATTGCGTCGCAAAATTTCGCAGAAAAAATCAGTAAAAACAATTGCTTTACTTGCTTGCCCGTGAGGTGAACAAAGTTCTATTTGGATGCATGTTAGTTCCCATTCGGCGGGTCGGTTCTTTTCCGCAGCTTGTGAATCAGTCACCTGCGCTGTGGTGGAGAAAAGCTCAACAAGCTATGGACTACGAACGCCACGCTGAAGTGTGAGTGACGTCCGGCACACTGAAGCGTGGACTATGAACGGCAAACTGAAGTTTAAGCCGCACACTGTTTTTTTCCAAAAAACTCAGGAGGGCAGAAATGAATGTCCGACGCGTGTTCCACGTTCTCTACATGGTGATTGCTATGGGATGTGTTTCTTCCTTGTACAAGCCGATGCATGCGGCCGAGGGCATGGTGCCGTTTGCGATAGACTGGGACAAGGCCGCCGGCTCGGCCGTGGACCTATCGTCGTATCTCGATGCGCCGGCGGGCAAGGACGGCTTCATCCGCGTCGAAAAGGATCATCTGGTCAGACCCGACGGCAAGCGGTTTCGCATCTGGGGTGTCAATCTCACCGGGGCAAATTGTTTTCCAACCAAGGAAGACGCGCCGGTGATTGCCGCCGACCTTGCACGCTACGGCATCAACTGCGTCCGTTTTCATCACATGGACTCGCGCTGGGCCGGATTCTTTGATCCCGCGCGCGACGATACGCGGCGGCTCGATCCGGAGAAGCTCGACCGCCTCGATTTCTTCGTCGCCGAACTCAAAAAGCGCGGCATTTACACCAACCTCAATCTCAATGTCTCGCGCCAGTATAAAAAGGGTGACGGCGTCCGCGACTACGAACTGCTCGGTTATGCCAAAGGCGCCACGTATTTCAACGAGCGGCTGATCGAACTCCAGCACGAATACGCACGCCAGCTGCTCACGCACCGCAACCCTTACACCGGCGCGGATTATTGCAACGAGCCGGCAGTGCTGTGCGTCGAGATGGTCAATGAAAACTCGTTGGTCGAGGCGTGGATTTCCGGCCGCCTCGCCGGAAAGGACGATCCCAAAGGCGACCCGACATGGGGGCCGCTGCCCGTCTCCTATGCCAACGAATTGACGGAGCAGTACAATGCGTGGCTGTCGAAGAATGTTGCACCGGACGTGTTGGCGCGCATCCGCGAGTCGGCCGGCGTCAAGGCAAACCAGCCCGTTCCGCGCCTCAACGGCCGCGCCGAGATGGCCAAGGCCTCCCGCGAGCGCTTTTTCGCCGAAGCCCGCTTCATCATGGAAAAAGAGCGCATCTTCTTTGAAGGAATGAAAAAACTGCTGCGCGACGAACTCGGCGTCAAATCGCTTCTCGTCGGCTCGTCCGATCACAACGACGGCATCAGCGGCTATCCGCACATCCTCGCCAACACAACGTTCGACATCATAGACGGCCACGGCTACTGGGAGCACCCGCGCACACGGCCGACGTTCTGGCTGAAAAACACTGCGATGGTCAACGACCCGTTCGATTGCACGGTGATCCAGTTTGCGCGAACGCCTGTGGTCGGCCGCCCGTTCACGATCAGCGAGGTCAATCATCCATTCCCCAATGAATACGCCTGCGAGGGAATTCCCATTCTGACCGCCTACACCTTGTTTCACGATTGGGACGGCATTTACTGGTTCACCTTTGGAGCGCCGCGCGAGGCCGCGCAGAAAAAGCAGGGGCTTGCAACGTTTGACTTCAGCAACGACCCCGTGAAAATGTCGCAGCTGGCCGTGTGCGGCCTGATGTTCCACCGGCAGGACCTTGCTGCGGCGAAGCGCATGATTGTGCGCGCCTATTCGCCCGACGAGGTGATCGAAAGCATCCGTTTGCCTTATCAGGACCGGCCGTTTTTCACCGCGGGATTCTCGCGCACAACGCCGCTGCAATACGCCGTACGGCTGTCCTTCGGCGGCCAGTCCACGCTCCCGTTTCCGGAACACACGTCCGGCCCCGTCATCCGCGCCGACAGCGGCCAGATTGCCTGGTATAACGACGAGCAGAAAAAGGGCCTCGTAACGGTGGACAGTGACAAGACGCAGGCGCTTGTGGGCTTTGTGAAGCATCGTCGAACCGCCGTAAAACATCTGGCCGCCGAGGTGGACAATGACTTTTGCGCGCTGGTTCTGACCTCGCTCGACGGCAAATCCATCGCCCAATCCTCGCAACTGGTGCTCTCGGCGGGCGCAAAGGTTGCCAACTCCGGCATGACATGGAGCGACGACCGCCACACGCTGCCGCAGTGGGGCAAGTGGCCGCCGGCTATCGAGCCGGTGACGGGTGCGGTCATCCTTCGCGGCCTTGAGGGGGCGAAGTCGGTCGCCGTGCAGCCGCTGGCTGCCAACGGCTGCCCGCTGGGCGAAACGCGCGCCGCCGTCCGCTCCGGCAACGACTGGCGAATTCCCGTTGGAAATCCCCCGACCGTTTGGTATGTCGTGAAGGTGGATCGGTAGGCTGCGCCGTCGAAGAGAGCGGTTGAAAAAAATATGCGGCAGTACGATCAGCGGGCATTTTGCATCTGATTTCCTTGTATGACGGGTCTTGCTCCATCGGGTTCTCTTTCCAATCGGCAGCGCGTCGTCATCACCGGCATGGGGGCTATCTGCGGTTTGGGCGACGACCTTGACGCCATTTGGAGCGGCTTGGTCGAGGGCCGGTGCGCGATTCGCCCGATTACGGTTTTCGATGTTCAGGGCTATCGCAGCCAGATTGCCGCGGAGGTGTCGGTGCTGCCATCGCTGCCGCCGGCCTTTGGCGCGCCGGGTTGTCAACCGGTGGAAAATCCCAAGCGTCTTTCGCGGACGGATTTGCTGAGTCTTCATGCCGCGGAATCGGCCCTGCGCGATGCGCGGCTTCTGGGTGCTCCGGAAATCGCCGGCACGGGAATTATTTTCGGCGCCGGAAGCGGCGGCATGCGCAGCATCGAAATCTATCGCCGCGCCGCCGCCCAATTGGAAGCGGACAGGGCAGCGGCACGCCGCCTGCGCGCCCCCAATCCCGCATTGCTCGTCCCTTATGCACTCAACACAGCGACCGACTTCATCGCGCGCTGGTTTGGATTGGGTGCCCCGCGCCGCACGGTTTCGACCGTCTGCACGTCGAGCACCAACGCGCTGGGGCTGGCCTTTCGGGCGGTGCGTTCGGGGCGGGCGCGCGCGATTCTGGCCGGCGGCGGCGACGGCTTGTGCGAACTGACGGTGGCTGGATTCAACGCCATGCGCGCAGTGGACCCCGAACCATGCCGCCCCTTCGACCGCAACCGGCGCGGGTTGTCACTGGGTGAGGGCGCGGCGTTTCTGGTGGTTGAGTCGTTGGAAAGCGCGAGGGCGCGCGGCGTCGAGGTGCTGGCCGAATTCCTCGGCTATGGCCACAGCACGGAGGCGCATCACATTACCGCGCCCGACACCACCGGCACAGAGGCCGCGCGCACACTGGCTCTTGCGCTTGCCGATGCACACATAACTGCCGCCGACGTGGAGCATGTGAACGCGCACGGGACGGCAACGCCGTATAACGATGTCGCCGAAAGCCGCGGCCTGCTTCTGGCTCTTGGCGAACGCGCGCGCCAGATCCCCGTGTGCTCGATCAAGGCCATGATCGGCCACTGCCTTGGTGCCGCCGGCTCGCTCGAAGCCGTCGCCACCGTGCGGTCGCTTCAGACCGGCTGGATTCCGCCCACGATCCACTATGAGACACCCGATCCCGACTGTCCACTGGACTATGTTCCCAATCAGGCGCGGCGTACCAAGCCCCGCGTGGCCCTGACGCAGAACTTTGCTTTTGGCGGAAACAACGCCGTGCTGGTGTTCCGCCGCTGGGAAGAATAAATGAACGCTGCACTCACAGGTTGGAGCGTGCTGAGTCCTCTGGGAACGACGCGCAAAGAGTTTGCGCACAATGTGTGCGCGGGCCGGAGCGCGATTGCGCCCGTCGAGAATTTCGAGACCTCGGCGCTGGACTCTCATTGCGCCGCTCAACTGCGCGCGGCCATAGATTACAAGCGGTATATTCCGGCCGGGCACCTGCGCCGCATGGATGGCCTGTCGCGCCTGATGGTCTATGCGGCGTGCGAGGCGTTCGACCATGCGGGCGTTGCGGCACGCGGTATCCCGCCCGACCGCCGCGCCGTCGTCGTCGCCAGCGGGATGAACCACACCGAAAGCATCGAGCAGTTCTACCAATCGCTCCTTCAGGAAGGCCCGGAAGGCGCCAATCCGATTCACTTCCCGGCAACCATTCCCAACTGCGCCGGCGGTCTGATTGCCATCGAGTTGGAATGCCGCGGCCCCAATCTCACCGTGACGCAGAAGGAGACCTCGGCGGAAGCGGCATTGGTGCTGGCCGCCGACCTGCTCGCAAGCCGCGAAGCCGACATGGTGCTGGTGGCGGCCGGCGAGGCGCTGACGCCCGTGGTCTTTGACGGTCTGTCGCGCGTACGGGCGCTGTGCCGGCAGGAACGCGGCCGGCCGGAAGTCATGCGCCCCTTTTCGAGGGGGCGCCGAGGCTTTATCGTCGGCGAAGGCGTCGCGGCTGTTGTGCTTGAACCGGCCGACAAAGCCGAGTCCGACGGCCGGCCGATCTTCGGTCGTTTGTGCGGTGCGGCCGAAGCGTGTCAGAACGCCTCACCCATGAAATACCCCGCCGACCCGCAGCCGCTGCTTCGGGCCATCGAGGCCATGACGCTGGAATGCGGGTTCGATTCGGCTTCGGCGGCATTCATCAGTTCGGCAGCCAATGCGACGCAGACACTGGATGCGTGCGAGGCACAAATCATCCGCGAAATAAACAAGCGCGCAGGGCGGAGCGGGAATCCGCTTCCGGTCGCGGCCATCAAAGCGGCCGTCGGTGAGTTCTGCGCCGGTGGGCTGACACGAATTCTAGCCGCGCTAGCAGGCCTTCAGGCCAGCGTGTGTCCGCCGCTTCCCTATGGCGCGGCCGATGCCGATTGCGAGTTCGAGGATGTGCAGCTGTCGTTTTGCAGCGCGCCAGCGGCTGTTGAGGGAACCGGTTTTCTGCATCTCGCCGCAGCGGCCGGCGGTCATCAGATGGCACTATGGTTCCGGAGCGAAAAGCCTGAAATCATGGGAATTGAGAATTAGCCGGGCGTTCATCTTTGGCCGAATACTCCGGCTTCAAGCCAAGGAACCGCAATTATAATACGCGTGAAGGGTCGGGTTCCACCCCGACCCTGTCGGGCTTCACTCCGGCGCGGCATGGTTTTGCCCTTTTGGGCAGCCCCCATTGGGAAATGTTCACACCTCATTCGTTTTTGCCAAAGGTCGTGCTAGGGCGCCTCAGTTTGCAAAACGCACCGTGCTAAAATACGAACTGCCAAGTACTTACACAAAAAGCCGGCGGTATTTTTGAACCCTTGTTCCGTTTGGCCCCCTACCCGCTATCCCTTGCCTTTCACTGGCGCCTTGCATAGCATCGGTTTGGCGTGGATTGGCAGAATTTTTGCCCGGGGGATTTTTTTGAAGGAGTCCAAAATGGTGTCGGAGAAAAGTCGCTGTGTTCTTTCTGCCTTCATATTGCTTGCCCTTGTGCCTTGTTGGGCGGCGTCGGACTGGCCCATGTGGCGCTATGACGCCAACCGAAGCGCCGCGTCGCCGGCGGAGCTGCCGGACCAACTCCATCCGCAATGGGCGCTGACCCTTCCGCCGCTGGAGCCGGCATGGCCCGAGCAGATGAACGAGTCGCGGATGACCTTTGATCATGCATATTCGCCAATCGTGTTGGGAAAAACGATGTTTGTGGGCTCGTCGCGCGACGACAGTCTTCGCGCCTACGACACCGAGACGGCGTCGGAGAAATGGCGGTTCTACGCCGACGCGCCGATTCGCTTTGCTCCGGCAGCGTGGAACGGCAAGGTCTATGTTGTTTCCGACGACGGTATGTTGTATTGCCTGCGCGCGGACGACGGCACAGTGGTGTGGAAGTATCGCGGCGGGCCTTCGGCGCGCAAAGTGTTGGGCAACAAGCGGCTGGTTTCGACGTGGCTGGCGCGGGGCGGTCCGGTCGTTGCCGACGGCAAGGTCTATTTTGCCGCCGGCATCTGGCCGTTTATGGGCGTGTTCATCTACTGTCTTGACGCCGAGACCGGCAAGCGGGTGTGGCTCAACGACGGCAGCGGTTCGATTTACATGCAATCGCCGCACAGCGGGGCGTTTGCGTTCAACGCCGTGGCGCCGCAAGGCTATCTGGTGGTGGTCGGCAACACCCTTCTGGTGCCCAACGGGCGCGCCGCGGCCGCAGGATTTGACCGCCGCACGGGCGAGCTCCTGTACTTCCGCTTTGCCGAGCATGGCAAGAACGGAACCTGCCACACGGCAGCGGTGGGCGAAGTGTTCAACAACAGCAACAAGCTGTGCAGCGTGTCCGACGGGAAGCCAATGGCCGATCTTCGCGATGGAGCAATCCTGACCGAAACGATCGTCTATACGGCGGGCGACGGCCGGATTCAAGCTTTGACGTTGGGGAAAAAACTTTCACGCCGGTGGAGCTACTCCGCACGGCAGACGGAACTGTTCTGCAAAGCAGGCAGCCGTCTTTATGCCGGCGGGCCGGACCGTGTTGTGGCACTCGAGGATTTGGGCGACAGTTACACGGTGCGCTGGGAAAGCGCGATTCACGGCACGCCGGCGCAGATGCTGGCCGCCGACAACAAGCTGTTCGTCGTTACGCGCGAAGGACGCATTTACTGTTTTGGCGAACGCGAAGGGCCCACCGTGCTTCGCGGCAAGCCCCTTGCCCCGCCAACATGGCCGGCGCAAGATGATTGGACCGAGAAGGTCCGGGCTATTCTTTCCAGCACAAACGTTCAGGACGGCTACTGCTTAGTGTTGGGTGTGGGAAGCGGCCGGCTGATGGAAGAACTGGCCCGCCTGTCCAATCTAAATGTAATCGGACTGGACCCGGACGGCCAAAAAGTCGAACAGCTGCGGCGCCGCTGGGATGACAAGATCGGCATTGCGCGCGAGCGCCTCAGTATTCTGCAAGGGGACATCTACACGGCCCAATTGCCGCCGTATCTGGCCAGTCTGATTTTGACGGAAGACCCGGAAGCATCGGGGATTCAACAGGGCGTCCAATTCGTAGAAAAGATATTCCATTCGTTGCGTCCTTACGGGGGCAAGGTGTGTTTCCCGGCGGAGACGGAAGTGTTGTTCCGCAAGGCGGCCGGCGGCGGGCAACTGGCCAACGCCCAAATCGCACGCGCAGGGGATTTTGCGCTTTTGGAACGCGCCGGCGCATTACCCGGCGCGGCCGACTGGACCCACCAATACGGTGATCCGGCCAATACCGGCGTTTCCAAGGACAAGCTGGTGAAGGCGCCTCTTGGGTTGCTGTGGTTCGGCGGCTCATCGAACAACGCGATGCTGCCGCGCCACCGGCACGGTCCGCCCGAGCAGGTGGTCGGCGGGCGTATGTTTATCGAGGGACAGGACCTGATGCGCGCTGTGGATGTTTATACGGGTCGAATCCTGTGGGAGACCCACCTGCCCGGCATCGGCCACAATTTCGTGAAATTTCCCATAACAGCGGAGAATGAAAAGCACGAGCCGGGAGCCAACCACATGGGTTCGAACTTTGCCGTAACCACCGACGGTGTCTATGTTTGCCATGGGCCAGCCTGTCTGCGGCTCGATCCGGCGACAGGGCAGGTGCGTTCGACATTTGCGCTGGCGGGAGAGGAAACATGCAGCCAAGTGCGAGTGTACGGCGATCTCCTCGTGCTGGCGTTTGATCCGCTGTTGCTTGATTTTCAACCTCTCGGTGAAAACAACTGGAACGGTGCATCGAGCCGCCGCCTTGTGGTGATGAACCGCCACAGCGGCGAGGTTCTCTGGCAGCGCTCCGCCCGCCATGCTTTTCACCACAACACGATTATTGTCGGCAATAACACGGTCTTTTGCATAGACCGTCTGCCGCCGGGTCAGGAAGCGAAGCTGAAACGGCGCGGCCGGAAACCCGCCAGCGTCGGCGCGCAATACTGCCTGCTGGCGCTGGATGTCCACACTGGCGAACAAATCTGGAGCACTACCGAGACCGTCTTCGGCACGTGGCTCGGGTATTCGCAGGAACATGACATTCTTTTGCAGGGGGCGCGGCAATCGGCCGACATGGTGCGGGGGGAACCGGGCGGCAGGCTGATTGCTTACCGCGGACGCGACGGCTCCGTCCTCTGGGACAAACGGGAAGACGTGGACCAAGGGCCTTATCTGATTCACAACGATGTTCTCTACATGCAGCAAGGCAACTACAAGCCGATGGGGGCACTGTATCTGCGCACGGGCGAAACTTATATGCGCGAGCATCCGCTGACGGGCGAGACGGTGCCGTGGCAATTCATCCGCAACAAGGGTTGCGGCACGGCGATTGCCTGCGAAAACCTCCTGACGTTCCGTTCGGGCGCAGCGGCGTTTTATGATCTGACCACCAACGGCGGTGTCGGCAACCTCGGCGGGTTCCGTTCGGGCTGCACGTCCAATCTGATTGCGGCCAACGGCGTGCTGAACGCACCAGACTACACGCTGAGTTGCGTGTGCAGCTATCAGAACCAGACATCCGTGGCCATGATCTATACGCCCGATGTCGAGGTATGGACGTGGGGGGCCGTCGAATCGTCCGAAGGGCCGATCCGGCGGGCTGGCATCAATTTCGGCGCGCCGGGCGATCGCATCGCCGACAATGGCACGCTCTGGATGGAATACCCCGTTCCCGATTTCGGCGACAAGGTTGAAAAAGGACTGACCTTTCCAAACTTGGATATCCGGGTTGAGCCGGAATCGCCCAAATGGTTCCGCCGCCATTCGTCTTGGTTCCCCGGTGATCCCATGGCATGGGTTACGGCTTCGGGCGCAGTGGGCCTGACCAAGATAACAATCCCGTTGGGCAATTCAGCGCCGTGTGCGTATCGGGTGAGGCTGTTTTTTGCCGAGCCGGACGGCATCGCGCCCGGGCAACGGCGTTTCGATGTCGCCCTTCAGGGGCGGGAAGTGTTGACGGATTTCGATATCGCCCGGACGGCAGGATTGAATGGTCGGAGCGTTGTTAAAGAATTCTCCGGCATTCTGGCGGAAGAATCCCTGATCGTGTCATTGACTCCGGATGATGATGCGCCGATTCGAGAGCCGGTTATTTGCGGCATCGAAATTGTGGCCGAGTGATACAAATGGAAGGGATGCATTATGAAGTCCAACACAAATCGGCGGCAGTTTCTTCAGACTGCAGGAGCCGCAGCCGGGGCGGCAATCCCACCGGGCTTTTGGCCAGCAACGCCGAGAGCGGTCAACCCTTCCGACGCAGACCGGAAAACGACAGCCGCTTCGAGTGCAAAGAAGGCGCGCGTTCTTGAACGCAAATCAAAAGCCACGCTTACGCCCATCGGCCTGAACCACGGCGAGACCCTGCGGTTCGTTTTGCGCGACGGCCGGCCGTGGGAAATGACGCTGCTTGCGACTTCTGCTGAAGTCATCCGGCGCCATTCGGCCCGACGCGGCCGGCTCGACCCCAACCACGAGAGCGGCGACATTGCCGCCTATGCCTTCGACTGCGACGTGCGGATCAACGGAACGGCGCATCATTTGCGCCGGGAAGTGGCCACGCAGGCCAGCTTCTACGAGCCGTGGGAAGTGGACGGCGTCCGTCTGTGGTTCGATGCCGTTTCCTGTGCTTTCAAGGAAGACGGCGGATTTATGGCCGAGAAAGATTGGCGCGGCGGACTGCTGTGCAAGCCTTTCCACAAGGCACGCTTTGCTGTCCACGAAGCCGATCTGCCAATCTGTCCTGAACCCATGCTCCCGTGGTATCCCACGACGCCGGTCGCATAGACATCCGCGACTGCTACAACGGCGAGGATTGCTGGATGGGACCGTATAATGGCGGCGCCGCCCATTGTGGCTTGGACATCAATATGAAGGCGGGGACGGTGCTGACGGCTCCCATCTCGTTTGACACCCATTATCTGTTCAATTCGGTTGCCGCCGGCTTCAATAACAACCGCTGGCGCGGGGTACGGCACTGGCCGGACGGGTCGGAGTGGTGGCTGCAAAGCCATCATCTAATCCGGATGCTCGTGCCCGAGCGGACAACGCTGGCAGCAGGAACCCCCTACGCCACCACGGCGGGCGTGATGGTGGGCGCGCATGAGCACACGCACTTTGTGTTTCGCATCCACGAACAAGGCGGCGACTATTTGCTCGACCCTTGGATATTGTTTTGGGAGATTTTTCGCTGCCAGCGCAAAAAGGCTGCACGGTAGAAGCCGGCGCTATCGGATGCGAACAAGGGCGGCGTCGTCAAACCATGCCGTATCGTCCGGCGACGTTTGGCCGCGAACGCCCAGAAGAATTATGAGCCAACCGGCGGGTTCCGGCACCTCGACCACGCCAAATATCTCCTGCCATACGTCAGCGCCGCCTTCGGCAAAAAACACCCGGTCCTGCGATTCGGCTGTCCACTTCCCGTCGGCAGTCTGCCACCGGATGCGCAGCGAAGCCTCGCCTTTGCCCTGAATGCGGCGCATCACGCTTGCGGCATAGCGTTCGCCGGGTTTGACGGCATGTTTTTGCAGGAAACAGCCGTCCGAAACACCCGCAGCGCACGCCGCACCCTTGGCTGTTGCCCCCTCGGCGCCATCCCATGAAAACAAACCTTTGGAGTCTTCCTTTTGCCATGTGCTCCATTCGGCGGGGAGTTTCTGGCCGTCGCTGAAGTGGCCGTTGCGCGCAAGGTTTGTCAGCGTCCCCGATTTTTTCATCTCTGCAATACGCGTTCGCGCAAACTCGACGGGATTGCGGGCAAAGCCTAGGGCAGCCTCGCAGCCGGGCAACGCCTCGTCCCACGACTGCGCGCGCACGCTCTTGTTGGGCGTAGGCCACCAGCGAAACTTCTCGCCGTATATCCAGACATACTCGTCGGCCACGCGCAGCGCCGTGGCCACGTTTTCGCCCAGTCGCTCGACACGCGGCTTGCCCCTGCCGTCCACATACCAGGGCGATTCGGGCGGATTCCAATAGGCGTCGAGGTAGATGCCGAAGCCAACCTGCACTTGGGCGCGATATTTGGCGCGGTTTTCGGGCGAGACCAGCGCCTGACACACGCCCTTAATCCGAACCGCCGCTTCCAAAAAGTCCATCGCACCATTATAACGATACGCCGACTCGCAGCCGTCCACAAACGTCACGGTCGGAGGCGCGGCGTCGAGCCAGCCGTCCAGAAAGGCGGGCAGAAGCCCGTAGCTCATGCCCGCAAGCGCTTGTTGCGGATTGCGATGAACAGCCGCCGGGGCGACCACACTGTTGAGAAAATAGCAGAAGAGCGTGATGTCGGGATATTCCGCGGCGACGGCGCGCATGACTTCGCGGCCGCGCTCGCGCGCTTTGAGGCAATACTCCCCGAATGTGTGCCGGTTGCGCTGCGGCTGGGCGGCGTGGCTGAACTGTGCCCATGGCTTCGTATAGGGTTCCGGATCAAAGAGCAGACCTTTGAAGCCCGCCTGCTTGACGCACCACGCCGCAATCCGCCAGTGCTCAACAATCTCCTTCCAGCCGGCGTCGTCAAACCAGTCCACGTTGCCGGGATTGGCGCCGACGAGAACATAATTGTCGGTAAAACGCGAGAACGTACAGGAGCGGAGGCGGCCGATATCCGCCTCGAACCAAGCCCTTTGCCACTGCACGGCGCTGAAAGTTTGACGAACGGGAACAGCGCGGCCAGCCTCGTCCATTACCGTCAGTCCGATCACCACGCCGTCAAAGGGACGCCGCTCCATCTCGGCGAGGTTTTGCTTCAACCTTTCGGCATCGGCCATGTCCCAACCGGTGGCGATGAGTTTTTTTCGCGGCGGCTGTGCCTGCGCCGGAATACTTTGAACACCGCAAAACGCTGCTGCGAAAATCCCGCACGCCAGTATCCAAAACTGCCGTTGTGTCATGAGGCTTCCCCTCCTGAGGTAGCTTCTCCCGAAATCGAAAGAATGTCATTCAATCATTCTGTGGCTGTTTTAGGGCTGCAAGGGCAAAAGCAAAATGAACTAAGGCCGCGCCCCTGTGATTATGTTCAAATCAGCGCCCTCTTTGGACTGCGGCAGCCATGCTGCCGCTTTCTTTTGCGCCAAAATCAAACCCGCCGGTGTATGCTTTGGACTGCGGCAGCCATGCTGCCGCTTTCTTTTTTGTCAACTCCCTCCGCCAAGCGCGGGTTCTTTCCGCAGCGCCGACGCTTTGTCTAACGACGGACGATTACAGCAAAGCGGCAGCATGGCTGCCGCACTCCAAAGCCCTTGGTGAAGTGCGAGTAGATTTTTCCGGCATCACGCGGCGGTCTTGCTTGCCCTCGCAGGAAACGTATTCCGATTTCGGGAGATGCACCCCCCTCCGGAAGGGCTCCATAAATCTTATTGCATTGGAAAAAAGGCCGAAAGATCATTCCCATGCACATGTGCAAATAAAGCATCACCCGCATAGGGAGGAATGTCATGAGAGCGAGGAAAAGTTCAAGAACATTGTGGCTTCTGGCCGTTGCATGGCTTGCGCTGGGAGCGCAGGCCGGCGAGCAGCCAAAGGAGAAAAAGGCGCAGGCCGTCAAAAAGGCAGCGGCGGCACAAAAGCAGCGCCCGTTGCCGCCGGGGTTCAAGGCGGAACGCGACATCGAGTATGTCGCCGGCGGGGGCAACTCGCGGTCGCTCGATATTTATTACCCGGAGAAAGCCGAGGGCAAACTTCCTCTGATTGTGTGGGTCCACGGCGGTGCATGGATGGGTGGCGACAAAAAGAGCTGCCCGGCACTCCGCATGCTCGAGCGCGGCTACGTTGTGGCCAGCATCAACTACCGTCTGAGCCAGGAGGCGATTTGGCCGGCGCAAATCCAAGACTGCAAAGCGGCCATCCGCTGGCTCCGCGCCAATGCCGACAAGTATCATATTGATCCCGACCGCATCGGCGTATGGGGCTCGTCGGCCGGAGGGCATCTGGTGGCGCTGTTGGGAACCACCGGCGATGTCAAGGCGCTCGAAGGAAACGAAGGGCCGCAGGGTGTATCGAGCCGCGTGCAGGCGGTTTGCGATTTCTTTGGGCCAACCGATTTCACCAAAATCGGCAACTTCCCCAGCAACCTGAATCACAATGCGCCCGACTCGCCGGAGTCGAAACTGCTCGGCGTGCCCATTCTTGAACATCCGGAAAAATGTGCCGAGGCCAACCCCATTACGTATATCACCAAGGACGACCCGCCGATGCTGATCATGCACGGCGACAAGGACATGACCGTGCCGATCAACCAGAGCGAGCTGCTCTACGAGGCCATGAAGAAGGCGGGTCTGGATGTAACCTATCATGTGGTGGCCGGAGGCGGCCATGGATTCGGCGGTCCGGAGATTGACCGGATGGTGAACGAGTTTTTCGACCGCGTGCTGAAGGCGTCCAAGTAGGCGCGGGCGCATTGTCAGTCAAAGGCATACGATTTGTCGGACGGGTTAGACAGACTATTTGGAGCGCAGACCATTTCAAGGATCGGAGGGAGTATCGCTCGTGGAGTTGACAAGGAAGGACCGCATTTTGGCAGCCATTTGCCGGTTTTGTCCGTTTTGCATTTTATGGCGAAGGTTTCCCAACAGCCGCTACGCGAAGTTCATGCAGCAGGCGGAGAAAAACTGCCCGTGTTGCGCGGCCTACCGGAAGGTGAAGGTTGCGCGCGCGGTGTGCAAAAAATAAAGAAACTACCCCATAGATCCACACACATCTACACGGATGTACTCTTGCTGGAGGGCGGGCTCACCCCGCCCATTATGCGGCCGGACAGAACCCAAAATCGGATTGGGACGCTGTGGAAAGCATCCCGCCTTGCCCGCCTTGTAAGGATAAAAAGACTTGTGCCTTTATCCCTTGCGGGCACAGCACGCGCCGTTACACCCGCAGGAGGGGGCATCTATGGAGTTGAGAAGTAACTTCGTTTTTTTCACTTTCCCGTGTTCACTTTTTCGGGATTGTTGATGGTGGTCTCTGGCGTGCCATCCAAAAGTCGGTCAGCAATCTCCACGCCTTGCATGGCGGAGTGATCCTGATTGCCCACCTCGTATTTCCACGCACCGAACCGCCCGCGCGAGTAGATGTCCCATCGCTCGAGGTCGCTCTGAATGGTCTCCAGCGCGGTGTCTCTGTCCAGTGTCGGAATCGGATAGGCATAGGGGGCAGAATACTCCGAAAGGGAAACGACCGCAGCGCCGTCTGGAATCAGACGCGCCGCTTTGAGCCCCTCAACCACATCCGAGGCCAGTTTCTCCGGAGCGATCAGCGGCCGGTGCGTCGAATGCGACACCTCGGCCATCAGCGACCAGTAGCGCGAGGCGTCGGGCACATTGTTGGGCGAGTAGTTGGAAAAAACGGTCACGCGATAGAAGGGAAACTGCGGCTCCGGGAAATACAGCCAGCATTTGGCGGCCAGCGAGGGCGGCGGCGAACCCGACAGTCCGATGCCCAATACCTGTACGCTGTTGTGGGCAAGCTTATCGGCAGCCCCTTTCAGGTGATCGAGTCCCGCGCAGGTCACGAGCCGGTCCATCGGCATGGTGCTGATGAGCCGGTCATAGGCATATCGCTCGCCGTTTTCCGCATACACAATTCGCCGGTGTGGATCAATGGATACCACCGTGGTATTGTAGCGAATGCGCTCCTGCGGCAGACGGTCGGCCAGCGCTTGCCAGATCGCGCCCGTGCCGCCGTGCAAGGGAAAGCGGAACTGATTGTTCGGCCCCCATGCCACATCATCGCGCGCGTCCACGATATTTTCCAGAATGCGGTCGAGGTCCACGACCGCCACGCGTTCGCCCGTCCATCGGTAATCCATCTGATCGAGCGGCCATGCCCAGACTTTGGCGTTGTAAGGCAGAAGGAAGTGGCGGGCGATGCCCTCGCCGAAGGTCGCCAGAATCCAGTCCTTGAAATTGCCAACCGGGTGGGCAAACGGCGGCCCCTGCTTGCGAAGCCGCACCAATCCGAGCACACATTCCCACTGGGCATCGCCCGGCAAATGGCGGATGTTGTACTGGAAGGGATAGGGAACAAAGCAGCCCTGAACCCAAATCCACGCCTGACGCTCGTGGAACACCCACTGGTCGCCCAGAGCGCCGTCCATCAGACGGTCAAAATATTCATAGTGACTGAACAGGACATGGCCGCCGATGTCCCACGTAAAGCCGTGCGGGTCGCGATGCGAGGCCGACAGACCGCCGGGAAAGGCGTTGCTTTCCAAAAGGACCCAGTCGGTATGGCCGCGTTCGTTCAGCCGCCACGCCGCGCCGATGCCCGTCGGTCCCGCGCCTATAATCACAATATTCTGTCGGCCCATGATTGGTTATCTTCCCGCCCGCATCAAGTCATGGAGACGGAGAAAACCGACGGCACGGCGGGCGTCGTCCACGACCGAGAGGACATAGATCTGCCGGCGGCGCGGATCGTCGGGGCCGCCATCTTCCATGAGTTCGAGAGCCCGCTGCGCGCGCTCGTCCTGATGAATGACAACGGGGTCGGGTGTCATGATGTCGCGGGCACGGAACGAAAAAAACTTCTCGCGCTGGCGTAGTGCACGGCGCAGGTCTCCCTCCGTGATAATGCCGACCAGACGCAACGTCTGGCGGTTTTCGACGACGTTGACCCCGCCCAGACGTTTCGTGGTCAATTCGTTCACAATTTCCTCCACCGTTGCATCCGGCTCCACGATGGGATTGGCCTCGCCCGTGTGCATAAGATCCCGGACGCGCAGAAGCAGCCGCCGGCCAATCGCGCCGCCCGGATGCAACAACGCGTATTGTTCCTCCTCAAAGTTGTTGGCTTTCGCCAGCGCCGTGGCCAGCGCATCGCCAATCGCCAAGGCGACCAGCATCGAGGACGTGGGGGCGAGATTAAGCGGGCCGGCCTCACCCGGCACCCGAATGTCGAGCACGCAGTCGGCGGCGCGGGCCAAGTCCGACTGCGGGTCGCCGACCATGGCGATGATTTGCGCCCCGATTGTGCGCAGCGACGGCAGAATGGCGAGAATTTCGTCGGTGGTTCCACTGTAGCTGATGGCAATGACCACGTCATCGCTGCTGACCATGCCCAAATCGCCGTGGCTGGCATCGGCGGCATGCATGAAAATGGCCACCGTGCCCGTGCTGGACATGGTCGCGGCAATCTTCTGCGCGATCAAACCCGACTTGCCGACGCCCGTAACAACGACCTTGCCCGCGCTTTCGCGGATCATGCGGCAGGCGCGGGCAAAACGCTCGTCCAATTGTTGGGCGGCGAATTGAAGCGCCTCGACTTCGCGGGCAAGAAATTGTTTGGCTTCAAAAACATAGTCAATCGGCATGGCTGCGGACCTCGAACGGGAATTCTTGTCCACTCCACCATCCTTGCAAGCGATTTTTTCCAGCCCCCCGCAGACACTTGGTTCGGTCAGGGAGGGGCTCACGCAAAAAACGCCCAGTCGTAAAGGGTCCCTTTTATGCGCATAGTCCTATGGCCGTCGAGCGCAATGACTTCAATGGCCCACCGTACGGCAAAAACTCATGGGCCATTCTTTCCCGGCTTGGTGTTTTTGTGCGAAACCCCGTCCGACGGATCGCGGATTCTACAAACAACCGCGAATTTGTGTTGACACTGGCCCGGCCCGTGTCCCTTACTGCTTCCAACGCTGAGAAAGGAGGTGGTCCAGTTTGAGTAAAATGGAAACCAGCGAGGTGGCTGTGACCTAGCCAACTCCCGCCCTCGGCGGCTGTTGTTTTCGGATTGGCCGGGAGTTGGGCAAGGTCAATCCACACAGTCCACCGAAGTGTTACAGTCCGGCCGGGCTCCGCCGCTCGGCCGGACTGTTTTTTTTGGCTACCGCGCAGCCATGCTGCCGTTTGGGCTCGCGACGAGGGTTCACCCGGCCGGCGTTTCTATTTCCGGCAGCGGGGACGTCTGGCTGGCGGGCGGCAAGCGATGAATGCAAAACGGCAGCATGGCCGCGCGCAGTCCAAAGGCGCGGCGGGGTGGTTTTGTCGCCTAATGGCAAGCGCGATCTACGTTGGGATGGAAAGCGCGCGCATGGCGTCAAGCATGGCTTGTGCGGTGGGCCAGCGGTCTTCTTTGCGTTTTTCCAGTGCGCGCATGATAATCCGGTTCAATTCGCTGAATCCGCGCGTCATCGGCTCCGGCCAGACGTGCAGGTGGGAGTAGGCCAAGTCGCCCTTGAGGAAAGGCGGCTTGCCCTCGATGCATTCGTAGAGCAAGATGCCGAGCGAGTAGATGTCGGCGCGATGGTCTACGGGTTCGCCGCGCACCTGTTCGGGCGACATGTAGAGCGGCGTGCCGACGACGGCGCCCTCGGCCGTGGCGTCGGCGCTTTCAAGAATTTTGGCGATGCCGAAATCGGTGACCTTTACTTCGTCGTCGCGCGTGATCATGATGTTGGCCGGCTTGATGTCGCGGTGGACTATCCCGATGCTGTGGGCGTAGGCGAGGGCGTCGAGAATCTGGCAGCCGTATTTGATGACGCGGGGCAGTTCCAGTCCGCCACCCGACGCGCGGATCAAGGCTTTCAGAGTTGTGCCCTCTACAAACTCCATCGAGATGTACTTGCGCCCCATCTCCTCGCCGATGTCGTGGATGCGGACAATGTTGCGATGGCTGAGGCGGCGGGCCGAACGCGCCTCGCGGCGGAAGCGCGCCAAGGCGTCGTTGTTGTTGGACAGGTTGTCGGGCAGAATCTTGAGCGCAACCACCTCGTCCAGTTCGCTGTCCATCGCCCGATAGACAATGCCCATGGCGCCGCGGCCAACCTCTTCGAGGAGTTTGTAGCGCTGCTTGGCTTTTTCGCTGAGCTGGTTGAGAATGAGCGTGCGCTCGATGCCGGCGGCGCGGTCGGCCGCCCCGACGCCCTCGCCGCTCAGTGTTTCGTAGCGCTGCTGGACATCGCGGAATCCGGCATCGCTGGCATAGATGAGACGATAGGCGTTGCGGGCCCCGGCGATGTCGCCGCGCTGTTCATACATCTGTCCGAGTTGGTACACGGTTTCTTTGAGGTCGTCGTCCATGGGCAGTTTCTGAAACTCTTCAAGGGCCAGATCGAGCATGTTCTTTTGCATGAAGACTTTGCCCATCTGGCGGATGGATTCGGCCTCGAAGCGGTAGTCGCGGACGGACTTCTGGAAGCTGCGCAGCGCGCTGTCGCTGTCGCCGCTGTCGCGGTAGATCATGCCCAGCCGCAGCCGGATTTCGGCATCCTCGTTTTCCGCCAGCAATGCCTCATAGACGCGCCGCAGGTTTTCAAGCGTCTGGCGGTTGCCCGGCTGGAGCCGGTTGGCCACTTCGAGGTCGCCGCGCGCCTCGGCCAGCCGGCCGGCGCGCATCAGAATACTGCCGCGCACGCTGCGGGCATAGACGTTTTCGGGGTCGGCTTCGAGAATGTGGCCCAACGCCTCGCAGATTTGCTCCTGTTTTTCGGGCTCGCGTTCCATGAGATGGCACAGATGGTCTATAGCCTCCCGGAACCGGCCGCAGTTGATCAGCAGTTCGCACAGGAACCAGCGCAGCGGGGTGCGGCTGGCATCTTCTTCCAAAAGGGCGGCGCACTGATCGGCCAGCGCGGCGGCACAGTCCTTCCGGACGCGAAGCGCCGTACGGAACTGCGCCACAGCATCCGCCAGATTGCCCCGCCGCGCCAGCGCACAGCCGAGCGCGCGGTAGAGAACATCGAGATTGGGCGCGATGCGAAGCGCGCGTCCATACAGCGAAATGGCAGTTTCGTCGCTGCGGCCCGCCGCGGCATACGCCATGGCAAGGTCGGTAACGACGGCGGGATTGTTCGGATGCCGCGCGAAGAGCGGCTCAAATTCGGCGATGGCCTGATCGGTCTGCCCCGTCATCAAAAAGGCATGGGCGCGAATCCGGCGAACTTCCGGATCGTCATGGGTTGAAAGATACACGTCGCACAAAGCAATCAGCGGCTGGAATTGGTGGTTGCGGTCGAGGGCGGTGATCAGATGGCGTTCGAGGCCGGGCAGGGCGATGCCGCTTTCGCGCAATCGGGTCAAAACGGCGATGGCCGCCGGCGAGGTGTCTTTTGCGGCCAGATAGACGCGGCCGAGGGCGGCCAAGATGTCGCGATTGTCGGGGTTGTCCTGCAGGGCGGTTTCATAGGGCTTGCGCGCGCGTTCGTCGGCCACACCCAGCGCGCAATACACGTCGGCCAGACGCAGCATCAGGTCGCGGCTGGAGCGGCCGAGAGCGACCAGCCGTTCGAGATGCCGTGCGAGGTCTTCGCGCCGGTTGTCTTTTTCGGCCATGCGGGCCAGCGCTTCGACAATACGGTCGTCGTTCGGATTCAACTCCGCCGCGCGCTGATAGACTTCGGCGGTGTGCGGGTCAAACCAGCCCCGCATAAAAAAGATGTGGGCAAGGTGGGCGAGGATTTGCGCATCATCGGGCGCAACCACAAGAGCTTTTTCGAGCAGCCGGACAGTCTCATCGTCGCGGCGGTCCTGCGCAATCAGGCAGCGGGCGGCCAGTTGCAGCACATCGGGAGCGTCGGGCTCCGCCTCCAGCAAGGGGGCCACGCGGCGCCACGCGCCTTCGACCTGGCCATGAATCAGGAGAATCTGGGCATAAAGCAGATGAGCCGGGCGGCAGGAGGGGTCGAGCGCCAAGGTTTGCTGGGCGCATTGCAGCGCCGGAGCGTCGCACCGGCCATTGGCCCGATAGACCTCGCAGAGATAGGCAAGGAAGCGCGCATCCGTAGTTCGCGACGCACGAACGCGTTCGAGTATGGGCAGTACGTCGGCATCAAGGCGGTGGAGTTCGCGGTATGCGTCGCTGAGGGCCAGAAACACGGCTTCATCCTGAAAACCCTCGACGATGGCCTCGGTCAGGAACCGTGCGGCCTCCTGAAAATTCCGCTCCGCCAGAAAGCTGCGCCCGATAAGAAACTTTAGTTCGGGGCGTCGCGGCGAAACATCCAGCGATTTCAGATACACATCGCGCGCTTTGGGCGACAGGCTGCCCGTCCGCGCATAGCACTCGGACAGGGCATTGAGCCATTGCGCATGGCCCGGCCGGTCGGCACAAG
>JAOAGV010000070.1 GCA_026415575.1 Candidatus Sumerlaeia bacterium
CTGCGGCAGCGTGTGATCGAGCGGACGGAAGATTTTCAGCCCGATGTCGTTGCCGCGCACAGTCTTGGCTCGCTGATTGCCTACGACGCCTTTTCGCGCCCGGACGGAGCCGGGTCCATTCGAGGTCGCGTCTTCCTTTCGTTCGGTTCGCAGATCGGCCACCGTTTCGTGCGCGGGGTATTTGCAGGCCAGCTCCGGCCGCTCGACGCCGCCATGTGGTATCACCTGCACAATCCACGCGATCCGGTGTTCACGTCGCCGCTGCGGTTTTCTTCGCCCAACTTCCGGCAGGTGATCACGCGCGACCTCGACGGCTGGGACGAGCATGCGGCGCGCGGGTATTTGCAGCATCCGCAAACCGCCGAACATGTCTGGAAACCGCTGGCAAGCAAGGAATTTGTGCCCAACTTATTACAGCCGGTGTGATCTGGAGGGCAAGAATCGGAGACCGGCAAGCAACTCAATGTCATACGATTTTGCTTGATTGCCCCGCCGGCGCTTCGGCAAGGATAGTTATCGGTTATCATCCCGCTGGGCCCTTCGGGGTTCCAGCGCCCCCGCGCTCTTCGGAGCGCGGATTCTTATATTTTGGCATCCCAATGGCCCGAATTGCGGTGTATATTGATGGGTTTAACGTTTATCATGCTTTGGACTCGAATTGCGCGTGGCATAAATACAAGTGGCTGGACTACCGGGCTTTGGCTGCTTGTTATCTCGGCGGCAAGGATACTCTTTCGCATGTACGCTTGTTCACATCGCTTGCAACTTGGAACCCCGACAAGGTTCAGCGGCATCGCATCCTGTTGCGAGCCCAAGAACTTCGTGGGGTTGAAATCATCCTTGGGAAATTCAAACGAAAAGACACCCGATGCAGAGCCGACTGCAAAAAAGCTTTTCATACTTTCGAGGAGAAACTGACCGATGTCAATATGGCAGCATGGCTTTTTCGAGGTGCTTATCTTGACGAGTATGATACGGCTATCCTGATTACAGGCGATACCGACATCATCCCTGCTATCAAAATGATCCGTTCACTTTTCTTAAACAAAAAAATCGGAGTGGTGATCCCTATTGGACGCTCCTCAAATGAGCTGAAGCAAAACTGCGATCTTTATTTTCGGATGAACGAGCGCCAACTGCTTCGGAGCCAATTGCCGGATGTGCTCGACGGAGGCGCCGCCGGTCTTTTGAAAAGGCCGTCCACATGGACGTAGTCATGTTGGCTGCCTATGAGAAGCGTGGGCTCGTTCATATACGACATGCCACGTCCGCTTCGCCCGCTGTGCCCAAAGCACCGCCTTGTCCCACAGACCCAGCCGCGCCATGCAGGCATCCGGGTTGCCGCCCGTGATGCCGTAGATGATGTTGCACTCGCGGCAAAACAGCGGTGGAATGCGCGAGTGGATTTTTCGCCGCAGCCGCTGATACAGTGCCCCGTTCCAGATTGCACCGAACGGCTGCCGCACCACATTACCGAACACCCGGCCATAGGCGCAGCACGGCCGGACGTTGCCGTTCATTTCCACATAGGCCTTCAGCCACGGGTCGGGGCAGCGGTTCGGATACGGCGACCGCGGATTGCGCGAGCGAAACAAGCCCAGACCGCAATAGTGATAACTTTGCTTCTCGGCCTCGGCGGACATGGCCTGCCGGCGGGTCTCGGCCTCCGGTCGGCATCCAAACAGCGGGGGCAGCTCGAGCATCAGCCCCAGCTTTCCGGCCAACTCAAAGGCTTCGATGAACACCGCATCGGCGAGATCGGGAAAGTTCGCCAGATGTTCAGCCTGAACATCCGCCGGCAGTCCTGCGCGCTGCAAGTGGACCACAAGGAGCGAGGCGGCGCGCCATTGGGTCGCCGCCCGTTCGACCAACTCCGGCAGTTCCTCGATGTTGCGCCGGATGCCGACAAAAACTATATGGAGATTGGACCGGCTGGCAGGCATCGCCGACTTAATCGCGTTGTATTGCCGGATGGCCGACTCGATGCGGTCGAGAGCGATACCGCGCAGGTCGCGCAGTGTCGCATCGCGCGCGGCGTCCACCGAGAGCATCAGGCCGACACCGTCGCGGACGAATCGTTCGAGCCAGTCGCGGGTTAGAAGCGTTCCGTTGGTGATAAAACTGACGCGGACGCCGTGCCGTTGCGCACTCTCGTAGAACATCTCGAAGTTTTCGGCAAACATCGGCTCGCCCCAGCCCTGCAACTCGATGTGCGTAAGGGTGGGAAACAGCGCCTCCTCGATGCGCTTGAAAACCTCGACCGGCATGTCGCGGCCTTCGTCGGCGGGGCTGTAGCGGCGCGCACAAATGCGGCAGTTCAGATTGCACCGCGTGGTGGTCTCCAACCAGATTTGCACGGGCAGCCCGCTGCAGACGGGCCGCTGCGCGTCGAAGTCGCGGCGAAATCGTCCAAAGTTCTCCTCTTTGATTGCGGCCAGGTTGCTTTCCATTTTTTGCTCGCTTACTTTGGAACGCGGACATCCACATAGGCGTTCAGTCCGCGAAGCGGTTGTGGCAGAAGCGACTGATAGTTGCGCGCGAGCGCCCCGGCCACTTCCGGCACACCGAAAATCTGCGTCGGGACAAAGCCCGTTTCGCCCGGGCGCAGATTGACCACCGCAACCGGCACGGCTTTGCGCCGCAGCGCCTCCGCAATCGCTTCCACTTTCTGCGTGGCGGGGCCCGGCTGTTTCGCCACGTGCTGTTCGAGCAGATACTTGATGTCCCAGATAAACAATTCCGACAGTTCCTCGATCAGGTTGCGGTCGGCGATGAAGGCAAAGTACGGCGCGGCCAAAATCCGGTCGCCCGGCCTCGAATGTTCCTCGACCAAACGGCGGACAGTCTGCACGTCGGCACTCCGTAATTCGTGCTGGCGCTGAAGATAGGCCACTTCGTAGATCCACAACGCCGGCCGCGCAAACAGCACCACGAGACCTGCTGCAGCGACCGCCGCGACATGCAGCCGCCGTGGCAAAGAGTCTTTTGGTTTTGGGCACGGCGGGGACGGAATGGGCCGGGCAGACGGGCTGGACAATAGCCGGCCCAGCGTTGCGATGGCATGGGCGGCAAACAGGCACACAAACGGCTCGCCGATGGTGAAAATATAATCCATCGTCGCGCCCTTCGACACAAAGCCGATGGACATCAGCGACCCGAAGGCATACCAGCCGACAAAAGCGCGGTGATACGGCGGGACGGATGGGCAAACGGCCACGTGGGAATTCGGCACGCGCGAGCCATTCTCCTTGGTCAGATAAAACAACATACCCACAATCGCCGCCGAAATGAACACGCCCTCAAGATTCAGCACGTCGCCGCCCTCGCGCGCAATCTTGCCCAACGCATAATGCAGCACCGTCCGAATCCCGCGCAAGGGTGCATCGGGCGGATACAACTGCAAGAGGTCGGGATGGGGAAACGTTCCCACCTGATTGAAAAAGACGTTTTCGAGATAGTGTCGGCCCGACAGCCACTCGCCCGCCGCCGTCGCCGCACCCACACACGCCGTTGCCGGGACGCCATACCACAGCGCGCGCCGCCAGTCGCACACGGCCAGAAACAGCACCACCCAGCCGACATAGCAGACCGCAGTCATGTTGGTCAGGACGCCCAGTGCGCCGAGCAGTCCGGCCGCCGTGAGAGTGCCGCGTTTCCAGTGGATGATCAGGAAAAAAGACCACAGCAGAAAGAACATCTCCAACGGTTCGGACTCAAACGACAGGGTCCACCAGAAGCCGATGGGAATGACCAGATAGAGACCGGCGGCCCAAAGCGCCGTTGCCGCGCAGCCGAACAGCCGCCGCGCAATCGCCCACACGGCCAGCATTGTGGCCAGATGGAGCAGGACGCTGAATGTACGAACCGCGGCCAGTTGCACCTCGACGCCAGCACCCCACAGCCGCCCCAGCCGGATCAAGCCGGCTCCGACCAGCAGATGACACGGCGGCTGCGGCGCCAGAATATCGCGATAGAGCACGGCACCGTCGGCCACGCGCCTCGCAATATAAAGATAATTGCCGTCGCCGAAATCTTGATAGCCGACGCTGAAATGCACCGCGGCCGCGGCGGCGTAAAGAAGCGAGAAAACACCCAGCACGACCGGCGTTCGAATGCTCCCACCCTGCGCCGGCTGCTGAAAATCCGAGTGCATATGATGTGTCGCACAATCCATTCCTTTGCCGAGCAATAGGCCGCCCCGCCCGTCGTGTCAAGCATAGGAGCGGCCCCCCAAACGCCCGCGGGGGCCGCGATGTTTCCATGCCGGCGCCCCCTGCCGCCGCGTCAGAGGCCGGCCAAATATTTTTCCGCAAAACAATTGACAACCGACCGGCTTCTTGGCAAAGAATCCATCTGCCGGTTGTAAGACGGCCCAAATTGTGTCGGCGGTGTCCGTATTTTCGCCCCACACTCAGACTTTCGTCTCACCAGCGGGGTTCTGGGGTGGCGGTCAGGGACATCGCGGCGGAGGTGTTGCAATGTCCATTACAAAGGAACGAAAAAAGGAGTTGATCGAGCAGTTTAAGACCCACGAGAAAGACACGGGATCGCCCGAAGTCCAGATCTCAATCCTGTCGGAGCGCATCCGCAACCTGACCGAGCATTTCAAGACGCACGTGAAGGATCATGCCTCGCGGCGCGGTTTGCTCATGTTGGTCGGTCAGCGCAAGCGGTTGCTGAACTACCTGCGGCAGACGGACATCGAGCGGTACCGCAATCTGGTGCAGCGCTTGGGACTGCGGCGATAAGCACGGCACAAGCGTGGCGCCCGTAGGGGCACAAAGCGAACCACAGGGGGATGGAGAGTTCTCCGTCCCGCCACCAAAAAAGTCCTCCGACGGAAAGGTCTGCGCTCGGGATTTTATGCCGTTGCAAAGACGGCTGTCCCGCGACCCGAAAAGCGACAGGAAAGAGGTGAGCGGCAGGAAGTTGGAAGAAAGAATGCGAAGGAAAACGAGATACGGAGCAATTACGCCCAACGTATCCGATTTTTTTCAAACACTTTCTTTCATCTTCCTGCTTTCCGCCTCGTTTTTCCGGCTTTGCGCCGACCTAAAACCCCGAAATCGGTCGCCCCAAAACGGCCGATGCACAGTCTTTCCGTTGTGCGGACCCATTATAATTGCATAAGGAGAATGCACGATGGAAAGACTGCAAGTCGCCTTTGGGCGAAAAGAATTGTTTTTTGAGTTTGGACGGTTGGCCAAACAGGCCAATGCCGCCGTCTTGGGCCAGACGGGGGGCACGGTGGCCTTGGCCGCCGTTGTCGCCGGCCCCAGCCGCGAGGGGGTGGATTTCTTTCCCCTCACGGTGGACTATCGCGACAAGTTTTACGCCTCCGGCCGTATTCCCGGCAGCTTCTTCCGCCGCGAGGGAAGACCCTCCGATGCCGAGTCGCTTCGCGCCCGGCTCATTGACCGGCCCCTGCGGCCGCTCTTCCCCGAAGGCTATAACGACGACACCCAAGTGTATGTGACCGTCCTGTCGAGCGATAACGAGAATCCGCCCGAGCTGGTGGGCTTCAACGCCACGGCCATGGCGCTGCTTCTGTCCGACATTCCATTCACGACGCCCGTGGCCGCTGTGCGGGTGGGCCGGATGAATGGCGCCTTTATTCTGAATCCGACCTATGCGGAAATAGACGCGGGCGATTTGGACCTCGTGGTCGCCGGCACGGAACACGCCGTCAATATGGTCGAGGCCGGCGCGCGCGAAGTGTCCGAATCGGACATTGTCGAGGCCATGCGTTTGGCCCACGAGGAGATTCAAAGGCTCTGCCGCGAAATGGCGGCCATCGCCGCCAAGTACGCGCTGCCCAAGCGTCCGGTGGCGGCGCCGCAAATGGACCCCGTCCTGCGCGAGGCGGTCGAGGCGTTCTCCAAGCCGCTGATTGCCGACATCCAGACGCTGACGGAAAAGCAGGAACGCGAGGAACGGCTCAACCAGTCGCGATTGCAAGTGCAGCAACGGTTTGCCGAGGAATTTCCCGAGCAGGAGAAAACCATCGGCGAACTGTTCGACAGTCTCTATCAACGCGAGGTGCGACGGAAAATCCTCGATGAAGGCGTTCGCGCCGACGGGCGCGGTCCCACCGACATTCGCCCCATCACAGTGGAAGTCGGCGTGCTTCCGCGCACGCATGGTTCCGCCCTTTTCACACGCGGCCAGACGCAGGCTCTTGGGGTGTGCACTCTTGGAACCGCCGAAGACATGCTGTTGATAGATGATCTGCTCGGCGTGCGCGACAAGGCCTTTTATCTGCACTACAATTTCCCCGCCTACAGTGTCGGCGAAGTCCGTCCGATTCGAGGGCCGGGTCGCCGCGAAATCGGCCACGGCGCTCTGGCCGAACGCGCCCTGTTGCCGACCATTCCCAAGCAGGACGATTTCCCCTATACCATTCGGGTGGTCTCCGAAATTCTGGAATCGAACGGCTCGTCCTCGATGGCCAGTGTGTGCGCCGGCAGCCTCAGTCTCATGGACTGCGGCGTTCCCGTCTCGGCCCCCGTTTCGGGCATTGCCATGGGCTTGGTCAAGGAAGGCGATCGCACGGCCATCCTGAGCGACATTCTCGGATTGGAAGACCATCTCGGCGACATGGATTTCAAAGTCGCCGGAACGCGCAAGGGCATTACGGCCCTGCAAATGGACATCAAGATCGAGGGGGTAACGTTTGAGATCATCAAGCGGGCGCTGGAACAGGCACGCGAGGGGCGGCTGTTCATCCTCGACAAGATGTGCGAGGTGTTGCCGCGTCCGCGGCCCGAGCTGTCGCCCTATGCGCCGCGGATTACCATGATCCAAATCCCCGTGGACCGCATCCGCGACGTGATTGGTCCGGGTGGCAAGACGATCCGCGAGATTACGGCCAAGACCAATACGAAAATTGACATCGAGGACGACGGGCGGGTGTTTATCGCGGCAACAAAAGCCGAGGATAGCCAAGCCGCCATTGACATCATCAAAGGACTGACCGCTGTTCCGGAAATCGGCAAAATCTATTCCGGGAAAGTGGTTCGCATCGCCGATTTCGGCTGCTTCGTCGAGTTCCTGCCGGGTCAGGACGGGCTGGTTCACATCTCCGAGCTCGAAAACCATCGGGTCGGACGGGTCGAAGATGTCTGCCGCGAGGGCGATACGCTTCTGGTCAAAGTCATCGGCATTGACCCGCAAAGCGGCAAAATCCGCCTGAGCCGCCGGCAGGCGCTCGAAGCCGGCCAGACGGACGGCGCGTCGGGAACGGGGCCGCGCAGCGGGGCACCGTCGGAATCCCACCGCCCGGCGGGGCATCCGCACAGCCGCCCGGGAGGCCACTCCGATCGCGACCGTGGGCGCGATCGCGGCGGCCGCGGCCGGCGGTATTAAGTGGGCCGGTTGAATTTCGTGTGCACGGGTGAAAACCTTTGCGTTGCCGTTGAGCGCGTGACACGCCACAGGGGAGTATAAACTGCAAACACCAGATGTTTCAGTTTCTCCCAATACAACAGGCAATCCTTCGGGCGACAAGGCGGTCTGATGAGCTTGCCCATAATCCAAAAGATCCGTCATGTTCTTCACACCCACAAGGCGTTTCTGATCTGCGGCCACGAGGACCTCGACGGCGACTGCATCGGGTCGGAGCTGGGTTTGTTTCACTGGCTGCATCGGCGCGGCAAAACCGTCGCGGTCGTAGCGGGTGGTCCCACGATCGCAAACTACACGTTTCTCCCCGGCTATGATCAAATCCAGTCGCGCGTGCCCGATGGATTCTCCGCCGAGGTTACGTTTTGTCTCGACACCGGCTCGGCCGCCCGCATCCTTCCCGGCGTTCGGCCGCAGGGGCTTGTCATCAACATTGATCATCATGCCGGCAATACGAACTTTGGCGCGATCAACTGGGTGGACGTGGACGCCTCAGCCGTCGGAGAGATGCTCTTTGATCTTCTCAGCGGCGCTGACGGCCCGCTCGACCCAGAAACCGCCACGTGCCTGTATCTGGCAATTCTGACCGACAGTGGATGCTTTCGCTACAGCAAAACCTCCGCCCGCACCTTCGAGGCCGCAGCCGCGCTGGTGCGTGCAGGCGCCAATGCCCACGACATCGCCGAGCAGTACTATGAGAACGTCCATCCCAACGCCGTTCGGATGACCGGCGAGGTTTTCAGCAACCTCCACTTCGAGTGCGACGGGCGGCTGGTCTGGGGGGAAATCTCGCTCGATATGTATGAGCGTCTCGGCGGCCCGGAATGCCAGCCCGAACAGCTGGCCAGCCAGATGCGGGGCATTCGCGGCGTCGAGGTCGCCGTCCTGTTTCACCAGATGGGCAACGGAGCCGGCCGGGCCAGCTTTCGCTCGCGCGGCCGCGTGGATGCCAGTGTGCTGGCGAAGGAACTCGGCGGCGGTGGCCATCGCTCGGCGGCGGGTTGCCGCTTCAGCGGCGATTATGCGGTGCACCGCGAGCGCGTGCTCGAAGCCGTCCGCCGTCATATTCATGCACTGGAGGCAAGATAGGCGTCGCGCTTTCCGGAAATCCACACAGTTGTTGTTTTCTGCAAAGATTCGCAGCGATGCCAATTGCGTTCGGCCGCATTGGAGGGTTGGGTTCCACCCCAACCGCCCTCGGATCGTGGAGGGTTGGGTTCCACCCCAACCACCCTCAAACGCTGTGGACGGCGTTCCTCCATGAAATCGCAACAGGATGAAATTCTACACACACTCGATGTAAGAACACCCTTCAATCCACCGTCCGCCCCGGCGGTTTAATCATGATGCCGGCCAGTGATCCGACATCCCGTCCCGCGCCCAAGTTCAGCATCGTGGTTCTGACCTTTAATAGCGAGTCCTTCATTGTCCCTTGCCTCGAATCTATCGCCGCGGTGCAATATCCGGACTTGGAAGTCATCGTCGTGGATAATGCCTCGTCGGACAAAACCGTCGAGCGAGCGCGCGCAACAGGACTGTACCACATCCTCATCCCCAACACCGCCAATCGCGGCTGTGCCGGCGGCTACAACGACGGCTGGCGCGCTTCGGGCGGCGAAATCATTCTGTTTCTGAATCCCGACACCACGGTGGACGGCAACATCGCCGGCGCGCTTGCCGAGGCCTTTGCCGCCCATCCCGACGCTGCCGTCTTCGGCTGCAAAATTCTCTACCCCGACGCCCGCCGCACCTTCTGGCACGCCGGTGGCATTGTTCATCCCAACGGCATGACGGGGCATCGCGGAAAGGATGAGCCGGACACCGGCCAGTATGACTCGGTTTGCGAGATTGACTATGCGTCGGGCTGCGCGATAGCCGTCCGGCGCGACGTCCTTGAACGGTTCGGCGGGTTCAACGAGGACTACTGGCCGGGATACTTTGAGGAAGTGGACTTCTGCTGGCGGGCGCGGCGTGCCGGATACCGTATCCTTTATGTTCCGCGCGCCGTTGTCTATCATCATGAATCGCAGTCGTTCAAATTGCACAGTCCCTCGTTTTTTCACTATTACTACCGCAACCGCATGCGGTTCGTGGCGTACAATTATACGTTCCGGCAGATGCTTACCCGGTTTCTTCCCTTCGAGTATCGCTGGTGGCGACAGGTGCCCGAAGCGCGCGGCTACCGGCTGCGCCAGGTGCGGTACTATTTCGAGGGCGTGTATTTTTACGGGAGAAGACGGTTTCGCAGAAAAGAATAAATTCGTTCTGTCGGGCCAAATTTCAATGAAGGAGCAAGACCATGGACATCCTCATCCGCAAACCCACGCAAGAAGAGCTGGACTCGCTTGGCGTCAGCAGCTGGCCCATTTGGACGTGCGAGCCCTCGACCTTTGACTGGTATTACGACGACCGCGAGACCTGCTACATTCTCGAAGGCGAGGTCACGGTTAAAACCCCGCAAGGGAGTGTCCATTTCGGCGCCGGCGATCTGGTCGTCTTCCCCCAAGGCCTCTCGTGTACATGGACTGTGGCGAAGAAAGTCCGCAAGCACTACAACTTCGGATAAAACCGCCGCCGCCGGAAAAAGGAAACCGATACGACAAAAGTTGGCCGTGAGGCAAACAACCGGTGTCCCTCTGCCGGCGGCCTTCGTTGCGTTATGCCGCGCACGACATTGCGCCGCGCGAGGCGGCGGGGCACTTCCAGTTTAAGCGCGGCCTTCCCCTATTTATTAATGTTCTCTTCGGCAATCGGCTTCGGATCGCTCTGCTGTGTGATTTCGAGCTTGCCCCAGCCGGCGAGCGTCATCGGCTGCTCGAACACCACAATGCGATAGTAGCACTTGCCGTCCGGACCTTTGGCGGCCACGGCTGCGTTGATATGGCGGCTGCTCACGGGGCTGTCGCCGCCGGCCACGCGGTTGAGCCACCAGTCCTTGTCGCGGATGACCAAACGCAAAACCGGCGGCCAGCCGGCGTTCTCGAGCAATTCGAGCATTTCGCCCTCGAGCGCCTTGTTGACCATGCCGACGGGCGGCATGGTGGCCGAGGCGTCAACAAGCGCCTTCACCTTTTCGTGGAGGTCGGCGTAGAATTTGAAGTCGGCGCCTTCGATGTCGAACTGCCCTGCGGCATGCCGCTTGCCGAAATCGCGGATGTAGAACTGGACTGTGTGCTTGCCGGCGGGCAATTGGGCCAGCTCATAGGTGAACGCGATGGGACCGATCTTGCGATTGCCCTTGCCTTCGCCGAACACAATCTCCGGGTCCTTGTAGGCGGTCATTTTGTCGGGCGCCGGCGCAATGTCGAGCACCAGCTGGCTGCTGTCAATATGCTTGGGGTTCTTCAGCGTGATGTATTGATAGGTCTCGTTCTTGCCGATGGCCATCACGATCATGATGCCGACTTCGGATTTGCCCTTGGCATTGTAAAGTTCGCGCCAGGTCTTGTCGGCCAGAATCAGGCCGTAAATGGTGTCGCCGGCCTTGAAGCTGGTGGTGAGGTTGGCGGGCTTGGCCGGATCAATGGGCGATTTGGAAAAGAGGATTTTTCCGGCGGCTGCGGGTACGGTTTGCGGGCGCAATGCCGCGGCCTCGCGCCCGGCGGCCTCTCTGGCCTGTTTTTCCTTCTGTGCAGCGTAAGCGGCTTCTTCCTCTTTGCTTTTGGCTTCGCGCGCGTCCTTTTCCTTCTGGATGGCGGCACTCATGGTGCCTTTGAACGTTTCGAGTTTTTTCTCGGCGGCGGCGATCCGGTCGCGGCGTGCAACAATCTCCGGATGATCCTTGCCCATTTTTGCGCCGTAGCGGCTTTCAATGGTGGCGAGGTCCTCTTTGGCGCCTTTCAGCAACGACTCGGATTCCTTCATGCGATAGTCTTTGTCGTAGCGTGCACCGTCCTCGCCCATCATGCGGTCCATGCGTTCGAGTTTCTGGTCGAGCTGCCGGAAATACGTGGCCGCGGCGGGTGGGACGGCAATGGCAGCGCCGACCCGCGCAGCCGATTCTGCAGCGTCCTTGGCCTGCTGGGCGGTTCGCTTTGCACGGTCGAGTGCCCCGCCGACGTCCAAAGCCGCGGCGAACGAACCGAACGCCAGCGCGATGACCGTCAGCGCCATAACTGGAGCACTGACTCTGTGTGTTGGTGTTTGCCCAAACATAAGACCCCTCCCTTATGGAATGTGCGGCCGCCGCGACCATTCTCGATGCGCGGCAATGGCCGATGGAACCTTTTCCGTGTTGAAACCGGCAGTACAAAAGATGCGTGGTTCAGTGGATCAGAGGATGGAACAATCACGGCAGGAATACGCAGTGACTTAGTCCTAAATAAAAAAAACCGCAGCTGTGTCAAGACGGAAAACTGCAATACTGCGGCCGACATGAAAAATTTTGCGGCCGTTGCGCCCCATAATCCATACGGGCAGCCCGTCTCAATCGCATCTGACGGCCCGCAGCGACTTCGAGGCGGTCCGGCCGCGCTGCCAAACCCGTGCAGCCCTTTTCCCAGCGCTCTTCGGGGTTGCCTTTTTACACGCTTCCCACTTCGGCCATATACACGTTGTCGCTTTTTTCGACGTCGGAGTTGTAGATGACCCACTTGTCGTCTGGACTGAAGCTGGGATGGCCGTGGCTGGCCTGAGTTCGCCACGACGTCCCGTGCCAGGCAAGTCGGCGCACCTGTACGCAGCCGTTGACGTGGGTCATCAGACCGATGAACTGTCCGCCATCTTTGTCGTCGGGACCGAGATAGGCGCGGTCGCCCACGACCAGCGTATTGTCCGAGTTCGACTGAATGTGTCCGGGGCGCCCCGCGGGAAACAGATACTGACGAATCCATGTGCCGTCGGGACGGACAAAGGCGTTGTATTCCTCGCGGAACGTCTCGACGCCCTTCTCGGTCTTCCTCTCGCGGTCCAGCGAATACTGAAACCCCACGTCGCCCTGTTGCGTCCAGTATTCATGAACACACGATTCGCCCGGCTTTTGCGGATAGAGCGGTACGGCCTTGCGCATCTGGTCGTCGTTGGTGTCCACGATCCACATGCGCTGGGCCACGCACGTGCTGCCGCCTTCGTGGCAGAACAAGATCAGGTTGGGTTTCGTCGGATGAATCAGCACGTGGCTGATCCAGGCCGTTTCGCCCCATGCCGCCACCGCCTCGCCCTTGTCGGCGTCAATACGCATGATGACCGACCGCGGGTGCTGATAGTAGCGTTCGTGCATGGTCGAGTAGATGCGGCCGGTTTCGGTGCTGAGCGCCGTTTCCTCGCAGTAGGCAAAGGCCACATAGCGGCCGTCGTTGGTGCAGGTGGGCAGGGCGGGACGGAATCCGGCGGGGACGCGATACAGCTCGCGGTCTTCGAGTGTGTCAACATTCACGACGTGGAGGGCGGGGCCGTCGAAATAGAACAGCCGGCCGTTGCGCGCAAGGCAGGCCATATTGGGCGAAAGCTTTTCACCGGTGGTCAGTTGGACCAAGTTCGCGGCGGAGATTTCGAGCAGGTGCCACTGATAGGCGCCCGAGCGGTTGGAAACAAAGACCGTGCGGTCGGCGTTGTCGCCGACAAACGCCCACGAGGTAAAATATGGATGGACGTTGTTTGAGCCGTCGCCGGTCAGTTGCCGCACGTGCGCGCCGGTTTTGGGGTCTTTGTAATCCTTAATCTCGCCGCGGATGTTTTGGGTTGCTCCGCGGCCGCCGTTGCGGACAACAGACCGGGGGGCAGGGCCTTCGGCTGCACGCGAAAAGCGGGGCGATGAAAGAGCCGCGGCTGTAACTCCGCCGACTGCGGCAACCCGTCCCAGAAACAATCGCCGGCTGGGCCCCTTGGGGATGCGGCGGTCGGGGGTGTGGATGGGTTTGCTCAACATATTTTTCCTCCTCTCCAAGATGTTTCGCACCGGTAATATCTTTGCATTGCGCGCAAAGAAAACCTGTGAGGCAGGCTTCCCATCTGAGACAGCGCACGCAGGCAGGACGCCACGCGCGTGCGCTGCGTATGGGCTGCAAGAAGGTGAGCGCGGCGTTTCGGCCAAATCAAGAGCGAGTTTTGTGCAGGCGACTTTTTTCGCTTGCGCGAACGGCAGGGCGCTTCCTACAACCGGCACGGGTCGGCCGCGCGCGCTGTAAGCCGCCGCATTCCCGACCCGTCGCGGCACAACCCGCCGGCATGGAGATGGGCCCCGGTGCAACAGACTGCGCGACCTTTTTCCGACTACGAGCAGGCCCTGCAATGGCTTGCCGGACGCGTGGCCGCGCACGCCCAAGCCCGCGAGATCGCTGATGTTCCGGCCGAGTCGCCCCAGTCCATTGACGAGCGCTTGATTCAATGCGTCTGGCACGACGGCCTGCTGGTCGGCCGCGCGCTCCAGACCGTCGCCGGCAAGCCGTTGACGGTCCAGAATCCGGGCGACTGGAATCATGAGGCGGGGCCGGATTTCCGCCGCGCCGAACTTATACTCGACGGCCGCGTGCTCAAAGGCGATGTCGAAATCCATCTGCGGTCGTCGGACTGGACGGCTCACGGCCACGACCGCAACTTCGACTACAATTCGGTTGTCCTTCACGTCTTCCTGCAACAAACCGATTCGTGCCGCCATGACGTTTTGCACAACGGACGCACGGTCGAGCGGCTTTGTCTGGCCCCGCAGCTGGAAATGGACCTCGAAACCCTGCGCCAGTCGCTGGCCGTGGATGACTATGGTGTCGGCGAACCTCAGCGGCGCGGCCGATGCCATGAAACTGTCCTGTCGCTGGATGCCGACACTCTGGCGGCTATTCTTGATTTGGCGGGCGAACGGCGTCTGGAGGAAAAAGCGGCCCGGTTCGAGGCCCAGCTGGCCGGCGAGTCGCTGGATCAAGTTTTCTATCAGGCGTTTCTGGCCTCTCTGGGCCACAAGTCGGGCAAAGCACTCTACTTTCTTCTGGCCAAGCGAACGCCGACCGCCGAGCTGCGCGACCATGCCGCCGAATGCCCTGCGCCCGACCGCGCGCGCTTGCTCGAAGCGATTCTATTTCATGTGGCCAATCTGGTTCCGACAGCGGCCGACCGCGCCCCGCTCGATGAAACCACGCAGGCCTATCTCGACACGTTGAACCGCCACTGGAGCCGGGTCGCCGGCTATTTCAGCGACCGTATCATCCCGGCCACGCGGCGCTGGTATCAGGGAATCCGGCCGGTCAATTTCCCCTGCCGCCGTTTGGCCGGTGTGGCGCAACTTCTGGCGCAATGGATGGACCGCGGACCGGTCGCGGCGGTTCTCGATCTGCTGTGGCGGGCCGCACCGGCGCAACCCGACCGCCGGTCGGTCAAACGCATGGCCGAGCAACTGGGCGCGGTGCTGAGCGTCGAAACCGACCACTATTTCACGCGCCGCTATGTGTGGGGCGGCAAGCCGGCCGCGCACGCGCTGAGCCTGATCGGCGAGGGACAGGCAAAGTCGCTGCTTTTCAATGCCGTGCTGCCAATCGCCCTGTTGCAGGCCCGGCGGGCGGGCGACGCGGCGAGGGCCGGGCGCGTGCGCGCACTATGGCGGCAGTTTCCGGTCCTGGCGGAAAACCAGATCGTGCGCCTGATGCGCGAGCGTCTGTTTGGCAACGACCCGCGCTTCGCCGGTCTGTTCACAACCGAGCACCGGCTTCAGGCGTTGCACCAAATCTTCAACGACTGCTGCAACAATCGGGCAACGGATTGCTCGCAGTGTTCTCTGTTTGGCGCAAAAGCGGCGTGAACCGATCGCGCGGCAGCCTTGTGCCTACAGCCCCGCCGCCTGCACAATCGCGCCGAGATGATACGGATTCAGCTCGAGAGCCTTTTGAAATTCGGCCTTGGCGTCGGCCGGTTTGTCGGCGAGCCGATGCGCAAGGCCCAGCGCGTAGTGTGCGTTGGCGAGGCGCTGATTTTTCGACTGGCGCTCGCCGAACTTGGCGAAGAAGTCCTCGCCGGTGTCGCCCGCCAAAGTCTCCTGCGCAGATTTTATCAGGCGGTCGGCGATGCGTTTGGCCTCGTCGGCGCGGCCCAGTTTCTGGTGAGACCGCGCCTGACAATAGGCAAGGTCGGCGCCTTCGCCGGCACCCGCACCGCGTGCGCGAAGCGAGCCGGCGCAGCACTTCTCAAAAAACTCTTTGGCCTTGTCGGCCGCGCCCTGCGCCTCATGGGCCAGCGCGATGTGATAGTAGATTTGCGGCGAGCGGTCGCCCCGATAGGGTTTTCCGACGGCGAAGTTTTCGGGATACTCCAGCGCCGCCTCGAAGTCCTTGAGCGCCTCGCCGACCCGTTTGGCTTTCAGGCGCTCCTGTCCACGCAGGAGCAGAGCGTCCACGTACAGGTCGTGAACCGACGCGCCGCCTTCCCATACGCTCCACTGGCGTCCCGCCAGAATGTCGAGTGCCTTGTCGCAGGCGCCGGTGAGAATGTAGAGACGCACTTGGCGTGAGAGTGTATCGTCGCGTGCGTCCACGGCTTTCTGATGCTTTTCGAGAAATGCCAGACGCTCATTGGCCGGTTTGTTCGTCGCCTCATAAAGACGGTCCAATTCGCCCAGCCACCGCGGCTGGACGTCGAGCGCAAGGGCCGTTTCGAGTGCGGCGGCAGCCTTGGCCGGATCGTTGCCCACGCGCGCATAGCCCCACGCCAGATTCCGATGGGTCATGGCAAACTTCGGGTCGAGTTCGCGCGCCTTCTCCCACAGTTCGATCGCCTCGGCCGGCTGCCAGTCGTAGAGCAGGTTGCCGAGATAATAGGGTGCGCGGGGGTCTTGGGGATTGGCCTCCATTGCGCGGCGCAAAACAAACATTTCTTCGAGCCGGAACGGAAAGACATAATCGGGCGGTAACTTCGACGCCGCCTCGAAACAGGCCTTTGCCCGATCGCGGTTTCCCTGACGGTCCGCAAAATAGCCGAGCGCGTAATAGACCATCGGATGGATGCGCGATTTGTCGGGATAGGCGGCTTCCACTTCTTTGAGTGCGGCAATGGCCTCATCATACAGGCCGGCGTTGCCATAGTCGAAGGCCATTTCCAGATACGGCTGGAGGTCGTCGTTCAGGCCGTCGGTGATGCGGATCGCGAGCGGGCGGGTCTTTCCATCTGCGGCCAATTGGGCCAGCAGGCGCTCACGTTTGGGCCACGGGTTCAGCGGGTCGGTCGAGGTCGCGGCAAGCGCGAGGGATGCGGCAGAATTGTATTCCTTCCGATCTCTGCAAATGGCCGCTCGCAGCCACTGTCCAGTTGGATTGTAAAGATACAAAAACGGTTCCGGGAGCGTAAGAGAAAGCGCGCGGTCGGGGTCGCCTTTCTTGGCGGCCAGTTCCGCAAGGGCATGGGCGGCCGCCGACCGCCACGCGGCGCTCCATGCGGCCTTGCCGAGCACCTCGCGGGCTTCGTCGTCCTTGTCCTGTGCCTTGAGCGTGATGCCGAGATAATAGAGCGCCTCGCCGTCACGGGGAGCTGTGTAATTTTTTGTCGCGCGCTCGACGGCAGCGCGGAAGTGCTTTTCCGCCGAGTTGAGCATGCCGCGCTTGTAGTCGAGAATGCCCATCGCCACGTTGCAGCGATAGTCGCCCGGGTCGCGGCGGAGGGCCTCCTCGAAATACGGGTCCGGCTCTTTGGCCGGACTGTAAAACTGCTGCAAACGCATTCCGGCCAGATACAGTTCTTCGTTGGTTTTAATGTCTTTCGGTGCGGCCGGCGGTTCGACGGGCTTGGGCATCGGCGGCTTGTCGCGCTTGACCGGCTGATACGCGACCAGTTCCCTGCCGCCGGCGCTCAACGACACGCGCACGTCTTCTTCCCGCGTGCCCCCGGGCAGTGCGACCTCTTTCTGATAGGGCTTGTCCGGGGCGATGGAGATGGTTTTTTCAAACAGCGTGGTGTCGGCGGCCTTCACGAGGACCTTCGCGTCGGTGAATTCCTGCGTTGTGCAAAATCCGACCTGCACTTTTTTCGCAAAGAACTCCAGATTGACCGCCGCCTCGCGCGTGGCGTTTTTCACCCCGCCGATTTTCTGGAACGGATACCAGCAATGGACAACTTCTTTCACCTCGTACGGCTGAATCCAGCTGTAGTCGGGCTGATTGTCCGAGTAGCCGCCGACCATGAGTTCGAGATAGGGGCCGTCGGTGTCGGTCAGCAATTTGTCCCACATCTGGCCCTCGGCGCCGGTGCCCCAAGTGAAGAATTTTTTCCCCGGCATGGTGGCGTGGTCGGCGACGTGGAGTGTGCCGGCCTGTTTGCCGTGATCATAGCCGGCGAGAAAATCTTCCTTGCACTCATGGGCAAACATCGAGACGGGCTTGGGATGATTCTTCCACCACGACACATCCACGCCCTTGTAGTCCACGCCCGCGTACGGGCCGTCGGCAACCGGCCAGCGCGCAAACTCGTTCTTGGCGTGCTGCGTAGCGATTTGGCAGGACGGCGGGAAGATGACCTGATAGTCTTGGTTGGTGTGAACGGCGACATTGGCGAAATAGAGGAACGTATGGGAAACCGGCGTGCGGTTGATCAGGCGAACGACGCCTTCCAGATACGCCTTGTCGGGATGGAGCGTCAGTCCAACGGCCCACCTCATGCGATGGCGCAATTCCAGTTCACCGACCCAAATCGTTTTGCTGCCGTCGGCCTTCTCTTCGGTGGCGTATTGCACCGGCGCAAAGGATGACGCGCGATGATGATGGGGAATATTCCACTCGACACCCCCGCTGATCCACGCTCCGAGCATGCCGATGAGCGCGGGCTTGATGACGTGCTGGCGATAGAAAAAATTGTAGCCGTTGGTTTTGTCCACGCCCTCGAAAATCCGCCCGCCCAGTTCCGGCAGCACGCAAATTTTCAGATACTTGTTTTCAAGATAGAGCGCCGCGTACGTTTTGTCCTTGCGCACATGGAGCAGGCGGTCGGTGATGGGATAGGGATAGAACGGGCCTTTGGCGCCCTGATAGGTGCGGCCGTCGAAAAAGAGCGGCGAGGGATCGGGCGGGGCGACCTCATAAGTTGGGATGGTGAGCGTTTCCTGCCAGAGGCGCACCGCGTCTTGCGGCGGCGTTGCGGCAGAAAGGCCTGCCGCGAGGGTTACAAACCAACCAAGCAAAATAGGCCAGCGGTTTTTCATCGGACGTTCTCCCAAGATCGGATTAAGCTCACAACCACCACGCGGCATCTAAACGCCGCCCGTCCGGAAGTGCAAATGTTGTTTGCAACGGCCTGCGCAGGCAAAAAGTGTCCGAAAAGAACCACTTGATTCTGGCGAAAAAGCGCTGCTATGAACTGTGCGCGATTACAACGGAGATACAAAGGAGCCGGCCATGAAAAATGTAACACGCAGAAAGTTTGTCGGGCAGGCCCTTGGCTGCGCCGCCGGTCTGCCGGCTGCGCGACTGCTGTCCGCTGCGCCTGCACCGTTCGCCCGCGTAAAGGGAGCCAACGACGATATTCACATCGCGGTCGTTGGCATCGGATCGAATGTCAAAATCGGCGGCAAGGGCAAGCAGGACATCATCGCATGGCGCAAGGTGCCGGGCGTTCGCATCGTGGCGCTGTGCGATGTGGACCGCGTCATTCTCGACGCCGAGGTCGAGAAATGCAAGAAACTCAACGAGAAGGTGGATGCTTACACGGACGTCCGCAAACTGCTCGAGGATAAAAACATTGACGCGGTGAGCATCACAACGCCCAACCACTGGCACGCGCTGGTGAGTGTCTGGGCGTGTCAGGCGGGCAAGGATGTGTTCGTGCAGAAGCCTGCGTCGCACAACATCTTCGAGGGGCGCAAGATGGTCGAGGCGGCGCGCAAGTACGGCCGCATCGTGCTTTCGACCGCCGGCCCGCGCAGCACCACCGGCATGGCCGAGGCGTTCGCGTGGGCGCGGCAGGGTGGTTTGGGCAAGGTGCTTTTTGCCCGCGGGGTCAACTACAAGCCGCGCATGAGCATCGGCAAGGTCGCCGGTCCGCAGCCGATTCCCAAGACGCTCGACTACGACCTGTGGTCGGGACCCGCGCCCATCAAGCCGTTGATGCGCGAGTTTCTCCACTACGACTGGCATTGGGACTGGCTCTACGGCAACGGCGACCTCGGCAACATGGGCATCCATTACATGGACGGCTGCCGGATGGCCGTCGGGCAGGCGACTCTGCCGACCCGCGTGCTGAGCATCGGCGGGCGGTTCGGCTATGAAGACGATGGCGAAACGCCCAATACGCTGATTACGTTTTTGGATTACCAGCCGGCGCCGATCATTTTTGAGGTGCGCGGTCTGCCGAAGAACAAAGCGCTGCGCGAAAACCCGTGGGAAAAGAACGCCCGACAGACGATGGACTCTTACAAGGACGTGCAAATCGGCACGCTCCTGCATTGCGAAAACGGCTGGATTGCCGGCAACAAGGCCTACGATAAGGACGGGAAACTGGTGCGCGAATTCCAGCCGACCAATCCCGGTTTGATGGAAAGTTTCGTCAAAGCCGTGCGCAGTCGAAGGGTGGAAGACCTGACCAGCGACATTCTCGAAGGCCACCTGTCGGCGGCACTGGTTCACATGGCCAACATTTCGTATCGCGTCGGCAAACCGGCGCCGGCGGATTCCATTCGCGAGGCCATCGGCGATGAAAAGGATTTTGCCGAAACCTTCGACCGGTTCATGGCGCACCTCGATGCCAACGAAATTGACCTGAAAAAGACGCCGCCGGTTCTGGGCGCATGGCTGCGTTTTGATCCGGCAAAGGAAGTATTCGTGGGTCCGTTCAGCGAGCAGGCCAACGCACTGCGGACGCGGGACTACCGCGCGCCGTTTGTCGTGCCGGAGACAGTGTAGATGGCGGAAGGGGAACAAAGGAAGGGTTGGCCGGATTCGGGCCTGAGCCGCGAGGTGATCCTGCGCGCGCTACAACGGCTGTCGGATGAGCTGGGTCGCAAGGGCGTCACAGGTGAAATCTGTCTTTTCGGCGGGGCCGTGATGGTGCTCGCCTTTAATGCCCGCGCGGCCACGCGCGACGTAGATGCGATCTTTCAACCCGCGGAACTGGTTCGCGATCTGGCACGCCGGATTGCCGACGAGGAGGGGATCGAAACCGATTGGCTCAAAGACGGCGTCAAGGCGTTTGTCTCCGCCCGACATGAAACCACACAAGGCGACCTGCCGCAGTTTCCCAATCTGCGGCTGAGATGCCGGTGCCGGAATATTTGCTGGCGATGAAGTGCATGGCCGCGCGCATCAGCGATGCGATTGGCGGGCAAAACGATGTACCCGACATTGTATTCCTCATCCAGCGCTTGCAGTTAAAATCGGCCGAGGCCGTGCTGGATGTGGTTGCGCAGTATTATCCGGCGGCACGAATCCCCGTGAGGACGCAATACCTCGTATAGGGGTTGTTTGAGGGGGGCAAGGTATGAGGCCAAAAACCCTGGCCGAAGTGGCCGAGCGGACACTTGCCGGCGACGACTTTGGGCGGTGTCTGGCGAACTTCCTTGATGGCTTTTATGCCGCGCCGAATCAGGCCGCGCTCGACCCGACACCCGCGCTTCTGGCTCCGCGCTTTGGAGAGGTGGGCCGGATCGAGGATGCCTATCTCGCCGCGACCGCCGAAGAACTGGCGCGTGCGTATGGATTGAATGCGCCCCGCTGGATTGCCGGCGAAGACCGCCGGCTCCACCGTCCGTGGTTCGCATCGGAACTGCCTTCGTTGCGCGCCACGCTGCTCTTGGAAAGCCCGACGGGATTTCGCTCGCGCAATCTGTTTGTGAGCGCGAACGCCCTGAGCCGGGTGTGAGGGAAAAAGCGTGGACAGAATGGACGACTTGGACAACATGGACAACATAGACGGAAGGAGAGGACAGATGTTTGCACAAGAAACGAAATGCTCGAGGCGAATCTTTTTGGCCGGAGCGGCGTCTGGCATCGCTGCAACCGCCCTCGATGCAGCGTTGCTACCCGCCGCCGATTCAGCGCCCAAAAAACCCGGCAAGCCCCGTTTCGGGTTCACCACGTATCAATGGGGCCGCGACTGGGACATCCCCACGCTGATTGCCAACTGCACCAAGGCCAAGGTATTCGGTGTTGAGCTGCGCACCAGCGCCAAATACGCCCATGGCGTTGAGCTCGACATCAGCGCCGCCCAACGCGCCGAAGTCAAAAAACGCTTTGCCGACAGTCCCGTCAAACTGGTGGGCATTGCCTGTGGCGAGAAGTTCGACTCGCCCAAACCCGAAGAGGTCAAAAAGGCCATCGAGGCTGCCAAAGGCTTTCTCAAACTCAGCGCCGATGTCGGCTCGTCTGGTGTGCGTGTCTTCCCCAACGACTTCCACAAGGACATCCCGCGCGAAACCACCATCAAGCAGATTGCCGAGGCGCTTAACGAGGTCGGCAAATATGCCGCCGACCTTGGCCAGATGGTTCGCCTCGAATGCCACGGCTCGGCCGGCGACCTCGAAAGCATTCGCGCCATCATGGACCGGGTCACGGTGCCAAGCGTGCGTGTCAAATTGAACAGCAGCCCGCGCGACGCCGCGGGCAAGGGCTTCGAGCACAATTTCAACCTCGTCAAGCCCTTCCTCGGCGACACTCTCCACGTCCATGATCTGGATGATAAATCCTTCCCCCATCAACTTCAGGTTACGCTTCTGGTCAAGATGGGCTGGAGCGGCTGGGCGCTGCTGGAACAAAGCAACCCAGTCGAGGATCGCGTGGCTGCAATCATCGAGCAGCGCGAACTGTGGGAGGCGATGGTGGCCAAAGCGATGGAAAGCTGAGTCGAAAAACCAGCCGGTCCACCGCATCCATTCTATCCAGGTCGTCCAACATCGCTAGGAGGTGCCAATGAAAGCCAACCCTCGGAGAAAAATCCTTCTGTCGGCCGCGGCTCTTGCCGCAGTGGCCATTGCTTGGACCGGTCTCGCCGGTCCCGCCGGCACGGTGCGACCTCCGGCCCAGCCGCAGAAGTCGCAAATCATCCGGCAGGCCGAAACGCCGGTCACCGAGGCGGACTGGGGGAAAATGTATCGCTACTTTGCCGGCGAGTCGGGCGAAACGCGCAACGTGCTGGTGGCCGTGGCTGTAGTCCAGCCGGGCAAGGCCGTCCATCGCGCACATCGGCACGTCATGGAAGAGTATCTGATGCTGGTCGAAGGTGAGGGAACCTGGTCGCTGGACGGAAAAGAAACGCCGGCCAAAGCCGGTGATATTCTTTACGTCGCGCCGTGGGTCTATCACGGTCTGACCAATACGGGGTCGAAACCGCTGACGTTTGCAGTCTTCCGTTACAACAGCAAAGGGATGGAACTGGCGCCGAAGCCCGATGACCGCCCGGATGAATTGTGACGCGGTTACGCAGCCTTTGGACTCTGTGATCTAGCGGTCCAGCCAGTTTGCGAAGATCTTTTCTAACCTCTACCCTCTTTGCTTGTGGCCAAAGGCCACGCCAGCCAATCTTTGGAGTGCGGCAGCCATGCTGCCGCTTTTTCAAATAATCCGTTTTGAAAAGAAACGTTCGTTTTCCCGAAAAAGGCCCCGTTTGGCTGGTTTAGGGGCGTCGGAGAGCAAAGCGGCAGCATGGCTGCCGCACTCCAAAGGCCCGGCTAAACAC
>JAOAGV010000071.1 GCA_026415575.1 Candidatus Sumerlaeia bacterium
GTTGGGTTCCACCCCAACCGCCTTTTTATTTAATCGGTGGAGGGTCGGGTTCCACCCCGACCGCCTCCGGATGCCGTGCAAGGCATCCATCCACCTTTCGCTCCGGTCGCGGTGGAACTCGCCCCTCCACAAGCGCAACTGCGATGAACCGAAGTTTTAACTCCATGCTGTTTGAACTTCTTTTCCATAAAGTTTCGACTTATAATTTTGGGTCTAAACAGCCCGCTAATTTGCGAGGCTCTTTTTAACTTCCAACGTCTGGCCTTTGACCTTTTTGGCTGCGGCCACGGGGCCACGTTAGACGAAAAAACCGAAGAACAACTTTTTTCTCGATTTCGGAAACGCAGCCATGCACAATAAGTGCATGCATTTTGAAAGGAGCCAGCCATGACATCACAAGCCAATCGCCGCAAATTCCTCCAGACCGCTGCACTCGGCGCCGCCTCGATGGCACTTGCCGGCAATGCCGCCGCCGGAAAGGCGAAAGGCAAAGCCAAAGATTCCGCCCCTTCCCGCCTGCCCAATATCGTGATCGTGTTCACCGACGATCAGGGTTACGCGGATCTCGGCTGTTTTGGCGCACAGGGTTTCGAGACACCCAACATTGACCGCATGGCCACCGAGGGCATGCGCTTCACCAACTTCCGCGTCGCGCAAGCCGTTTGTACCGCCTCGCGCACCGCCCTGCTGACCGGTTGCTATCCCAACCGCCTCGGACTTCTTGGCGCGCTTGGCCCGGGCGCCACTCACGGCATTGCCGACTCCGAGATGACCATCGCCGAAAACCTCAAGCAGCGCGGCTATGCCACGGCGATCTACGGCAAATACCACCTCGGCCATCTGCCGCCGTTTCTGCCTACCCGCCACGGCTTCGACGACTACTTTGGGCTGCCCTATTCCAACGATATGTGGCCGAAACACCCGACCTCGAAATTCCCGGACCTCCCTTTGATGGAAGGCGAAAAAATCATCGAATACAACCCCGACCAAACCCAATTGACGACGTGGTACACGGAGCGCGCGGTGAAGTTTATCGAACAGAACGCGAACCGGCCGTTCTTCCTCTATGTGGCCCACAGCATGCCCCATGTGCCACTGTTTGTCTCCGACCGGTTCAAGGGCAAATCCAAGAGAGGCCTTTATGGCGATGTGATTATGGAGATTGACTGGTCGGTCGGGCAGATTCTTGAAACCCTCAAGCGCCTAAATCTCGACGACAACACGTGGGTGATCTTTGCCTCCGACAACGGCCCATGGCTCAGCTACGGCAATCATGGCGGCTCGGCCGGACCTTTGCGCGAGGGCAAAGGCACAACATGGGAAGGCGGCGTGCGCGTACCGTGTGTCATGCGGTGGCCCGGACGCATTCCGGCAGGCTCGGTCTGCAAAGAGCCCGCGATGACCATTGACATTCTGCCGACTATCGCCGACATCGTCGGCACCAAACTGCCCGATCACAAGATTGACGGCCTGAGCATCCGGCCGCTGGTTTTGGGCGAGCCGAACGCCAAGTGTCCGCATGAGGCCTACTATCTCTACTGGGGCAATGAGTTGCAGGCCGTCGTCAGCGGGAAATGGAAACTGCATTTTCCGCACACCTATCGCGCGCTGGTATCCGGCGGCGCCGACGGAAAACCGGGCCCCTACAAGGATGCGAAGACCGAACTTGCCCTGTACGATTTGGATGCAGACATCGGCGAGAAAAACGACGTGGCCGCGCAGCATCCGGACATTGTGCAGCGGCTGAGCGAACTGGGCAAAAAGTTTGACGAGGAGATGAGCCGCACCAAGCGTGAGCCGGGCCGTGTCGTAGTGGAGAAGAAGGCCGGCGCCAAAGAGGAAAAGGCCGGCGCCGCCGGTGCCAAGGCGCAAGCCCGCAAAAAGAAAGAACCGGCGAAAAACTAGCGCGGCCTTTGGCCATAACCAAAGCGGTCAGATGCAAGAAGCTAGGCGTTGGGAAAAATCGTGCGCAAAGTGACTCGATGCCGAAACCTAATGTGGCCTTTGGCCGCAATTAAAGAGGTCGGAATCAAGAGGTTGGAAGTTAGAAAAGATCTTCGCACCTTGGATAGATGTTTAGACCGAAAAGTCTAAGTATGGTATGCGTTTGGCCAGGGCTTTGGAGTGCGGCAGCCATGCTGCCGCTTTGCTTTACGGCGAACTCAAACCAGCCAAACGGGGCCCTTTCCGGGAAAACAAATGTTTCTTTTCACAACGCACAATTACAAAAGCGGCAGCATGGCTGCCGCACTCCAAAAGGTCGGCTAACACGTGGCCTTTGGCCGCAATCAAAGAGGTCGGAATCAAGAGGTTGGAAGTTGGAAAAGATCTTCGCATCTCATCTTGGATGAATGTCTATACGGAAAAGTCTAAACGAAAGAGTCCAAAAAGGTCTTATAATTTACCACCCTTTAGAGGAGACATCTCATGGCTGCCGCGAGTGAACTGCAACGAGAGATTCCCGAACTGGTTAAAGGGATTGTTGAAAGCGTCCGGCAAACGCAAAAGATCAATCACATCGAAAAACATGATCTGCCCAACCGCGAGGCCACGCTGGCCATCCTTCGCGACCTGCAAAGTCTGGTTCTCCCCGGCTATGTCCGACAGCGACTCTACCACAGTACAATCGAGTTCTTTGTGGGCGACCTCGTCGAGTCTCTGGCGGTCCGTCTCAGCGACGAGATTGCCCGCGCCCTCGTACACGAAGATTGCACGCGGTGCAATCAAACGGCAGCCACGCGTAACCTTCGCGCCGAGGCCGAGCGAATCACCGCCGAGTTCTTCCGCCGCATTCCAGCCATCCGCGCCCTGCTTGAAAAGGATGTGCAAGCGGCTTACGACGGCGATCCGGCGGCCAAAAGCTTCGCGGAAATTATTCTCTGTTATCCGGGCTTCGAGGCCATCACCACGCATCGTATCGCCCATGAACTTCTGGTTCTCGGCGTTCCTCTTTTGCCGCGCATCATGAGCGAATACATCCATCATCGCACGGGTATTGACATTCATCCGGGGGCGAAAATCGGCGAAAGTTTCTTCATTGACCACGGCACCGGCGTCGTGGTCGGCGAAACCACCGTGATTGGAAACAATGTGAAAATCTATCAGGGAGTCACGCTGGGCGCGCTCAGCTTTCCCAAGGACGCCAGCGGACAAATCATCCGCGACCGCAAGCGGCATCCCACCATCGAGGACAACGTAACCATCTATGCCAACGCAACGATTCTCGGCGCCGACACGGTCATTGGCCACGATAGCGTGATCGGCGGCAACGTCTGGATCACCGAGTCCGTGCCGCCTTACACGAAGGTGATGATCGAGCCGCCCCAGCAGCGCTTTATTCAGAAGGGCGAAGGAAAGAAGGCGTAGGAAATATCTGACGCGTTTGACGCGGCCAACGTGTCCGGCGGAAAGGGTGGGGGTTAGCGCCTCGCCATGCGCTCGCGCAGCGATGCCTGTCGCTTCACGATCGAATACAACAAGTCGCGATAGGGCATTCCGAACGCCCGCTCCGACGCCTCGTAAAGGTCGCTTCCATTCCCCAGCGTTTCCAAAAATTCGCCCAGCCGGTTGATCCCGAACGAGTCCACCAGCACGCCCACCGCCGCCCGCGCCTTAAAATAGTCGGCTCCCGTGAACGTGTCGCGTCCTTTGTCGAACCACGACCGGTCGAGTGCTTCGCGCGACCACAGGTCCGCCCAATTGGCTGAAACCGGATCGGCCCCATAGCGGTCTATTCCGGAATCCAGCGCCAGAAACTCTGCGATGCCCTCGACCAGCCACAACGGCAACTCGCGCGGCCCGGTGATTTCAAACGTCGCATAATGGCCGTATTCGTGAAAGATCGTATTCTTCAACAGCACAGGATTGTTGCCCCGCGGCAATGGAATCCCGATCACACGTCCGTGGGGTGCAAACAAACCGATTGTTCCCCGACTGGCCACCAACGATTCCCACACATCGGGATTGTAAAGCACAACAACCGGCGGTTGCGCCCGCCGCACCCGCAGCGCCCGGCCGATCGTGTACGCCGCGCTGTCCAAGGAATCGAGCACAAGCCCCAACATCGCTTCCAGAGCCTGTTTGTCTCGCTCGGCCGTCAGCTGCCGGAACATTCGCTCGACCTCGTCGGGGTGAACCGCAGCGTCGCCGCCCTGCAGATAACGCCCGACCAGATCGCGCAGCGGCGATAAATACGGATCGCGCAGCGGCATGCCGATCGAAGGATCGTAAATCAGTTTGAACCCGGCGCGGTCATCCGTCTGATAATATCGGTGTGCAAAGTCGCGCAACCGCGCCCACCGCAGCCGCACCTCGAATTGGTCGGCAAACGTGCGGCGGACGCTTTCCGCCCCCCGCGGAAACACCTGCCGGTTGCGCGCCGCCGCCTGGCCCAGCCGTTCCGGCACACCCACGCGCACATCCAACGCACGCTGCCACATTTCGGCCGCCCGGTCGTACTCCAACTGGTCCTCGTGCAATTCGGCCACCGTAGTAATGGCCAGCAGGAGTTTTGGCTCGCCGGCCAGCGCCTCGTTCGCCGCCGCAAACGCAGACTCGTTGCGTCCCATCTCGCGCAGCGCCACAGCACGCAATGCCGGCACCAATGGTTCGTTGGGCAGCTGGCCGCCAGCCCGATCCAGCTCTCCCAGCGCCAATCGCGCGCGCCCCTCGTCGAGGTAAATTAGCGCCAGCGCCATGTGAAGCAATGCCGCCTCGGCCCTTTCTTCGGGCGAAAGCCGCCCTTTAACCTCGATGCCTGTCAGGCGCTTTTCGATGGTTTCGATTCGGTGCCGTTCCAGTTCCCGCAAGGCATCCTCGATTTCTTCGAGGTCGCGCCGGTTTTCCGCCGACCCCTCGCGCGCCAGCACGCGCCGATAATCGCCCTGCACCTCCGTGATGTCGTTTTCAATGGGGACAATAAGACTGAGCGCGCCCGACTCCAGCCACTCGCGCAGAATGAGCTGGCGCGTCGGCAGCGAATAACACACCTCAAACTGAATCGGTCCGGCATCTTTTGTCTCCGGTTCAACTGCCTCTTCGGTCGCCGTGGTTGCGTCCGTCTCATCCATGGCGTCGAGGACGCTGTCGAGAACCTCGGCGTCACGAGGGTCCACCTCGACGGGCCGCGCGGGCGGCGGCGTGTCAGGTTGCTCCTCTTGCGCGCGCACAGACACCGGCCCAACGACGGCGGCCGCCCAGAATGCCCCCAGCACGAACGTTAAAGTCCGCAACCTGAGTCCAGAAAGTTTTGCACGGGTCATGACGTTCCCACCTCCCGGCAAGTCTGGAAAAATGCTACATACCCGCGGCAGCGCAATTCAAATCAAAACGACGCGTGGGAAAAAGGCGCGCGATTTGGCTTGGGGAATTTATATCTGCGACGATGCCTCAGGTTTCCACTTCCGGCGTATACTTTTCCGGCCGCAAACCGAACGTCCATGCCACGGCTTCGCGTGCCGTCGTGATTGTGGGAGGAACGCGCAGATAGTAGTAGCGATACGAGCCGTCGGGTTCGGCCGTGGCATTCCGTACTTTGACCATCACGAGCGGTTCGTCGTCGGGCAGGAGGACACGATAAAGTTCGCCCCACTCGTCTTCGTGAATTTTTAGGGCTTTACTGTCGCGAATGTAGCGCTCCTCGCCGTACGCGCGGATCAGCATGCGGCGGCGCATGACATTCCGCTCGCGGCGGATTCGCGCAAGGCTTGCGTGAATCTGCGCGAGGTAGCGGTCGCGCGACATCGTTGTTCCGTTCCACGCCCAAATGCCATCCTCGCCGGCAAACTGCAAGGCCGGCCCGTCGTCCACCGAATGCAGCTGGCCTTGCTCATTGAGCTGCAGACGTTGCGGCCGCTCCGACATCACCACAATCTGATCGAACGGCCACCAGCATCCGCACGTTTTCGCCAGCCCGATCAAGCCTTCGAGACAGTCGGCTCCTTCCACACCGCACTGTTCATGCAGGAATTGGCAGAACCCCAGCCACAGTGAGTCGTGGCAGCCGTAGATGCATTCCCCAACCTCGTACCGCCACGACATGTCAATCTCGCGTTCCCAGTCGAAGTCGCGGAAACGCTCGCGGACTTCCAACCACACATCGCTGTCTTCCACAACGGAGGGAAAATCCAACAGCGTATCGCGAAACACATGGAGCGCGCCATTGCTGGCGATACTCCAAATCTGATCCCATACGCGGGCGTCCCCTACCAGAAGCCACAACCGGTCGCCGATCACGCGCCGTACGCGCTCACGATAGTTTTCGTTGGCGCGCTCGCCGGCAATGCGGTTGACCGACGTCCGGATGTGTTCGCACATAGATTTCTGCACCGGCGATTCCGTTCCGCCCCATTCGCATTTTGCCATCACAGACAGGTCCACAGGGTCTATCGCGCGTGCCATTTGCTCGCTTGCCCGGCATAGAACGCCATTATAGACTTCCTGCCGGACGCGGCGAAAAGGAAGGTCGAAGTCTGCCGCACCGGTCTGGGCATTAATCAAATCCCAAACCCGCGGCTCGAACTCCCCCCACAGCGGCAGCGACCCTGGCGGAGGTGGCGGTTGGCCGGCATTGGCCAGCAAATGCGATGCAATCGCCCCAATCAGCGGCGAGGGAACCCAGATCTTCGCCCGCGGCGGCGGCAAACCTGCAATTTCATAGGCACGATCCATCCACCGCTCGGCCTGCGGCCGGTCCGCCGGCTTTGTGCTGCGGCTTACCCGCTCCCAGTAGCGGCGGTATTTCGTCAGCGCGGAACGCTGCGCCGGACTGAGACGGGACGGGCGGTTAGTCGCGGACATAATGAATCTTCTTCGGCGTATATTCCCGCTGCCGGGTTACGCGATAGGTTCCCGGCGGTAGAACCACTTCGGCATGTTCCTCGTGAACCACGCGGCAGGGCGAGTCAAGGACTTCGAGGAACGTCCTGTGTTCATCCGACGCATCGCGAAACATTCGGACGTGGGATTCGAGGATCATGTGCGCATGACCGGTCATCTCGCCATGCGCCAGCACAAAACGCCCATCCTTGCGTGCAACCGGCTTGACGGCTTTCGGCAGGCGCTTGACCCGTTCAATGAGAACATCCCCTTGTCGGAACATGTGCGGCACTCCTTTCACTTCTGAAAATCGCGGATCGGAACTTGGCTGTCCTCCGCTTCGGCACGAACCCCCTGCTGTCTTCTCTCCATGATTTAGATTGAGGACGGCATCGTGGGACACGTCCCATTGTGAATGGAAATATGAAAGATGGGACAGTAAAAATCAACAAAAAAATCTGAAGGCAGTTGCCCGCCGACAGCGGCCTTCAGGCCCATTTCGTCCCGCCTTGAAAAGTCTTTTCTTGGATATGCAGCCTTCATGCTTTGCTTGATGCTTTGCCCGCGTTTTGAACACACTTTTTTTTCATGGAGGGTCGGCTTCCACGCCGACCGCATCGCGCCTACACCACGACCATTACCTCCCTCGCCCGCCCAATTTCGCCCGACACGTGCCGTGAACGGCAGTCCGCCCATGGAGGGTCGGCTTCCACGCCGACCGCATTTATGAATCGCACACACAATGCCCCCTTTTGGCATACATGGCCCAAACAGCCCTTGACTTTTTGCGCGCGTCCGCCAATCTTTTTTCTCGAATGCCAACGAGCGTATGGATTGGCTTCCTTTCGCTCGCAGTCGGGTTCCGTATGATTACGATTTGTCTCAATGGCGAGAACCGCACGCTGCCGGCCGCATGCACGGTCGCGCAGCTGATTGCCGACTTGGGCTTGGGTGCACGACGCGTTGCCGTCGTGCGCAACGGCGAGGTGGTTCCGCGCGAGGCACAAAATTCGACCCTCTTGGTTGAGGGCGACTGTGTGGACGTGATTCACATGGTCGGCGGGGGATGAGCGCAGGGCCGATTTGTTCCAACCCCTTTCTCAGCCCCGACGGATTTTTCAGGAGAATCACACGATGAATAATCAAGAAGACCTGCTCAAGATCGGCAACCGCACCTTCCGGTCGCGTCTGTTTGTTGGCACCGGCAAGTATGCAACGTTCGGACTGATGGCCGAGGCCCTCGAAGCCTCCGGCTGCGAGGTGGTAACCGTGGCCCTGCGCCGCGTCAATCTCAACGCCCCCAAAGGCGAAAAAACGCTGCTGGATTACATTGACCCGAAACGCTATACCATTCTTCCCAACACCGCCGGTTGCTATACCAAGGATGATGCCATCAAGATCGCCCGCATTGCCCGCGAACTGGGCATTGGCGACTGGGTCAAACTTGAAGTCCTCGCCGACGAAAAGACGCTATTCCCCGATCCCGTCGAAACGCTCGAAGCCACCATCGCTCTGGTCAAGGAAGGCTTTGAGGTCTTGGCATATACCTCCGACGATCCCGTACTGGCGCGCCGGCTCGAAGATGCCGGCGCCACCTGTGTCATGCCGCTCGGTTCGCCCATCGGCTCCGGTCAAGGCATCATCAACCGCAACAACATCCGGTTGATTGTCGAAAACGCCAAGGTGCCCATTATCGTGGATGCAGGCGTAGGGACGGCTTCCGACGTAACAATTGCCATGGAACTCGGCGCAGACGGTGTGCTGCTCAACACGGGAATTGCTTGCGCCAAAGATCCCGTGAAAATGGCCCACGCCATGCGCCACGCGATCGAGGCGGGGCGCCTCGCCTATCGCGCCGGCCGCATTCCCATCAAGCGATACGCCGCCGCCAGCAGCCCCATGCTGGATTTTTGACGTTGCGTAGCCGATGATTCTCCGTGAAACCATAAACAATTGGGGCATTTACGCCATCACTGACCGCGAGATGACGGGCGGTTTGACGCACACGGAAATCGCCGCCAAACTCATGGACGGCGGTATCCGGGTGATTCAGATTCGTGACAAAACCACCCCCTACGACCGGCTGCTCGAAGACGTTACATGGGTCGTACGCATGGCACGCCCCCTCGGCGTGACCGTCATCGTCAACGACAATCCCTATCTGGCGCGCGACGCCGATGCCGACGGCGTCCATCTGGGGCAGACCGATTGCCCGGTCTCGACCGCCCGCGACATTGTCGGGCCCGACCGCATCATCGGCCTCTCCACACACACGCGACTGCAGGCCCTTCGCGCCCAAACCATGGACGTGGACTACATCGGGCTCGGCCCCATCTATACCACGCCCACCAAACAGCAGAGCTATTTGCCGCTGGGCCTGCCCACGGTGCGCTGGGCCGCTGCCACGTTGAAGATCCCCTTTGTGGCGATCGGCGGCATCACCGCGGACAACTTGGGCGACGTGCTGGCTGCCGGCGCGCGCCATTGCGCGATGATCTCGGCCCTCATGAAGGCCGACGACATTACCGCCGCCGCCCGCCACTTCCTTCGCATCTGTCACGACCTCTGGCGCGAGGACGATTTTGAATAGCAACGGCCCACGGCATCGCCTCCGGTTGTGCGAAATCGGCGAAGACGGCTGGCTCGAACGTCTGGCCAAATCGTTGGGTCCGACGGCAAAGGAAATCGCCGTCGGCTTTGGCGACGACGCAGCGTGTCTAGTCATTCCGGCCGGTGGCCAAACCCTTCTCCTAATCACAACGGATGTTCTTGTCGAGGCAACACATTTCACATGGCAGACGGCAACGCCGGCAACGCTCGGCGAGAAGGCCGTCGCCGTCAACGTCAGCGATATTGCCGCCATGGGTGGGCGGCCAACGGCAATGGTGGTAGGGCTGGGTGCACCCCCCAACTGCGAGCTGGCCCGTCTGGCGTCCATCTATCGCGGAATGCAAAAAGCCTGCCGCCGCTGGGGAATTGCTTTTGTCGGCGGCGATACCGTCAAGAGCGATAAGCTGATTTTGTCGCCGACCCTGCTGGGCGAATTTGACGGCCCGCGCGAAAAACTGCCGCTTCGAAACCGGCTTCGCCAAGGACAGGATCTCTATGTGACCGGCACGTTGGGCGATTCGGCGGCGGGGATGATGGTGCTGATGGCCGGCCGCAAAAAGCCCCCGCCGCTGCGCCTCTCGGAGTGCGACCGGCGCCATCTGAGCGAGCGCCATCGCCGCCCGCAGCCCCGTCTGCGCGAAGGCCAATTGTTGGCCCGCCATTTGGACGATCTGGCCATGATAGACCTCAGCGACGATCTCCACAAGTCAGTCGGACTTCTGTGCAAGGCCAGCGGGGTAGGTGCAACCGTAGATGTCCAATGCCTGCCCGTCTCCGCCGCCCTGCGAAACTGGTCCCGCGCCACAAAGATAAGCCTTAAGCAAACGGCAGTTTATGGCGGCGAGGCCTACGAATTGTTGTTTGCCACTGCCGCCGCGCCGCACACGATTCAGGATTTGTTCCGACGGCATGGCCTGCGGACGCCGGTCACGGCCATCGGGCGTGTGGGCGGCCGGACAGTTCGGTGGCAGAATTTCACTCCAAGTCCGGTTGACTTTCGCCTCATGCCCTACGAACATTTCTCTTCATAGGCAAGGCAGGCAAAGACGGCATGTTCTTGCTGTTCGGACAGTCCGCAGGGTGGCCCCCCTGATTTGAAAAGCGTCGAGTCTCGCCGAAACCAAACATGGCCGCGAAAAAACGAAAACCACGCAGTGCGTTCCAACGATGGTTCCGCCTGTTTGCCGCGATGCTGATCCTCACCGTCGTGTGCAGCAGCGCGGCGATCAGCGGTCTGTTGGTCTATCTGGGAACCCTGCCCCCGATTGAGCAGCTGGAGAACTATGCGCCACCGCAGGTCACGCGCGTCCTCGACCGCACAGGGCGGACGGAGATCACAACGTTCAAACGCGAAAATCGCGTGATTGTTCCCCTGTCGGACATCCCCGAAATCCTCGTCAAAGCATTCTTGGCCGCGGAAGACGAACATTTCTACAAGCACTTCGGCATAGACTTCGTGGCCATCGGCCGCGCCCTCTGGACCAATCTCAAACGCGGGCGGTTTTCGCAGGGCTTCAGCACCATCACCCTGCAATTGCCGCGCAACATTCAGCTGACCTCGCGCGAGCGGAACATCATGCGGAAACTCCGCGATATTGTGCTCGCGCTCCAGATCGAGAAGCGCTATTCCAAAGACCAAATCCTCGAATTCTACCTCAACCAAGTCTATCTGGGCAGCGGGGCTTTTGGTGTCAAGGCCGCCGCCAAGACGTATTTCAACAAGGACGACCTGCACGACCTCACCCTGTCGGAATGCGCGCTGCTGGCCGGTTTGCCGCGCGCCCCTTCCATTGACTCCCCGCTGCGCAACCCCGACCGCGCGTTGCGCCGCCGCAATCTCGTCCTCGGCCGCATGCGCGACGCCGGCTGCATTGATGACGAGGTCTATGAAAAAACACGCAACGAGCCGCTCCACATCCATCCGCCGCCTGTCGAGCGCAACCGCGCCCCGTATTTTGTCGAGTACCTCAAAACCTGGCTGGCCCAGCAAGACCCCGAACTCAGCTTCGACGCGCTCCAAAGCAACGGTTATATCATTTATTCAACGCTCGACAGTTCGATTACGGCCATTTGCGAGGAAGAGTTGCGGACAGGCCTGCGCGAAGCTGAAGAAAAATGGCAGCAGCGAAAAATCATCCGCCTCTCGGAAGATGAAAACGCCAACGCGCCGCTTCGTCCGGGCGACATTCGCCTCGCCGAAATCCGCAGCGTCACCACCGATTCCATCACGGTTCGCGCCGCCGGCTACACCGCTTCCATCCCGCTGCCCGCGCGCCTGCCCTACTATCAGCCGGAAAAAATCCTCAAGCAGGGCAACCTCATAGATGTCCGTGTTACCAGCGTCAACCGCCCGGCCGGACGGTTCGAGGGCGAACTGTTTGACAAGGCCCCAATTCAGGGAGGCGTCGTGGTGCTCGATGTCAAGAGTGGGGAAATTCTTGCGCTGTGCGGCGGCTATGATTTCTACGACGCCGAGACCAACGGGCAATGGAACCGCGCCGTTCAAGCCGAGCGCCAGGCCGGCTCCTGTTTCAAACCCTTTGTCTATGCCATTGCCATGGAATCGGGATTTACGCCCGCCAGCGTGTTCGTGGACGAACCCGTCCGTTTCGCCAACGGCTACACGCCCAAGAACTACGAGCGCCAGTATTTCGGCCCGACCACTCTGCAAGTGGCACTCGAACACTCGCGCAATGTGGTAACAATTCTGCTCTATCAGCGCCTGATGGGACAGTTGGGCGCGCGCCAGATGCGCGATCGCCTCGATGCGTTTAATGTGGTGGGCTCGCCCGCTTGGAAAATCCCGGTCGCCGATGTCACGGTGGCTCTGGGCAGTTTGGGCGTCACCCCTTTGGCCATGGCCGCCGCCTACATACCGTTTGCCAACCACGGCGTCGCGCTCCAGCCGGTCTGTGTCCAAAAAATCACTGAGGTTGCCCGCACGGCGGAGAAAGAAGAGCGGTTGGTCAAACGCTTTCGCCCTGCCGAAAAAGTCGTGATGAGCGAAGTGGGTGCGTATCAGATGGCACACATGCTGCGCGCGGCTGTCCTGCGCGGCACCGGCAGACCGATCACCCGGTACTTCGAGGACGTGCGCGGCCGCGAGCCAAATCGGCCCATTCCTCAAATGGCCGGCAAAACCGGCACGACCAACAATTGCACCGACGCGTGGTTCGCCGGCTTTACCCCGCAACTGGTTGTGGTTGTCTATATGGGATTTGATCAGCCGCGCAGCCTCGGCCCCGAAATGACCGGCTCCTATGTGTGCATTCCCACTTGGTGCCGCATTGTGGACCGAATTCTCAAAACAGGCGACAACTGGCAGATTGCCTTTGCCGAACCCCCCGGCATCGAATACGCCGATGTGGATGCCACAACCGGACGCATTCTGGCCAAAGGCGAATGGACTGGCGGGGAATCCGTCCTCCGCCAAGTGCCCTTCCGCCGCGGCTCCATCCCAACTGGTTCAGAATAGCCCTATGAAAGATTAAGCCTCATAAAGGTGCGGCACTTATACTCGCAGCACGTGGTTTGTTACGCTCGCCTTTGTCAAAGTCGCAAATCCTTTTGCCGTCCAATGAAAAAATGCCTTCTCGAATGACGCCTTCCACGGCGTTCAAACCGAAACTGGCCCCCTTGGACCCCGTCCCTCCAATGGCATAGGATGTTGCCCTCTTCATTCGGATTAACGTACGAGGCATATCCCCACGCACAGCATGAGGCCTACTTTTGCTTGGCCTGTCTTAAACGTTGGCCGGCTGTGGCCACGTCTTCCATCGTGAAATTGTACTGCTGACGCAGTTGACCCAGTCGTGCATTGGAGGAAACCGCCTCGCGGATGCCCAATTCGCGCGCCAGTTCCTCTGGTGAGACGCCATATTGGCCGGCCGCCTCGCCAAGCGTCATGTAGCCTTTGATGCCGGACGATTTGCCGCGTTCGCCGTGCAGAGCAGACCCTTTCTCGGAATACGCGTCGCTGCCCGGCGGCGCCGTTTGCCCCGTGCCTTCCGCTGCCTGCGCGGGCGCGGACGGCTGCTGCTCAGCCTGCCTCTGCGCACCCTTGCCCCGCCCGTAACCCTTGCCGCCTCCGAGTCCCCGTCCTTCGCCGCCTTCGAGAACGGTGGGTTCGATCATGAACGGAAAGAACACGAGCAACAGGCACACCACCACATAGGCTATCGCCACGCCGGTGCGCAGTCCCCTCCACGCAATCAGTTTGCGATACATACTGGGAATTACATTCCAATGCAAAATGATATGCAGGATAACCAGCGCAATCATCGCATAGCCGGCATAGAGATGAATGGTACCCCACTGGTGCCGGTCGAGGCCAAACATTTGCAGTTCCACGTTGCTTCCATAGACGATTTGGCGCTCGCGGCCGGGAATGAGCACATACTTCAGCAACAGCCCTTTGCCGGTCATGAAGGCCGTCAGCAAAAGCAACAACGTGTCAATGATGAAGTTCCAGTTCGATTTTTTCATAAGTGTTCCTCCTCGATTATGTGGTAAAGCGCCCATCCGATTCCAGTTCAGCCTCTGCAAAGCTGGGCAACTTGCCGCCGGTTCGCCGTCGCTCGCGGATGACTTCGCCGACCATGACCAGCGTGCCCAGAAACATAATAAAGGCGGCAACGGAAAAAACCACCCGGTAGCTGTTGAACATATGGCACAAAGCAATGCCCGCAAACGGAGCAATCAGCCCGCGCACGCCCGTCAAACTTTGATGCAGCCCCATATACAGGGGCACGTCGCGCCGTTTCGCAAAATAGTTGATTCCCAAAATCCATACCAAGGATGAACCGCCCTGCACCAGCGCAATCAGCGCCCGCCCTATGGCAAATACCCAGACCGAATTCGCCAGAGGATAGCAACACATGCCCAGCGTGAACACCACATTGAACACCACCCGCATCAACAGCGGATTATGCTGATCGAGCTTGCGCCCCCACAGCGGCAGAAGAACCACGTCAATAATCATGGGGATGGTTACCAGAACCAAGCCGGCCATCGAGTATCGAATACCCAATTCATTTTGCAGAAAGAGCGGAAGAATGGGAAACGTCATGATGTTGGCAAAACCGAACAGGGAGAAGGAGAACTCATAGCGGCGAAAGCGGTCGTCGTCGCGCAGGACCGACAAGATTTGCCGCAGCGAGTAGTCCGCCGCGCCAATGTCCGCACCGCGCTGCGGGGCCTCATCCGATACGCGAATGCGCAGGGCCTGAAACGCCCCAAGCAGCGAGCAAGCACCAACCAGCGCAAGGATGCCGCGGTAGTTCCATGCGTTGAATTCGAGCAGCCAGCCAAAAATCAACCCCGACGCCGCCATCAGGATTTCCGACCAGGCGATTGCCCGCGCCAGAAGCCACGACCGCCACTGCGGCGGATAGTTGGCCCGCAGAATGGCGGAATGGGCTTGCAGCACCGGTGTGCGCAGCAGAAGAAACGCACAAAACCCCAGCGTATAGGTGTGCGAGTTCTCCGCGAACATCATGGCGATCAAAATCAGGCTGGTCACAACCTCCGGCCAGAAAATGTAAAGAGTCTTCTGCGCCGAAAGGGTGATGCGGCGCGACCAGAAAACCGCCAAAAGGTTGCCGACCGGCAGCGAAGCCGTCAGAAGCGCAACCTCCCATGGCGGAGCAGCCAGCGATTTCACCGCGATCAGCGCGGCCAAATCGCCCACGACGGCCAGCCCCGGCGCGCGCAGCAGCGAAAAAGCCAGCAGCCGATAATAGGTGGGCCGGACCTCTTGAGGCACCGGCTGAAGATAGGGCATGGACGGATCAACGGCCCCCGTAAAAGATAATTCACACGCTTATAAGCCGCGCGGACACTTGCAACGACTTTCTATGGAAGGCGGCGGTGCAAAATACTTGCTATACCCGTGCAGTATTCGCATCTCGCCCATAAGAATTCAGTACTGTCAGCCAGTTTTATGACAATAACCATAAGCAGGACACAGCGGGAGGATAATGCCTTCGACGCGAGGTCATTGATCGAACGTGGCTTTTGGCCACAAGCAAAGAGGTTAGAGGCAAGAAGTTAGAAGATAAACAAGACCTTCGCAACCTGGCCAAACCTTTAGACGAAAAAATCTAACGTGCCCTTTGGCCACAAATAAGAGCCTATCCGAAAATGTGGCTTGGCCGTCTCGGCCAAGATGCTTGGGCGGCATGCCCAAGCCCCAATCGAACGGTTTTCGGATAGACTCTAAATATGTCCGGAGGAAGGATGTTGGAAGCTAGAGAAGATCTTCGCAAACTGGCTTGATGTTTAGACCGCAGAATCTAACGTGGCCTTTGGCCACAAGCAGAGCAATGGGCACAGAGGCATATCAACAGGAGAATTGTGATTTCAGTCTGAGGGCGTTTTTCTCGGTCCTGGAAAGGCCAATACCGCCATCTACCAAACCCGATATAGCCAATCAGCATTGGCCCTGAAAAGGCTGTCCATTTTAGCCCGGGAAAAATCGTATCGCATACACCAATATGATCGCCCTGAAAGAGCCATCTATTTTCGCCAAAATAAACACCGTATCGGATGCACAAATACGATCAGCCCTGAAAGGGCCATTGAAATCCCCGGTTATCTACGCCATGAGATAGCAAAGCTTCATTGGCCCTAAATGGGCCGGAAGTCCGAAAAATCCATACCGCACTTAAAATCAGCCGTTATCTGCGCAATCAGCCGTTATCTACGCCATAAGATAGTAAAACTTCATTGGCCCTGAAAGGGCCATCTAATTTAGCCCAGGGCAACGCCCTGGGAAAACATCACAATCAAGGTTGGCAAGCCCTGAAAGGGCGCTCTAGCGTTGGCCCCAACCGTCCTTAGCGCGCCCTTTCAGGCGCAAAGAAAAACCTCGCCATCGAGAAGCGAACAATGCGGCCACGCATGCACCGAGGGTTAGAGCATCTTTGGCCATGATCTGGGCCAAAAGGCTATATCTATAGACAAAAGAGCCATACCAAGATTGACAGGCTTTCTCGTATCATCCCCCATCCATCTCATGGAGGCAAAAGCCCTTGTATCTTAATCGGAAAACCCCTGAACGCCCAAGTCACTGCACAGGTTTCTGTTGAGGCAGCAGGCTCAAATCCTCATCCTCGAACGTGGCGTTACAAAACAAACACATTTCGGCAAAGAAAGAATAAAAACCTGCTATTGACGTTCATCATTTTCGATGGCAGCAAGAATTTGTGCTACGTGTGTCTCCGCGACGAGCAGTACCCTGAACGTCCATAATTGAGCCATTAGCATGGCCCTGCTTTTCGCAATGCGTAACACTCACATACTCGGTGCAGGAGGTCGAGTCATCATGAAACGGACACTGGCACTTGTCGGCGCCGCCGCGCTGTTGGCATTTCTGGGCAGGCCGGCGTTTTCGCAAACCGGCGCCGGGCGCGTCACGGTCAGACCCGCGGACACCGGCGTTGCGTTGGAAAACCCCGGCATGGGATGGGTGTTCCATTTCTATGACAACCGTCCGGAAAACTATGGTTCCAAACTTGCCCCATCAGACACGCTGGACGACTTTCCCGGATTGACGGTCGTCTATCTGCGCATCCCGTGGTCGTACATCGAGCCGGCGGAAGGCCAGTTCAATTGGGCCGTCGTGGACACCCCCGCGCAGCGGTGGATCGCCAAAGGCAAGCAGGTCGCGTTCCGGTTTTCCTGCTCCGAATCTTGGACGCGCTGGGCAACACCGGAGTGGGTGGCCAAGGCAGGCGCAAAAGGCTATGACTTCGCCGCGCGGAAAGGCGTGACAGCGGGCGGATCCTATTGGGAGCCCGACTATGACGATCCGATTTTTCTCGCAAAGTTGGAGCACTTTCTGGCCGCAGCGGCCGCGCGCTATGACGGCAATCCGGAGGTGGCGTTTGTGGATGTGGGCTCATTTGGCGTGTGGGGCGAAGGGCACACATTTGCCAGTTCGCGGCTTCCTTTTACGTCGCAAACGGTCATGCGGCACATAGACCTTCACAAGAAGCACTTTCGCAGCACGCTTTTGGCGGCCAACGACGATTTCGTGTTGCAGGACCGCGGCGACGGCACCATTGAGTATGCGGCCAAGATGGGTCTCACGCTGCGCGACGACAGCATTCTCGTGCAGGGCGGCGATAAAGCCTATTTCCATGCGAACTTTGCACAGAAGTTCTGGCGCCATTTGCCCGTGATCCTCGAAAGCGAGCACTACGGCCCGTCGCGCGACCGTGGCAATTGGAAGGACGGCAGCCAGTATCTTCAAGCCGTCGAGGACTATCATGCCAGCTACGCCTCGATCCACTGGTGGCCGCGCGAATTCCTCAACGAGAACAAGGCTCTCGTCGAGAAAATCAACCGGCGACTCGGCTATCGCCTGCAATTGCGCGAGGCATTCTGGCCCGCAACAGTGACCGCAAAATCGAGCTTTCAATTCGAGGCGCGCTGGGCCAATGCCGGGGTCGCCCCCTGCCTGCCGGGCGGCTTTCCCGCGCTGACCTTGAAGGACGCCGACGGCGGAATTGTCGGCGTCTTTGCAGACGAGAGCTTTGATGTGCGCACCCTTCCCGTCGGCCCGCCCGACAAGGCTGAAGCGGTAACACAGAAGGTCGTATTCACACTGCCCTATAATTTGCTTCCGGGGGAATACGACGTGTTTGTTTCCATCGGAACTCGAACCGGCACGCCGCGAATTGCCCTGCCCCTGCCGGACAGCGACGGCAATCGGCGCTATCGGCTTGGAAAAATGACGGTAAAAGAATAGGTCAAGAAGTTTTCGCGTCGCAACTGCGCTGTCGCCCGCACACCCCAACGCCTTGCAGAATGCCCATTGCCGCGACCGCGCTCCTCGTCCGCTGCGCGATCCCATGCATGGACAAGGCAGAATTGCAGAAATCCAGATTGATAGGTCTAAACTTACGCCCATTAAAAAAACGTATTTCTTTCTTGAAAAATCTGCAATTGAATCCCACACTCCAACTGGGTATATAACTCCTATGTGCATTGGTTTTTTATACGCCATGCACGAGAGGGTAAAGAGAGCGCGCCATGGCAGACACTGCAACGCATGACGTATTGATCTTGGGTGCGGGACTGGCGGGGCTTCGCGCGGCGGTGGAAATCGCCCGTACGCTCAGAGACCGTGTGAATATCGGCATCGTCTCGAAAGTGCAGTTGATGCGCGCGCATTCCGTTTGCGCCGAGGGGGGCACAGGGGCCGTCCTGCGAATTGAAGAAGGCGACAGCTTCGATCTGCACGCATGGGACACGGTCAAGGGGTCGGATTTTCTGGCCGACCAGGATGTGGTGGACGTCTTTGTGCGCCAATGTCCCGAGGAAATCCGCCAGCTGGAGCATTGGGGCCTGCCGTGGTCGCGGCGCGAAGACGGGCGTGTGGCGCAGCGTGCCTTCGGCGGTCACAGCTTCCCGCGCGCATCCATGGCCGCCGACAAGACAGGTTTTTTTGAAATGCAGACCCTGTATGACACGCTCGTGCGCCACGCCAACTTTACCCGCTACGACGAGGTGTTCGTAACCTCGATTCTTGTAGTGGACGGCCAGTTCTGCGGCTTGACGGCCATCGAGTTGCCGACCGGCCGCTTTCTCGCACTGCGCGGAAAGGCTCTGTTAATCGCCACCGGGGGGCTTGGCGCGCTTTACGGCTTTACAACCTACTCCCAGACCGTCACGGGTGACGGACAGGCTTTGGCTTACCGTGCAGGACTGGCACTCGAAGACCCGGAGTTTATCCAGTTTCATCCGACCGGCTTGGTTCCATCAGGCATCTTGATGACGGAGGGCTGTCGCGGCGAAGGTGGCTATCTGCTCAACAAAGCCGGCGAGCGGTTCATGGAAAAATATGCACCGAAAATGATGGAACTCGCGCCGCGCGATATTGCCTCCCGCTCGATGATGACCGAAATCCTCGAAGGCCGCGGCTTCGATGGCCCCGATGGCCTCGACTATTGCCACTTGGATTTGACCCACCTCGGAGCCGACCGCATCAACAAGCGCCTGCCGCTGATCCGCGAGGTCTGCATCCGGTTTATCGGTCTGGACCCGATTGAGAAACCGATTCCGGTCAGACCGGTGGCGCACTATACAATGGGTGGCATCGAGGCCGACATCAACGGCGCCACGACGGTCGGCCGGATTTGGGCCGCCGGCGAGGTGGCTTGCACGTCGCTGCACGGGGCGAATCGGCTGGGCTGCAACTCGACGGCCGAGTGTTTGGTGTGGGGAACGATCACGGGACGCGAGATTGCCCGCTATCTGGACAGCAATCCCGCGTTGCCCGCGTTGCCCGAAGAGCGCGTTCGGAGCGAGGAAAAGCGCGTCTTCGGCGATCTTCTTGAACGCCGCGGCAAGGAAAACCCTTACGAGATTCGCAGCCAAGTGCGGGCATTGATGGACACATACATGGGCGTGTTCCGCACGGGCGGGCAGATGGCCGAAGGGCTAAAACAGATTCGAGAGCTCAAGGAGCGGTTTCGGAATATCACAATTCAGGACAAAGGGCGGGTGTATAACTCGAATCTCCAACATGCGCTCGAGACGGAAAACCTTCTGGACGTGGCCGAGGCCGCGACGGTTGCAGCGCTGGCCCGCGAGGAATCACGCGGTGCCCACGCCCGGCGCGATTTCCCCGCCCGCAATGACGAAAAATGGCTGAAACATACGCTGGTACGCTATTCACCGGACGGACCGAAACTGGACTATAAGCCTGTGCGCATTACAAAATGGAAACCCGTGGAGAGAAAATACTGACAAACTTGTCCGACCTGTCTGACTATCAAAACGGCTTCAAAGGATAACTCCAATGGCACTTTCAAAATCCTATCCGAATCGCTTGGGTATTCTGGGCTGGCTGCTCGGCGGGCGCTGGGGCCTCGAACGTTACATGTATGCGCTTCATCGCGTGACCGGACTGGGCATTCTCTTCTATTTCATCCTCCACATCCTCGTCACAAGCACGCGGGCGCTTGGGGCGGAATGGTGGGACGGGGCGATGGCGCGCGTGAGTCACCCGATTTTCAAGTTCGGCGAGTTTTTGGTCTTCGCGGCTTTCATCATCCACGGACTCAACGGCATTCGACTCATTGCAATCGAACTGGGATGGGCCGTGGGCAGGGCCGAAGAGCCCGTCTATCCGTATCGCTCGTCGCTCAACGTGCAGCGCCCGCTACTAATCGCAGTCATGATCGTTGCGGCGGTTTTCCTTGCACTGGGCGGTTGGGATTTCTTGCAGGTCACGCATTGAGGAGGCGGTCATGCGCGAGACAAAGTATTGGACATGGCATCTGGCGGCCGGCGTGCTGGTTCTGTTCCTGCTCGGCCTCCACATGGCGATCATGCATCTCGATTCCTTGCTGGGCGTGTGGGTGCTCAATCCGTCGGGCGGCGAGGCAATCGCTTGGGCCAACGTACTGGCGCGGTCGCGGATGGTGGCTATGATCGTGGTCTATATCGCGCTGCTGGGCGCAGCACTGTATCATGGTTTTTACGGGTTGCGAACAATTGTGTTCGAATTGGCGATCGGCCCTGCACTGCAAAGGGTGGTCACTGTAGGTTTATGGGCGGCTGGCCTTGGGCTTTTTGTGCTGGGAACGGTTGCTGCGATTGCCGCAGGCAGGTTGTAGAAAAAACGGACCACATGGACAGAACGGCCAAGAAGGGCAAGATAAACTGACAGCAAATAAAGAGAAGCAAGCCATGTTGTCCACCAAAGGATAACCCATCATGCCTGACACATCCCCTTCTCATCGCACTATTGAAGTCTATATCCGCCGTTACAATCCCGAACGCGACACCCAACCCCGCTGGCAGCGGTTCACTCTGCCTGTCGCGCGCGGCATGACGGTGCTTGACGGCCTGCACCGCATTCGAGAAGAACAAGACCCAACCGTCGTATTCCGCTACTCGTGCCGGATGAGCGTGTGCGGCTCCTGCGCGATGCTCATCAACGGGCGGCCGGCCTTGGCCTGCAATACCCAGATTGCCGACGTGGCCCCCGAGCGTCTCACACTCGCCCCCCTGCCGAATTTCGACATAATCAAAGACCTCGTGCCCGACCTCGCTCCAATGTTTCAAAAACACAGCGCGCTTCAACCCTACATTCAGCGGCCGGACACGCAAGAGGTCGAAAAACCCACAGGAGAATTCTACCAATCCCCCAAGGACCTTGAGCGGTATTTGCAGTTCGCCTACTGCATCAAATGTGGCTCCTGTATGTCCGGCTGTCCGACCTTGGCAACCGACCCGCAGTATCCGGGGCCGATGCCGCTGGCGCAGGCCTATCGCTACAGCGCCGATTCGCGCGACAGCGGATTCGACGCGCGCAAGATACAGGCGGGTGCTAGCCACGGCGTTTTCCGCTGCCACTATGCCGGCGAGTGCTCCAACGTATGTCCGAAGGGCGTGGACCCGGCGCGGGCGTTGCAACTTCTCAAGCGCGAGTTGGTTATGGACTATCTGCGCCTTCGGCGCCGGCGATGTCCGGCGCAGGTCCTCGGCCCTCCGAGCGAGGCCCGGCGCAATCCCGACATTCCCGCTCCCCCACCCTATAC
>JAOAGV010000072.1 GCA_026415575.1 Candidatus Sumerlaeia bacterium
CATTCGCCAGCTCCAAGCCGTCGGTTTGGAGATTACCGTCATCCGCGATGTTACACCCATTCCCCACAACGGCTGCCGTCCGCCGAAACGACGGCGTGTGTAAGACAGAGGAGGAAACCAGCACGTGGCACGTTATCGAGGTCCCGCATGCAAACGATGCCGGCGCGAGGGCGAAAAGCTCTATCTCAAGGGCGAGCGATGTGCAGGGCCCAAATGCGGTGTCGAACGCCGCAAATATGCGCCCGGAGAACACGGTCAGAGCCGGCAGAAGATGTCTACCTATGGCAAGCAGTTGCGGGAAAAGCAAAAAGCCAAAGCCATCTATGGCCTGCTTGAAGCGCAATTTCGCCGCTATTTCCGCATGGCCGAGCGATTCCGCGGCATGACGGGCACCATCCTGCTTCAGCTGCTCGAGCGGCGGCTGGACAATCTGGTTTATCGGTTGGGCTTTGCGCCGTCGCGCCGTGCCGCCCGCCAGCTGGTCGGCCACGGCCATGTGCGCGTCAACGGCCGCAAGGTGGACATTCCTTCCTATCTCGTTCGTCCCGGCGAGGAAATCTCGCTGGCCGAGGACATGAAGACCAATGCCATTGTCGCCGCCGGTCTGGCTGCCGCCGAAAAGCGCGAGAAGCTGCCTTGGCTGGCTTGCACGCCGGAGACGCTCACGGGCCGCCTGCTGAACGTGCCCACCCGCGAGGAGATTCCTCTCCTGCTGAACGAACAAATGATCGTCGAACTCTACTCCAAGTAAGAGGGAACGGCCGCCGGGGCGCCGCCGCGCGTCCCCGCCCATTCAGATATGCGCCGCCCCACAATGCCAACGTCACGAGACGCAATGGGATATCTCGGACGGAGGGAAAACAAGAATGGAACTCAAGCCTCTGGTTTCACCGCGAAGTTTGGTGCCTGACCGCGCCACGTTGACGCGCGAATACGGCAAATTCACCGCCGAGCCGTTTGAACGCGGCTACGGCCGCACCATCGGCAATTCGCTGCGCCGCATCCTCCTGTCGTCCATCCAAGGCGCAGCGGTTACGTCCTATCAAATCGAAAACGTCAAGCACGAATTCTCTCACATCCCCGGCGTGAAGGAGGATGTCACCGACATCACGCTGAACCTGAAAAGTCTCATTGTCAAACTGACCGACGCCACCGAGGGAACTCTCTACCTCAACGCTAAAGGGCCGATGGTCGTGCGCGCCGGTGATTTTCAGATGGAACCTCAGGTGGCCATTCTCAACCCCGGCCAGCATATCGCCACGCTGGACGTGGGGGCCTCGTTGGTCATGGAAGTTACCGTCCGCCAAGGCCGCGGCTATCAGGCCGCCCCGCGCGACGAACAGGAACGTGAGGCCATCGGCATCATTCCCGTGGATGCCGCTTTCTCGCCCATCCGCAATGTGCGCTACCACGTCGAGAATGCCCGCGTCGGCCAGGAAACCGAGTATGACCGCTTGATCCTCGAAGTCTGGACCAACGGCAGCGTGGGCCCCGACGAGGCGATCTCCTTTGCCGCGCGCATTCTCAAAGACTATATGGACTTGTTCATCACCATCGAGGACCAAACACGCCAAGTGCAGGAACTCGCCGAGGAAGAAGAAGAAATCAGTCCCATCGCCGCGCTGCAGGAGAAACTCGACAAGAGCATCGAGGAACTTGAACTGTCGGTGCGCTCGTACAACTGCCTCGAAGCCGCCGGTATCAAGACCATCCGCGACCTCGTCCAGAAAACCGAGGCCGACATGCTCAAGTATCGCAACTTCGGCCGCAAGTCGCTCAATGAAATCAAAGCCATCCTCAAGGACATGGGTCTGCAATTCAATATGAAGATTGACCCGACCACCGGGCTGCCGGTTGTGCTGCCCGATCAGTCCTGATCGTTCACGCAGGGAGCAAATTCGATGCGCCACCGAAATATCCGTTCGCGACTGAATCGAACCAGCGAGCATCGCCTCGCGCTTATGCGTAATCTTGCCGAAGCGCTGATTGAGCGCGAGCGCATTCATACGACGGCCGCCAAGGCCAAACAGTTGCGCGCGTTTGTCGAGCCTCTCATCACGCTCGGCCGCGAGGGCACTCTGGCCGCGCGCCGTCAGGCCTTCAGCCGCCTCGGAAAGAAGAAGGCCGTTCACAAATTGTTCACTGTTCTGGGACCCCGCTTCAAAGAGCGCAACGGCGGCTACACCCGCGTGGTGAAAGCCGGTGTGCGGGCGGGCGATGGTGCCCAGATGGCCTATATCGAGTTCGTCGAACGGACCGTCGTCGAACCGAAGGAAAAGAAATCGAAAGATGCGCGACAGCGCATGCGCGAGCGGTTGCGCGAACTTCAGCGTGCCCGTGCGCGTATGTAACCCGCCGCCCAACGAACGGGCGCGTGCACGGCCGGTTTTGAAGTCGCGCCGGTGCCGCAGTTTAGTTTTTCCTTTACACCGCCTCGGGCAAAGCGGTATTTGTTCTTTCCGGTGGGTGATTAGCTCAGTCGGCTAGAGCGCTGCCCTCACATGGCAGAGGTCGGGGGTTCAACTCCCTCATCACCCACCATTGTAATTTCAGGGGTGTGGTTCGCGCTTCCGAGTCAATCTCACAGAACACATCCCCGCACACTCCCCTACCCCTTCAATAAAGTGTCACCCTCAAAATCGCCAAAAGGATCAAGGTGTTTTCCAAAAACCGTTTCCGAATGGCTCGCTATATTCTTTTCCCTGTGGCGGAAAAAACCATTCGACAGCGCCGTTTGGAGCGGGTAAATATCTCTCTCGTGTTGGGAGGAAATTGAGCATCAGCGGGCTTTCCTTTCATCGCGCACCGATCGCATTCCCGTCATTGCCGGAGCCCTTATGGCGCTCGCAGGACAACGGCCCCACAACATTGCCCGGCGCTGGGTGATTGCTCACGCCGAGAAGACTGCCTTGCGCCGTCTCGAATGTGATGCATCGCTTTCGCCGCTTCTGGCCCGTGCTTTGGCCGGCCGCGGCATCACCAGACCCCAAGATGCCCGCAAGTTTCTTGATGCCCGTCTCTCGGATTGCGTGGGCGATCCGTTCAGCCTCAAAGATATGGCCGCGGCTGCCGAACGCATTGCCGAGGCCGTTCGTCAGCAAGAACCCATCGGCATTTTCGGCGACTATGACGTGGACGGCATTACCGCGACCGTGTTGTTGCTGCGGCTGCTTCGGTGGCTGGGCGCCAGAGCGACTTTTTACATTCCCCACCGCGTGGATGAAGGTTATGGCCTTAGTTGCGACGCTCTCGGTGTGCTGGCCCGCCGGGGGGTACGATTGCTGGTGTCCGTGGACAACGGCATTTCCTCGGTGGACGAAGTGGCCCATGCCCGGTCGCTCGGAATGGATTGCGTAATTACCGATCATCATCTGCCCGGGCCCGATCTGCCGTGTGCGTGCGCTGTGGTGAACCCCAACCGGCCTGATTGCACCTATGGCTTTTCCCATCTTTCGGGAGTGGGTGTAGCGTTTAAACTGGCGCACGCCATACTCCGGCAGATGAATGTCGAGGAGAGTGAAGGGCGCGCTTTTCTCATGTCGGTTTTGGATATCGTGGCTCTTGGAACGGTAGCGGATGTCGTGCCGCTAACCGGCGAAAACCGGGCACTGGTGCGCGCGGGACTTCAGCGGCTGGAACAGACCGACAGTCCCGGCCTGGCGGCGTTGCTTTCGATCTGCGACCGCCGCTCCGGTCCGATAGCCGCCGAAGCGATTACTTACTCGTTGGCGCCGCGCATCAATGCCGCCGGACGGACGGAACACGCCTCGCTGGCCGTTGAACTGCTGCTGACTTCCGACGCGCAGCGCGCAATGGAACTCGCTCATCAACTGGATGAATTGAACGACCGGCGCCGCGCCTTGGAACGCAAAATCTTTGACGAGGGCCTTCAACTCATCCCCCGGCAATGCGATCTGGAGCGCGACCTCGTCTATGTGGTGCTGGGGCCGCAATGGCATTTGGGCGTGATCGGTATCGTGGCCTCGAAACTTAGCGACTACTTCGGGCGGCCGGTGTTGGCCCTGTCGGAGTCCGACGGGCTAGCCCGCGGTTCCGCGCGCAGCGTGCCCGGTCTGGATATCCACGCGGCACTCAGTCGGTGCAGCGACTTGCTGACCAGTTTTGGCGGCCATGCGCAGGCAGCCGGTCTGTCGCTTCGGTCCGAACACGTCGGTGCCTTGCGCAAACGGCTCAACGCAATTGCCGAGGAAACGGCGGGCGAGGCCATCGAGGAACTGGCCATTGATGCAGTCTGCGAGGGCGAAGACCTGACCGTGGATGCGGTCGAGGACTTGCAGGCGATCGAACCCTGCGGCTATGGGAATCCCAAACCGGTGTTTGCGCTGCTGGGGGCCGACATTGTGCGTGAGCCGCGCATCGTCGGTGCCAACCACTTGAAGCTGGCCGTTGCCGCGGGCCATCAGGACTTCGATGTGATCGGATTTGGCATGGGCGCTCGTCTGGAGGAGTTGCAGCAGATCAGCGGGCCGATAGACTTGGCCTTTCGGCCGACGGTTAGCGAGTGGGGCGGTTCGCCGCGCGTGGAATTGCAACTTTGTGATGTGCGCCCTGCGGAGCTGTGAGTCGCAATTAGCAAAGAAAGAAAAAGGACTGCAGCGACAACAAGGTCGGAAAGGCCGGAAAAAATAAAAAGAATCTCACTGTTTTGGGCTTTTGTCCTTTTCGTCCTTGTGGTCTTGAATGTCCTTTATGGCCTTAGCCACATTACTTCGTCTTTTCCCATTCCTTGAAAAGCTCCGCCAAGCGCGCCTGTGCCGGATCGCCCGCATGGACGACGACGCGATAGCGCAGGGTCAGTGTTTCGCCGCGTTTCAACTGAAATCCATTTTCGTCGAGCCAGTTCATCGGAGTAGGAGAGATGAAGCCATAGTCGCGCGTGAACCATTCGCATGGAAACCAGCGGTTGGAGGGATGATCGAAGATGGCGATGCCTTCGATGCCGGCGCCGTTGTCGCCATAGTAATCCATCCATGCCGACTTTTTGCCGAACGTGGCCTTTTCGCCCTTCAGCCCTTCGGCATTGACCATGGTGCCCGTCCGGTCAGCGCCAAGATGGCGCGCCATGCGGACGGCGAAGAGCGAGTGGTTGGTCTTTTCAATCTTGATGTCCTCGTTGGCTGTGAGCGTGGTTGTGAAATCAATAAAACGAAGACTGTCGGACGGCGCGGAAATGAAAATCTGGCGGTGTTCGGTCATGACGGGCGAATTGGGCGCCGGCGGCCGCCAGTCGCATGTATCCTCGATGCGCACGCGCGCAGGGCCGTTTTCCAGAAGAACCGGCCCGCGCGAGACGATCTGCCCGCGCTCATTGGCCTCCTGCCAGAAATTCCACTTGTTCACTTTGTCGCAGCCAAAAAACAGCGAGTGATGATGCGGCCATGGCTCCGAAGATTCGGTCGTCAGCGACCGGTCGGAACGCGGGCCGCACACGGGGAAAAAGTACGGATATTTCTGGGTGGCAGCGAACCGATAGGTCGTGAACGGCTTGCCGCCGACGGTGATGGCAATGGCATCGTCGCTTTTCTGGGCTGCCAGTGCCGGCGGGACGGCGGATGATTCGGGCGCGGCCGGCAGGGCATGGCCGCTCAGGCACAGAAGCGCTGCAATGGAAAAACACACGACACCGATCCGAGGCGCGGTCATGGGGAAAAACATTTTAGCACGCTCCTTTGGGATTATTGATCACACCGAAATCTTGTTTTGGGTTTTCCTGCTGCACCGTCAATAAAAACATGGGGATTTTGCTTTAGCGGCCCTGATCTTTTACGACCTTGCCTCATGCAAAGCCGCCAAGGCGGAAAAAAACGTTGCTTTGATTTTAGATGGCCGCCGAGAAAACGAACTCGCTGTCCGCAAGCAAGCGGCCGTCCGGTAGAGTCGCAAAGACCTTTCTTTTGTTCACTTGGTGTCTTTGCCTGAGGCCTTGGTGGAGAAAAGTCTCGACAGCGGTGCTTTCTTGGTATGGGCGTTGACACGTGGGCCATGGGGATATATCTTTTTTTTAGAGCGCTTTTGCGAAACGTGGGGGCACTGGAGATGTGGGCGTGCGCGCTTTATTTGGATTGCTTTTGATCGGCCTGACGGCAGGCCAGGTTTTTGCGCTCGAAATCACCACAGACACCCTGTGGACGGGTGAGCGCGCCATTGGCGGCAATTTGTTTGTCCGCCGGGGGGCGACGTTGCGAATAAGTGCGGGCACCACGGTGTCCCTTGCGTCGGATGCTTCGATTTTTGTCTTCGGCCGGTTGGTGGCCGATGGGACCGCTACGGCGCCGATTCATTTCACGCGGGCCGGTCATCGCAACGGTATCGGGCGTTGGGGCAAAATCGAGCTGACCAGTGCCACCGGCGAAAACCGCTTTCGCCACTGTAAATTTCATTACGGCAACGGTTTGCGACCGACCAGCGGCGGGTTGGGGGTCATCTCGGCTCATAATGCGCGCCTGCTGGTCGAAGACAGCGTCTTCTACTATTTTTTGGGCGATTGTGCATACATTGCCGAAGGCAGTACGGCCACACTGCGGCGGTGTTATTTCAGCACCGGTGGTGAGGAAATTCCCGGCACGGGCGGCGGCCAAGGTGTGACCAGCTACTTTTCTTGGGTTGTTTTGGATTCCTGCGTATTTGCGTTCCGCAAAGGGCGGTTCGACGGTGCCGACCTCGAAGGCCAAGGGTTCAACGTCTGGGTGCATGATTGTCTGTTTCTCGGTTCCGATCTCGACGATGGTCTGGACCTTGACAACTCGGATGCCATCGTCGAGCGCTGCTGGTTTTTTGACTATATGGGCAGCGAACCCGGATGGGAGAGCCGTTGCGGCGGACTGACCATGAGCGCCGGCGGGACGCGGCTGATTCGCAACTGTATCTTTGTCAACTGCCGCCAAGGCATCATCAGCAAGGGCGAGACGCGCCCCTTTATCGCCAACTGCACGTTCTACCGCTGTGTCAACGACATTGCGGCCTACGAGGCTTTGGAGTTTCCCACCATGCAGGTCGGCCATCCGGTGGTTCGCAATTGCATCCTGTGGGGCACCACCAGCCAGTCGTTGGTGCTCGGTTGGGACAGCGGCAGCGGGAGCAGCTCGACGGTGGATATTGACTATTGCATTGTGGATTCGACGGCGACGCTGTTTGTGGGCGACCCGCGCGTGCGGGCCGGCAGACATATCTTCCATGCCGATCCCCTGTTTGCCAATCCCGCTACAACCATGACCGCCAATCCTGATTTTCATTTGCGCTCGAGTGCGGGCCGCTGGGATCCGCGCGCGGCAGGAGGACGGGGAGCGTGGGTCATTGACTTTGTTCACAGTCCCGGCATAGACGCCGGTGATCCGGCCTCCGTCTGGTCGTTCGAGCCGCCGCCCAACGGCAGCCGGATCAATCTGGGCGCGTATGGCAACACGCCGGAGGCGTCGAAGTCCATCTATTCGACCCCCGCCCGCCGCTGGATGCTGTATTGACCTTTACCCGCTAAGGTTGAGCGATAACCTCGTAAATGCGAATCACAGGCCCCGGGCGGGTGAACAATCCAAAGCGATTTAAGGGAAGATAAAAAGCGTCGAGTTGATCGTAGAGAATCCGGCCTTTCCAGACAGGCTCTGCGTAAGGAGAGATTTCAAACAGCAACCGGCCGTTCGCCTTGGGCCAGTGCTCCCAATCGGGATGGTTGGAGTAGAGGCGAAGTTCCGACTGGTCTATGAGAACAAACCGAATCCCGCGCGGGCGGACTTCCTGCGGCCGGACCGGCACGTATCGGCTTCCGACCGGCAGAGTCGGTTTCCCATAGGGATAGTAATCGTTCCACCAGTCCATCGGCACTCCGACAATCGAGTGCGGTGGAAGATTCTCCGCCAGCCACTGGCGTGCCAGAACCCGCGTGTCTGTCTGGGCAAGCAGATGATCCTGCCGCACGCTGCAATACAACCCTTCGGCACCGCACAGCATCGCTGCAAACGCCACAACTCCGTTCTGGCGGACGCGCGAGGCCGGCCATTTGTATTGTGCACTGGATGAAAACATGGCGCCGGCGGCGATTGCCAAAATCGGTACCAGAGACAGATAGTAGCGCATGAACACGGCTTTGCCCGAGGCGGTCATTCCGAAATGGATGGCAAAAAAGATCAGCAGAAGCCAGGCGGTTGCGCGTCCGCGCCAAGCCAGACGGGCCAAAGCGAGAACAGAAAATGCCGTCAGAACCATCCCCATGGAGTAGCGCCAGCAAAAACTGAAACTGTAAATCAGGGGCGAGCGCTGGAAGCCAAAGTCTTCAAAATTGAGCACGCGCACCATTGTGTCGTACAAGCTTTGGCGATCATAAAGGAGCATCCGTTCGAAGGCCGGGCGAAAAGTGTTCCACCGAATAAAACAATACGGCGATGTTGCGGCAAAGACCGCGAGAGCCGTCAACGGCACAACATAGGTTTGCCAGCATGTCAGCGCGCGCTGAAGGGCGCGGCCAACTTTTTGTAATGCGTCGCCGGAAGTGTGTTGGCTCTCATAATGCGCCATAAACTGGCTGGCTGCCAGAGGGGCGAGCAAAAAACCGCCATAATAATTTGTCGAGGCGGCCAGTCCGGTGCAAATTGCCGCGAGGCCGTTCCATTTCCAACCGCCACCAACTTGCCGCGCGCCGCACTCGACAAAGATCGCCATGCAAGCCAGAGCCGACAGCGTGAAAAATGTCGTCGCCACATCGCTCTTGTAAAAATGCGAGTTCAGCACGTGAAGGCTGTTCACCGCCAGTAGGAACCCCGCCGCAACCGCCGCCTTTCGCCCCCAAAACCTGCGCGTAAAAAAGTAGGCAACCGCCACCGTGGCAACCCCAAACAGCGCGGTCACGCAGCGGCCCAGCAGATACTCGATGTCGGGATGGCGGGCGCGGACTTGTTCGAGGCGCTCCAGTTTGGACCGAGGAGTATCCGTCGTCGCGGCAGAATTGCCCAGATGCCATTCTATAAACGCGTAGGTGCGCCACACCGCCCAGTTCAGATACATGTAAAAGGACGGATAGTAGAACCAATCGGGATCGAACGTGCCAAGGCGGTTGAAGCGTTGAACGGCGTTGACGAAGTATTGCTCGTCGGGGCGGGTGCGTTCGGGAAATCCGAAACAAATCCCCCAAAAGCGCAACCCTGCGGCCAGCGCAAGGATGAGCACTATGGCGGCGACTTCAAGACGGCCGGTTGCATTCGAGTGGATCGGCTGCGTATTGCTGGTCATGGGCGGAATGCCCCCGGCGCGCCTGCATGCCGGTATGCCTAGTGGATGCGGCGAAACAAACGCCGGAAAAACCGCGTCAGGAAATTGCTGTGTTTGGCCTGATGCAACGCCCGCTCGGCTTCGTGAAAATCGGGATTCAGTTCCAACGCGCGATGAAAGGCCTGAACGGCTTCCTCTGTGAATGCCAGATAGTGATAGCACCGGCCGAGATGATACCACAGATAGTAGTTGTTCATCTCGATGGCGCAGGCGCGTCGGAAGTGAGCGAGGGCGCTCGAATACATCCGGTGCCGAAAGTAGATCAGGCCGATGTGCATGGCGATTTTCCAGTCATCGTTGCCTGCCAGTTCGAGCGCTTTGTCGAAACAAAACGGCGCGTTCTTGTTGCGGGCTTCGAGCAAGATGCGTCCGCGTGCCAGCCACGAATAGGGTGTCGCGCCGCGCGTCATCGCATAATCGGACGCACCGATGGCGCGGTTCAACATCCCGCGCAAGGCGTAGATCAACGCCCGCAAGGACAGGAGCGTTGCGTCGTCGGGAAACCCTTCGATCGCGCGGGTTGCCCACAGGTCGGCTTCCTTGACCTGATCCATCGCCAGAAGCGAGAAGACTTGACCAATCCAAGGGTAGATTTGGGTATTGTCGGTCTGCAACGCGCGGGAGTAAAGCCGCAGGGCTGCCGCATATTGCCCCGTAAAGAACAGGCGGTCGGCTTCCTCGACGTAGTATCCGTAGTCGTAGGAAACCGTTTCCATCGGGCTTGTTGGCGACGGACGCGGTGGTGTGGGTTTGGACGCTCCGGTGCCGTCGGTTTTTCCGGTTTCAAGTTTCGAGAATCGGCCCATGTGAAAAAATTATTGGAAAAAGGTATGGTTGCCCGAGTTTCAGGCTGAAGGCCATACATCCATCACGACGTCCCCGCCATTCTGTCCACCGCACCCTTTCCGCCCGATACTTTGCTCTCCCCTACCATCGCCGCGCCCGAAGCCGAATACTGCCTTCGTCATCCACAGACTCTTCGACAATCTGGATTCCCCTTCGGTCCAGTTCCGCCGCGACGCGATGGCAGGCGAACTGCTGAATGAGCGTACGGGCAAACTCTTCGCCGGCCAGTCGTAGTTCGGAGGCGGAGCGCTGTTTGGGGCCGGTCACGCGGATAAAAAAGCGCCCGCGCGCGTCGTGCCCGAAGGTTACCAGAAGATCGTCTTTTTCAAAATGCAATTCCTCGTCATGGCCCAGTTCCTCGCAGACTACATCTTTGAGAAAGTCATCCATTTGCAATTCGACCATGCGAAGGTTTATCAGTTTGCGATCGAGCCGGGTCAATCCGCTTTTGCCGGTCAAACGTGTGGTGGTGAGCTTGTAGCCGAGGCTGCCGGCGACGGCCACAAGAATCGGGGTAAGCGCCGGCCAGCTCCAGCCCAGAATGGGGGTCAGAAAGAAAATCGAGCCCAAACCCATTGATCAGTCCTCGCCATGCGAAGGCTGATACATGACACAGCGCTTTTGACTTTGCCGCCGACGGAGCCGGCAATCAAGAGAAGTTTCGATCTCCAGCATTATCCGCTGAGGCGAAGGGAAACCGGACCATGGGAAGGTCGGCTTCCACGCCGACCGCATTGGTTTCATTCCGACCAAACCACTTCCCTCTCGACCAATTTCGATTTCAGACGTGTTGAAGGCCTTCCTCCATGAGGATGCTGTGCGGGAAAAGGCTGTTGAAAACCCTTTTGGGTCTATGCAACAAGCAGTGCTGACATGACACGAAGGACCATCATACAAACAACTTCTGTTTTGCTTGCGATATGTATGGCTTTTCTGGCGACGCACGCAGCTGAGGCTGAATCACAACTGGCTCTCACCAGCCCGTCTGGAACGGCTGCAGCAACGTCGGTTTTCGATGGTGCGGCCAGCGTCCCGTTGGTTCCGAAATTCGACATCTGGGCCGACCAGCCGCGCCTGAACTGCGCTCTGCCGGCCATTCGAGCATGGCAAGTGGTGCGTCATGTACACGCGCAAACGGACCTTGCACCGTCAAGTCCGACGGCCGCCGGTGCGCCGCAGATCATCTTTGCGCAACGGCCGGGGGGGCCTTCGGGCCGCAGCAAATACAGCGTTATTTATCAGCGTACACAGCAGAGCACCACAACGCGCGACGCGTGGTATCGCATCGCGGCGTCATTTTACATTGGTTTTCTCGACGAGGTGCGGCGGGGCGGCGATTATGCCAAGATTGAGGCCACGTCGCCCATTGTAGTAATGAGCGGCGATGTTCAGCGCGTCTATTTTACATATTGGTTCGAGCGGAAGGACGGCAGCCGCGTCGGGGGTGCGGCGGTCAGCGCGCCGGCGCGCGGAGGCGTTCTTTTTTACAACCTGACGCTCGAAGGAGCCACACGCGAGGTTCTCGACGCGGCCATGGATGAACTGCGGCGGCAGGTTACGCGCGGCTTGGCCATGCCGACACGGTCGCTCAAGCCTTACATCATTGGCGTTCTGCTTCTGCTGCCTCTGGGCGTGTTTGTGATTGTTGGCATCCGTCGCCTGCGCGCCCGCCCTGCGACTTGATGCGCCTGCCTGCGGCTGCGACCGAGGGTTCCAATGATTCTATTTTGCCGTCAGCGCCGTCAGCGAACGCGCCGGCAAGGTCATGTGCAGCGCGCCCTCGCGCATTTGCATTTCCAGAGCCGCTTCACGCGGAATGACCAGAACGCGGTCGAATCCTTTGGCTCCGCGCATTTTCAAGCTGATCTCGACCGCTGAATCGTTGAAGTTTTCGACCACCACTTTGCGTTTCCCATACAGATACAAGGAGACGCGCGGCGGCGCCGACAACTCAATGCCCAGAGGTTCGAGCAGCGGCCGGCGCAGCGCATCCGCCTTTTCGCGCGACATGTTCAGCAACTCGCGCACCGAATCCGAAACGCCATAGTAGGACTTTTTGGCCTTGGGATCATAGGCCAAAACAGAAACATTTGGCGCGGAAGGCACCGGCCGCCCGGCTGCGTTGAGCGCGTCTTTGAGCGCCGTCGAGACAAGCACCGGTTTTCCGGCGCCGGCCGCGGCCTCGAGCGCTTCGCCAAGCGCTGGGTCGGCCAGCGCATGGCGCGTCAGAAACAGCGACGGCGAGTCGGCCGGGAACTTTACGTCGGCCGTCATGGGAATTCCCAACATGCCGACAAAGTTGAAAATGTAAAAATCGTCGCCGGCAGCACTGTGTGGCGGCTTGTAGGTACCCACGCCGCGTGGTGTTTCGCCTTGGACAAATGCGGCCAAAGCCAGTTGCTCCGGCATTTCGCGCCGAAACGCCGCTACATTGTCCGGACCGGTGTCGCGGTGCAGTGCACCGTAACAGAACAACACAGACTCCTTGCACAAGCCCAGAATGGTCTGGCGGCCTTGTTCGCAATAGGTGTGGGCGTTTGTGCCGAAGGGGTCATACCAACCGCCGCCGAGTTTGCCGCGGCTGAAAGCCGACGCCCAGAGGCTGAGCCAGTAAGCGCCGAATTGGGGTTTTCGTCCCCATTGATCGCTGTCGGGGTTGCGTGTTTCAGTGCCGATCCACGTGATGTCGAACAGCTCGGGCTGGCGCACCACATCGTAGCCGCGCTCGTGAAAGCGGTCATACCATTCGGGGTATTTGATGATGATCTTTACGTTAGGATTGGTTTCGCGGGCGGGCTTGATGACAAACTCCTCGGAGACACGATCGAGCAGCGCCATGCGATAGGTGGACCAGTCCTGATTGCCTTTGGCGGTCTTACACTCGTCGCAGTCGCAGTCGGTGAAGTAGAAATCGTCAATCATGATCACATCAAAGAGACTGGCGGTGAAGCGGAAAATAGCGGCCAGTTGTTCCTGCGTGGGTTTGTGGGTGTAACAGCAGGTATCGGAGTATTTGCCGGTCTTTTTGCCGATGCCCGTCGTGGTAACACCGCCGCAGACGATGAATCCGGCCTCGCGGAAGCGGTCGCGTGCACGCACGAGCGTCTCGCGGTCGGCCTGATAGCGCCCGCGAAATGTTTCGAGATACACTTTGGTTATTCCGCTGGTCTTGCACCATTGAATGGCTTCCTCGACGCCTTCCGGAGTGCCGAGATAGCGGCGAACGTCTTGGGCGGGAAACAGGGTCGAGAAGCGATGGACGGATTCATAGCGGCGGGCCAGTTGCCAAAGGTTCTCGCGGTCTTCGGTCTGCGAGATTCTTGCCACGGGTCCCTCCATGGCCGCACAAGCGACCGCTGCGGCAAGAATGGCGATCATGAAGGATGGTTTCATCGTGCGCCTCCTTGTTGGGAAAGATAGCCGCTTTGCCGGGCATAGGCAAAAATGTCGCCGGCCTCCAAAATGGGCAGGATGTCGCCCAACGGCTTGAGGGCAAAAACGGTGCCGTTCTTGATAAGGGTCAGCGTGTTGCGCTCTATGTTAATTTCCGCTTCGTCGCCGGTGGCCAACACGCGCGACAAATCCTCGACCGACTCGTAAGGAATCAGATAGCCGCCATTGACCGCGTTGCGGAAGAAAATTCGCGCATAAGACACCGCCACGACGGCCTCGACGCCTGCCTCGGCCAGCGCCAGAGGGGCGTGTTCGCGCGATGAGCCACAGCCGAAGTTCTTGCCCGCCACGATGACCGTGTAAGGCGACCGGTCGGCGTTTTCCGGCACAAAACGAAGGCCGCCGTGTGGCAGACCGGACTGCGCCTCGGGCACGCCGCTGAGAGCGAACTTGCCGAACATGCGGCGCTCGGATTCGACCGATGGGTTATAAACCAGCTTGTCGGCGGGGATAATCTGGTCGGTGTCCACGTTGTCGCCGAGAACAAACACGCGGCCGCGGGTTGTTTTTTTCATCGCGATGGGCTCCTTCTTCTATTTTTTCCTTGCCTTTAGCGTTTCAAGTGCTTGGCGCGCCTGCCAGCCGACCGGTGAATTGCCTGCGGCTTGAATGCTTTGCTCATAGCAACGCACGGCCTCGGTCGTGGCCAGAAGTTTTTCCATTAGTTGGCCTGCGCGCAACCATAATTCCTCGATTTTGGGTTCGCGCCACGGCTTGGCATTCTCCGGCGTTTGCAAGGCCCAAGCGAGAGGCACCGTCGGCCGGCGCGCACGAAAGATAAAGATCATCGCCTCGATTTGTGAAACCGCCCTCCGATACGCCTTGGCTTCCGGCAACAGCACAGCCGCCACATTTCGCGGGAGCGGGTCGAGCGGATTGCGGGCAACCCATTCGGCGCAGCGGCGCAGGGCCTCGGAGTGGCGGCCCTGCCTGCGCAGGATGTCCATCAGTTCGATGAATACACCCGCGTCGTATGGGTGAGCGTCAAGCCATTCGCGACACAGGGAGGCCACGCGGTCGCGATCGCCCGCCGCATAAGCTGCCGCACGCAACCCGTCGAAAATCTCTCGCAAGCCCTTGCGCAGGATGTAGTTCAGCGGCTGCCGCTGCTGGGCATTGAGGACCCGGCGATACAGAACCGCAGCCTTGTCCAATTCGCCCAGCGCAAGGAGCGTTTTTGCCGCCAGCGCGACGGTTTGTTCGGCATGGGTCATTGCGGCGGCGCGTTCGAGGTGAAAGACGGCCTGCTCTTTGTCTTCGGGCCGCTTGGAGGTGTTGTAAGCATCTTCGAGCACAAGGCCGTAGCTGAGATGAACGTCGGCATAGTCGGGGGCCAGTTCCGTCAGGCGGGTGTAGGCCTCGAGAGCACGCCGGCGAATCTGCAGGCTTTCGGCCTCATCGTTTGACAACGCAGCCCATCGCGCCGCAACATGGCCCAGCAGATAGTGGGAAGCCAGAAAGGTCGGCGACCAACGAAGCGAGCGCTCGAAGGCCTCGACAGCGCCGCGGGCCGACTGCATGGCCGCGCGGCGCAATTTCTCCCGCGTCTCGCCCGGCGGTGTCACGGTCATCAGATCAATCAAGCGCGACATGTCGTTTTCGTACACACGCCCGTCGTTGTTGTGTTTGGCCGCCGGGAACCGGCAAAAACCATACGGGATTGCCGCCGCACCGAAGATGCCCGTTGCTGCGAGGAACAGCACGCCGGCTGCCATCCGCAATCGCGGCGAAAACGTCCATACGCGGTCGGCCTTCTGCCGCTCGGCTTCGCTCATTCCCAAGCGCAAGGATGCTGCACACAAGCCGAGCAGGAACCAGTAGTTGAATGCACAAGCGGTCCACCGGATATTCGGGCTGGTCAGGTTCTGGATGCTGATGGCAATAAGCGCGGCCAGCAGCGCCGCCTGATATGCACGAAGCGGCGACTCGGGCTCGCGGCGGCGGATTTGCCGGAACAGCAACGCAGCCATGCCCGCCAAAAACGCTGCAAAGGCGGCTGTCCCCGTCGCCCCGCGCTCGGCCAGCAAGTCAAAAATCTGGCTGTGTGAAAACTGGGTAATCGGTGCAATCTGCCATCGGTAATAATCCGGGTCGCGATACAGGGGAAACAGTTCGAGATAGCCGCCCGGCCCACTGCCAATCAGCGCCCGCCTTGCAAATACCGGTGCCGGCTGCGACGGGTCCCAAAAAATCTTCCACGCCCCCTTCCACATGATCGAGCGCGATCGAAGCGCCAGCTTCAGGCGGAGCGGCAGTTCGACGGCATAATAGGCGCTGGCTGTTAGCAGGATGACCAAACCGCCGACCAGCCACACAGTGCGTGTGGCCTTGGGCACGGCGTTCCACTGGGTTCGTCGAAGAAGCAAGCCAACCAGCAACACAGTTGCAACCAGCAGCGCCGCGTAGCTGTCGTTGGACTGCGCCAGAAGGATGCAAACCACATACAGCGAAGCGGCCAGGGCATAGAAGGCTTTTCCTGCCGCGCGGGGGCTTTCCATGCATAGCGGGACAGCCAGCGGCGCAATCATCAGCAAATAGGCCGGATAGAAATCGCGGTTCAGGATTGTCGAAAGCATCTGCCGGTTTTCCGCAAGGGTGCGCAGTACCAACCACAGCGGTGCGCGCGGTGCCGGCTGACGCCCTCCCGGATACAGCCGATACAGGAGCCATTCGATGCCGCCGCAGTAGTGAAACAGTCCAAAGACAATGGTTACACAGCCGACATAGAAATAGAACCGGCAGAAGTTGCGAAACCGGCGCGGTGTGGAGGCCGTCCAAGCCGCAACCGCGAACGCGGCCATCGCTGCCAACTCGAATCCCCATTCCTGCCATGCCAGCCAGCGGAAGTCAGCCAGCAAGGTCGAGAGCAATCCCAGAAGCAGATACGCCAGAAGCGAAAAAGCGACCCAAGGGACAATCGGTTGAGTCCGGCGTTGCAGCACAGCGACGGCGAGCAACACCAAGACAACCGGCGCCATGACAAACTGGAGCGTGACTTTCAGGTCGTCGAGGCTGTGCGTGTAGCCGGTAAAACCCAGAATGATGGCGGCAAAAGAGAGTCCGCCGACGCCCCATATGGCGTGCAGCACAATGCCTGCCGGGGGCGCGGCAAGATCGGGCTGCGCAGGGCCGGCCGGCGCTTGCGCGTTCCGTGCGGGCGCGGGCATGGAGGCATTAGACTTCATGGTTTGGGCGGAGTGGCCGGGACGGCGGGCGGCGTGGTTGGCGATGTCAGAGGCAGCGTTTGCAAATACCGCAGGAGGGCCTCTTTCGCCTTCTGGCTCCAAGCATCTTTGGGGTCTTCCTCGGCGGCGCGCCGATAGAACTCGTAGGCCTGCTGGTCCATGCGGCACTTTTCCGAGGCAACAGCCACGCGATAATACACTTCGGCCAGAGTAGGCAGCCCGCCCATTTGGGCCCGCAAGTTTGCAGCGTTCGGGCCGCTGAACATCTCCGGATATCGTTGCTTTGTCCACCCGACAATACGCAGCAGGGCCAACGACTGATCGAGACTGCGCGTATAGTCGCCGATTAATTCGAGGACCTCGCGGGCGGCATCGCGCGCCGCCCAGTTGGTCGGGTTGCGCTGGATCAGCCGCGACAGCACTTCAAGGCATTGTCGGACTTGTCCGGCGCGCATGCAGGCAACGGTAAAATTGCGAATCAGCTGCGGGTCGGTCGGATCGTCTTCAAGCAACATGGCAAGGGCGGGCACCGCCTCAGCGTAGCGGCCGCGGGGCGGACAGTAATCGGCAACGTAGAACAGGGCGCGTCGGAGGATTTGATCGCCGTCCCGTCCCTCGTTGTTGGTCAGGCTGGGCAGGCGACGGAAGACTTGGAAGGCCATTTCGCGCAGGATTTCAGCCTCGGTCATGGCGGCCTGCCGGATGTCGCCTTTGTTGACCTGTTCGCGCAGCGAGGCGAGCCGGTTTTCCAGAAAGGCATCGCGTTGGTCGGGCGGGTTTAGGTCGTGCAGAACGGGTTCGATGGCGCGCACGATCTCGGCCTGCCGCGGCGAGGTCGTCGTAACCTCGTAGGCCGCCTGTTGCAGCATGTCGAAGTAGGTGTTTTGGACCGAGTAGCGATTGGACATTTTGGCTGCGCGGTAGAATCGCACCAGCGACTCAACCAGATACTGCGGGTCGGATGTCGTGCTATAGAACACACGCCCAAGGATGCCGTAGTTCTGGTGAATCTCCGAATAGTTTGGGGCATAGGTGGACAGTTCATCATAGGTGGCCCGCGCCCGACGCCACCATTTCATGGCTTCGACCGTGTTGGTGGTCGTGACGGCGGCCATGCGGCTATAGACATGGGCGAGTTTGTAGTAGGCGGTAATAAAATCCGGCTGCCAAGAGAGGGTTTTTCGGAACAGTTGAATGGTTTTCAGGCCGAGGTCGCGCGTGGCTTGGATAAAATGCGGGTCTTGTGCCAGCTGCGGATTACGGGGGATGGCATCGCAGCGGTCGCCGAATGTGTTCAATTCGATCAAACCGTCGTTGTTGTATTTCGAGGCAATAAAATAGGTCAATCCGTAGGGAACGCCGATGGCCATGAAAACCAACGCAAAAACAAGGAACGCGGTGACAACGGTTTTTTTCAGTGCGGGCGGAAAATCATAGAACCGCTGAAACCGCCGCTTCTCTTCGTCGGGCAGCGGCAAATAGAAGGCATTGGTGGCCAGACCCAGCATGTAGTAGTAGGCGAATCCGCAGACGGTCCAGCGGATTCCGGGGCTGAAAATGTTCTGAAAGCTCACGCCGATGAGCGAGGCCAAGAGCATGATCTGATAGACATTCAGAGGATGGCGGAAGCGTCGCCATGCTTCCCGCGCAAGGAGCCAGATGATGGCGCCGAGGAAGGTCATAAAGGTAATAAAACCGAGAATGCCCTGCTCGGCGGTCAGGTCCAGATATTGATTATGGGAAAAGATGGTAATGTGCGAAATCATATAGAGGTTGTAGTCGGGATGGCGATAAATCGGGAACATAAGATAGAAGGCGCCCCCGCCGCCGCCGATGAGGAAGAATTTCAGCCACTCGCCCAAGGGACGCGCGAAGTCCAAAAAGATTTTCCACGAACCGCCCCAGATGATTTTGCGCGACATGATGCTGGCGTTCATCGTGCTGTCCAGCGTTAGGAATTTTTCCCGAATGACAAACAGGGCGGTAGCCAGAATGACCACCCCGCCCGCGATCCAAATCGGCCACAGCCGCTTGGGCACACTTCGCCAGTCGTGGCGCGCGGCATAGAAAGCGAGAAAAATCCCCAAAATCATGGCCAACGCGATGTAACTGTCTTTGGAAAACGCGAGGATGATGCAGATGCAGCCGAGCGCGAAACTCATCAGGAAAAAAATCTTTGCCCACAGCGGCTTGTAGTCTATTACCATCGCCACATTCAGCGGAAGCACCATGATCAGAAACGCGGAGTAAAAATCGCGGTTGAGAATCGTCGAGAGCATCTCGCCGTATTGCCGCAATGTATAGAGCAGCGTAAATAATGGACTTGGCTCGACGACCTCCGGATAGCGCGGATATGCGATCGAGAAGATCAGGCCAACGCCGCCAAAATAGTGGAACAGTCCAAAGACCACTGTGACAAATCCCACCAGCACATAGAACAGGCACATATTGCGGAACCGCCGCTCGTTGGTCGTGGTGCCGGTGACCACCAGAAAGGGAGTCATGGTGGTGAGCAGGTAGAGAAAATCGCGCCAAGCCCGCCAGGGAAATTCCGCAAAAACTGTCGAGGCAAGATACACCAACACATAGGCGGAAAGCGAAAACACGAACAACGGGTGTACGCGGCGGATATGCCCGCAGTAGAGCGCGACAGCAAAAAAGGCCCACGTCATCGGCCCCAGCACGTATTGGAGCGAGACCTTCAGATCGTCGAGGTTGTGCGTGAACGGCGTGAACAACAGCACGATCGCGGCATAGGCCGTCCCGCCGAATATCCACAGGATCAGCACCGTCAGCGGAATAGCGGGTGTCGCGGATTCATTGCTTTTCGTTTCGAGTTTCGTCTCTTTGGCCATTTACAAACGACTCGCTGGAGGAATATCTAGAATCTCGATCTCGGTTTCCTTTCGCAGATCATCGAGCAACGCGCAAAACACTTCGCGGAATTCCGGAATGATCCAAAACTCGACGATACCGAACTGCGGGTCGCGGGTGCGCATAATCCCGATGCCCTCGTAGCTTTCGACAATGGCACCGAGATAGCCGATTTCGTCCGGAGCCACGCGCGCCACAAGGGTCTCGGTATCGCCGCCTGAATAGGGTGGGCAAACGAATCGGGGGCTCACACCACAGTTTCCTTTTTTACCCAATATTCCACCGGTTTCCGCTGCCGCGGCAAATACACAGACACCAACACTATGGCCCGCCCGGCCGGTGTCAATACCAAAACCGACCCATTCTTCCATGGCTGGGCGCATCGCCGCACCGCCCTTACACAAGTTTTGCACTTGACGGAAAACGAAGGGCGAGTATAAACGTAGCTGATTTTTTATGGCCCTTATATCAAATGCGGGAGCGCATGGATGGCAAAAAGGTTTGTAAAGCAGCTGATCGAGTTGCAGAAAGCGGCGGAAGCACTTCCGGCGATTCGTGAAGAGGTTCAAAAGATCGAGGCCAGCCTAGCGAAGTTGCAATCGGTATTGGGCGGTCCGGCTGTCGCGCAGCCGGGCAAAAAACGGGGACGCCCGCGAAAAGCCTTGTCGAAGCCGACGGCAGAAAAGCCTACTCCAAAATCATCCGGGTTAATCCAAAAAATCCTCGCACACCTCGAAAGTGGTGCAAAAACCGCCGCACAGTTGATGGCCGTGGACGGTCGAGCAAATCCGAAAACGCTCAACAAGTGGGTGTCGCTGGGCATACTCAAACGCGGTCCCGGCGGGCGCTACCGAAAGCCCTAAAGAACATCGCCATCCGTTTCCCGCGACGATCAAACCAACGGTCAAAACCGCATCACGCCCCCCTTGCCCTATTTCGCTTTGGACACCGTGGAAGGGTTCCCTCCATGGAGGGTTGGGTTCCACCCCAACCGCCTCGTGTGCCTTCGACATTTTCCCGGTTTGGACTCGTCGTCTCTCCCGCCGTGTTGATTCGCACAACTTCTTTACGCGCTCAGCTCCCAGCCTTTTCTGTATTCCCGCGTCAGGTATTTGTTGGCCGACGGCAAATTGGTTACCTTCATGGTCTGTGCATCCCAGAGCAGGCGCTTTCCTCCCAGTCGCAGCGAGACTGCACCAAGATTGAAGGCCTCAGAGATGGGTCCGCCCAGCAGGAAATTGCCAAAGGTGGGCTTGCCGCTCTTAAAAGCTTCTATCCAGACGTTGGTGCGGCCGGAGCGGGCGCGGTCTTGTTTTTGTCCTTTGGGCGGAGTGTAATCGCGCGATTTGCGCTCTGGAATGATTTTGGGGTTCTCGCAGCGGAAGCCCGCAAGAATCTTCCCTTTGTCGCCAACCCACAGCATGCCCTCGGCGGGCAGTTCGCCCTTGTCTTCGAGCAATTCTTCCGGCGTGGGCGGTTTGATGCCGCCGTCATACCAGAACAGATCAACGGCCGGGCGGTCGCCCTTGGCAGCAAATCGGAACCGAATGGTGCAGGCGGCCGGAAAGGAATAATCATTTTGGATTCGCTTGCTGACACCGTCGGCGATGGCACAGAGATGGCTTGGCGTGGATTCGACCAGCACCGGAGCGTCGAGGGCGAATTCCTGAAACACCGGCCAGAGGCTGTAGTGGCCCATGTCGGCCAGTGAGCCGCCGCCGAATTCATACCAGCCACGAAAGACGGCGTGGGTGTAATGCGGGTGATAGGGGCGGGGAAGCGACGGGCCCAGCCACAAGTCCCAATCGAATGTGGATGGAACCGAGGTTTCTCCCGGCAATTCCTGTAAGCCTTGAGGCCAAATGGGGCGGTTGGTCCAAGCGTGGACCTCTGTGACGGCGCCAATCTCACCAGCCCAAATCATCTC
>JAOAGV010000073.1 GCA_026415575.1 Candidatus Sumerlaeia bacterium
TGTGTATAAGAGACAGCCCCTTCAGGGCCAAAAAATCCGAATTACTCATGTTGGCTTTGCCCACAAGCAAAGAGGTTAGAGGCAAGAGGGTAGAAGGTAGAAAAAGATCTTCGCAAATTGGCTGGATGTTTGGATCGAATAGTGGAAGTTATGGTATGTATTTCGCCGGGCCTTTGGAGTGCGGCAGCCATGCTGCCGCTTTGCTTTACGGCGAACTCAAACCAGCCAAACAGGGCCCTTTTCCGGGAAAACAAACGTTTCTTTTCACAACAAACGATTTGGGAAAAGCGGCAGCATGGCTGCCACAGTCCAAAGATTAGATAACGTGGTCTGTGGCCACAACCAAAGAGGCAAGGGGTTGGAAGGTAGAAGAGATCGCCGCAAATTGGCTGGCTCTATACGAGAGATTCTAAAACTCCCCGTGCCACTCTCCGTTTGACAATCCCGCTGAATCGGGCACCATCCCATCTGTGCGTTGCACGCAAATTCTCGCATCAGAAAGGAAGGAAACATGAAACGGCTTGTTGCATTCCTATGTATGGCAATTATGGCGGCGGCGTGGATTTCCCTGCCGGCGGGAGCGGCCGAAAAGACCGGCAAGAAAAAAGCCGCAAGCAAAACCCAGACTGCAGACGCCGACGGCTGGGTTATGCTGTTCAACGGCAAGAACCTCGATGGCTGGGAGCAACTCAACGGCACCGCCAAGTATGAGGTCAAGGATGGCGTTATTGTCGGAACAACCGTCAAGGGCAGCCCCAATTCGTTCCTCTGCACCAAAAAACTCTACAGCGACTTCGAGTTGGAGTTTGAAGTGAAGGTGGACCCGAGGATGAACTCCGGCGTGCAAATCCGCAGCGAAAGCCGCAAGGACTACAAAGACGGCCGCGTCCACGGCTATCAGGTCGAAATTGACCCGTCAGCGCGCGCCTGGAGCGGCGGCATCTATGACGAAGCGCGTCGCGGCTGGCTCTACAACCTCGAAAACAAGCCCGAAGCCCAAAAGGCTTTTAAGAACGGCGAATGGAACCACTTCCGCGTTCTCTGCGTCGGCCCCTCAATCAAAACTTGGGTCAACGGCGTGCCGGCAGCCGACCTCACCGACACCATGACGCTGACCGGCTTCATTGCCCTTCAAGTGCACTCGACCAAGAGCGACACGCCACTTCAGGTGATGTGGCGCAACATCCGCATTCGTGAACTGGACAAAAGCGGCAAACCGCTGGCGGCGAAAAAAGAATAATCCACGGTGTTTGCAAAAGCCCTGAAGGCCTTCGGGCGGGTTTAGCTTAGCCATAAAGCTGTTTTGTACACCCGGGCGCACCATCCAAAAGGAGGCTTGCCGCCATGCCGGCTTATCGCATACCAATGTGCGCACTTGGATTCCTCGCCGTCCTCCTGCTCGCCCATGCCGTCGCCTTTTGCGCCCCTGCTCCGGCTGATATCGCCGCCAGCACCGCCACGCAGCCTGCGCGACGGGCAACGAAAAAACCCGCCCCGCCCGGCCGCTCCGCACCCACCCCGCCCCTGCCCGCAGCCCACGAAATCCGCTCGATTGAAGGATGGTCCGTGCGCGTGGACCGACGACTGCTTGCCCCGCCTCACATCGCCCGTGGCCGACTAGCGCTCAAACTCCTCGAAGCCCGCCTCGCCGTCATTGCCGTCGTCGTGCCCCCGCCCGCGCGCGACCGCCTTCGCGTCATTCCCATCCAACTCGACCTGTCTCACGGAAATCTCCGCTCCATGCAATATCACCCCTCCGCAAAATGGCTGAAAACCAATGGCTACTCCGAGAATCTCGAACGCTGCGTTCACATTCCGGACGTCGAACGCTTCCTTTCGCTCTACGAAGTCTTCCGCCAGCCGTGGGCTGTCCTCCACGAACTCGCCCATGCCTACCACCATCAGGTGCTGGGCTGGGACGAGCCGCGCATTCGCGCTGCTTATGAACGCTTCAAGGCCTCCGGCCGCTATGAATCCACCCTCTTCGTCACCGGCAATCCCACCCGCCATTATGCCCTCACCAACGAAAAAGAGTTTTTCGCCGAAATGACCGAGTGCTACTTCGGCATGAACGATTTCTTCCCCTTTGTCGCCGGTGAGCTGAGGCGCGAGGAGCCCGCCGTCTTCGACCTCATGCGCGAGATCTGGGGGCCGCTGCCCGGACAACGAAAATGACCCAGCAACTTTTCTGAACAACACCGGACAGACGACTCCCCTGCCGCAGGCCGCTTGCATGGGAAGCGAAGTCCACACTGTCTGTAGCTCACGCTCCTGCGTGCAGCAAGTAATCCTTACCTGTATGGTCCTGCGTGTAGTGCTGGCGCTGGTTATGCTTGAAAGAGAGAGGGCAGCGGGGCGGCGATCGGAGAGCCGCCGGAACCCCTCGCAATGCCCCTCCATAGTCAATGGTGGGCAGGCGCGGCCGCGCCTCACCTTGGCTTGAAGGACTTTTTAGACTGCGCGGCAGCCGTGTTGCCGCTTTCTTTTTTGCCAAGTTCACCCCCCAAGCCTGCGTTTTTTCCTTAGCACCGACGATTTGTCCGACGAGGGACGACCTCAGCAAAGCGGCAGCATGGCTGCCGCAGTCCAAAGCCCATGGCACTGTGCGGGGGGATTTTTCCAGCATCAGGCGGCGGTCCTACTTACGCTCGCGGGAAGTGTCTCCCGATTTCGGGAGAAGCTCCCGCGCACGGCGTACTGTGCAAAACGTTCTTGACAGTTGCTTCTCTTAATATTTTTCTTACGCGCGTAGGATCTGGCACCGCGCGACGGGGGAGGGTGCACGCCTAAAACGCAAATCCTCGGCGTCCGATTGGAACCACCTCTCAATAGGCGGCCGCTCTGAAGGCCGTTCACCCCCAGTCTTTCCCTTTCGCATGTCTCAGACATAAGGCAATGCATGTGGATACATGCGTTTTTTTGCCGGCCCAATGTTCCAAGAAAGGAACCGATATGATCGCCTCTTATTTTCGCGCAACCCTTGCTTTGCTTATCGGGTTCGGGCTGACGTCAACGGCCTTCAGCGCCACGGTTGTCCGTTTGGTACGCGACATCAATACCAAGACGTCTGCCTCATCTGCATGGCAATATGTCGGCATGGACGGGGTTGTCTACTTTACGGCAGACGACTCATGGAGCGGGGAAGAATTGTGGAAGACCGACGGGACGGCCGCCGGCACGGTTCTGGTTCAAGACATTTATCCCGGTGAGCATTCCTCTTCCGTCAATTACTTGGTTGGCATGAACGGCATGCTGTACTTTTCAGCCAATGATGGGATTCATGGCGCCGAGTTGTGGAAGAGCAACGGGTCAAGAAGCGGAACCGTTCTGGTCAAGGACGTCAATCCGGGGGTTTCGGATTCCAGCCCGGAACAATTGACTGTTGTGGGCGGCGTGTTGTTTTTTGTCGCCGACGATGGCAGCCATGGAAAGGAACCTGCTATTTCGTGGCCGACGACGGCACGCATGGCTTTGAACTATGGAAAAGCAACGGCACGGCCGCCGGCACCGTCCTTGTCAAGGACATTGCAACCACCCCCGGCGCCAGTGCGGATTTGAGCGAACTGAGAGCGGTCAACGGCGTCCTGTTTTTCGCCGAACGCGACGACTGGAAAAGACCCTCATTATGGAAAAGCGACGGCACGGCCGCCGGTACCACGCGGGTGAAACAATTTGCACCCAGCACGCGCCTGGTCAATTTGACCCTTTCCGGCAGCACGTTATTTTTCGTCGCCGACGAAGGCGTCAACGGCGAGGAACTCTGGAAAAGCAACGGCACAGCGGCCGGCACCATTCTGGTCAAAGGCATCAATTCCGGCGCCGCCGGCGCCTTCCCCGAATCCCTGACCGACATCAACGACGTGCTCTTTTTTACCGCCGACGACGGCACACACGGGTCTGAACCTTGGAAAAGCGACGGCACCATTGGCGGTACCACCCTAATCAAAGATATTGCCCAAGTCACCGGGGACTCGAGTCCGAGGAATTTCGTCGCTTGGGGAACTACAGTTTTATTTAGCGCGACCGACGGTGTCGCAGGCCGTGAACTGTGGCGCACCACCGGCACGCTCGCCAGCACTGCCCTTGTCAAGGACATCTGGCCGGGATTCGACAGCGGAAATCCCGACCAGCTGGCCGCCCACCCCACACTCGGTGTTTTCTTTTCGGCCGATGACAGGACGTATGGAAGGGAACTCTGGAAAACGGATGGGACCGCCGCTCAAACCGTTTTCGTTCAGGACATCCAACCGGGCGAAAACGGCAGCAATCCGTGGTATTTTGTGTCCATGGGCGACGCCGTGTATTTTTCCGCCTATACCGCAACGCCCACCAGCATGTTTAAACTGTTCAAGTCGCAAGGCACCGGTCCCTCGACCGCTTATGTAAAACTGGTGTCGCCATTCTATCTGACCGCCTTCAATAATCGCCTTTACTTTGCGGCCGTCGCCCCCAGCACGGTTTGGACACAAATTTGGATCAGCGACGGAACAAGCGGGGGAACCAATGTTCTGAAAACGATCAATGCCTCCGGCAACGCCGATCCCGCCGGCTTTACGCCCATGGGCAGCTATCTTTATTTCAGCGCCAACAATGGTAGTCACGGAATGGAACTATGGCGCACCGACGGCACGGAAGCGGGAACCATTGAAGTGGCCGACATCCTCGCCGGCTCGGGCAGTTCCCATCCAAATGGCATGACCGTCGTCAACGGACAACTGGTCTTTAGCGCCATTGCTACTGCAGGGCAGAGGGAACTCTGGAAAAGCAATGGCACCGCCGCCGGCACGGTGATGATTAAGAAAATCAATCCGACCGGCTCATCCAATGTCTATAATATCGTTGCCGTCGGCACTCAAGCCTTCTTCTCCGCCAGTGACGGCATCCACGGCGCAGAACTGTGGAAGAGCGACCTGACCGAGGCCGGAACCGTTCTGGTCAAGGACATCCGCCTGGGCGCCGAAAGTTCCAATCTCGGCAGCGCGGCTGCGATAAATGGTGTCCTTTACTTCACTGCCGACGATGGAACCCATGGAGACGAACTCTGGCGCAGCGATGGCACCGAGGGCGGCACAACGATGGTTAAGGACATCTATCCCGGACTCCCAAGTTCCCATCCGAGGGATTTGTCCGTGTTCGGGAGTGCACTGTACTTCTCCGCCGACGACGATGTTCATGGAGAAGAACTGTGGGTAGTGGCGGCGCTCAACGCGCCGGTGCTGCAACCGGAGCCGCGCTTCACCAGCGGCACGGGCAACGCCATTTCCTGGTCGTCCGTTCCCAAAAACATTAACTATACACTCGAATGGAGCACCAACCTTTCGTTTTCTCCGCTGGCCGGATCGCTGGCCACGGCCGCCACCTCGGCAGTGGCCACCGGGCTGGCCGACAACACCCTCTACTACTATCGCGCCTGCGCGCGGACGGGGCTTTATCCGGGCCCCTTTGGCAATACCGTGTGGTCGCGTCAAGATGCCCTGCCGCCCACAGCGCCGGGAACCCCTCAGGATGGCGCCGCCTATACGTCGAAGACTGCCGTCCGATTTACGTGGACCCCCGCTTCGGATGCCGCCTCCGGCGTCGCCTCCTATGATCTGCAAATCGGGACGTCGCCGGGCGGAAGCAATCTCTACAACAGCAATGTGGGAAATGCCTGGGCGTGGAACTATACGGCCGCCAACGGCCAGACGCTGTATGCCCGCGTTCGCGCGCGCGACAACGTCGGTCAGATCGGCCCGTGGTCGGCCAATTCCGACGGCATTACCGTGGACACCGCCAAGCCCAAGCTGAACAGTGTCCAAGCGCTCAACTACCTGACCCTGCGCGTCACGTTCAACGAGGCAATAGTACGCGCCGATTTGCCGGCCAATTGGACAGCCGACAAGGGTCTGAAGATTCTTAGCGGCAAGAAAATCAGCGACACGCAGTGGCAACTTTCCACGAGCGCTCAGACCGCCGGAACCACCTACACCCTGACCGCCGGCGGCACTATCCGAGACCGCGCAGGCAATGCGATGGACTCGACCGCCAACTCCCGCCAGTTCCGCGGGGCCGTCCGCACGAACGCGCGCCAGTGGCGTGTCTATCCCTGATTGTCGCCCGCCTCGGCAGGCACCCCATCGTCTTGGGCGGCATCCGGCGGCGGTTCGGCGGGCACTTCCCGCAGCGGAAGCACAAGGGTGAAGCGTGCGCCCTCGCCCTCGCGCGAGTCCAACAAAAGATCGCCGCCATGCTCGCGCATGACTTTCTGGGCGACGGCCAGCCCCAATCCCGTTCCCTTTGAGCCTTTCGTGCTGAAAAACGGTTCAAATATCTTCTTTTGAATGGCTTCAGGGATTCCCGGTCCGTTGTCTTCGATGCTGAGCGCGATGCGGCCGGCAGCCGGATCAAACTGGCTGGCGATAATGACCTTGCGCGGCTCGGGCCGCTCGCGCACGGCATCTATGGCGTTTCCGACGATGTTGAGCGCGGCATCGTGCAGGCGGTTGACGTCGAACATCGAGTCGGGCAGGTCGGGGACCAATCGGAGTTCGACCGCCACGCCGCTCTCGGCGGCACCGGCCTCCACCATGCGGTGAATGTCCTCGGCCAGCTCGTTCAGATTGCCGCGCGACAGTTCCGGCTCGCGATCCTTGGAATAGGTGAGCATGTCCTGAACAAGGCTGGAGATTTTCGCGGTGCTGCGCTGCAGGATCGGCCAGGCTTGCTTGACCATCTCGAAGTTGTTCGAGCTCAAACCGTATTCAATCAGACTGGCGCTGCCTTTGCTGCCGGCGAGGATGTTTTTCACATAGTGCGAGATGCTGGCGACGGCCTGGCCGAGAGCGGCGAGACGCTCGGCGCGCGTTTTGGCCTCGACCAGAAATGCGTTCTCGATGGCGATGGCGGCGTGGTCGGCCAGAAATTCGAGCACGCGCGCGTCAGAGTCCGTGAACGGCTGGCCGTTGAATTTGTTGAGCACTTCAAGCACACCGATCAGGCGCTCGTTGCGGATCATCGGCGCCGCGATCAGGTTGCGCGTCACAAACTGGCTGACTTTGTCCGCCTGCTTGAAGTGCCGCTGATCGCGGTCGGCATCGTTGACCACGATGGTGCGGCGTTCCTTTGCGCACGTTCCCGCAATGCCCTGCCCCATCTTGAGCCGGATCACCTTGACCTGTTCGCCGCGTTCGCCCAAGGCAATGTCGAAGTAAAGTTCGTCGGTTTTTTCATCATACAAGATCAGCGACGAGGCCTCGGCCCCCACCACATCCTTGCTTTCCTCCATGATCTGGTGCAGGAGGTGTTTGAGATCGGTAACCTCCGCCATCAGGTTGCTGACACGATAGAGGGCGTCGAGGATGCGCCGTTGATGCACCGGGTCGCTCTCGACCGCGCCCAAAGCAGCCGGTCGGGCTGCAGACGCCGGTGGTAATCCCCCGCTTTCCGGCAGTTTAGCCGACGGACTCATGTGGGTTCGCCTCCTCCGGCCGCACGAGGGCAATTGGAGTTTGCTCGTCTTTCTGGCCGTAGGGATTATCGCGCATAATGGCTTCGATCAGGGCGCGGTCCATTCCGGCGGAAACGCCCAAAGCCCACGACCCGCCGATGTCATTGATGTCCATGATGGCGGTTTCGCATCCGGTGGCCGCCCGGATGGCCTCGGCCACTTGCGCCGGGGCCTTGGGGCCTAATATCACGCAATCGGGTTGAAGCGGGCTGGTATGCGCGGCATCAATGGTGGCCGCCTGCATGCCGGCCACACGATAGAAGTCACCGCGCCGGCCCAAGAGTTTGCCGACCACGCCCACGGCGGCGGCAAGCAGTATCCTCCATGCCCCGCATTCATTGATCGCACATTGCATGGAAGTGGGGCTTCGCAAGCCGATTCCGTAGGAGACCTTCCGGACGCCGCGCCAGAGTAGTCGCGCCAACAGCCCCACGCGAATCTGACTTTCCGGAATCGCCCGCCCTTGACAGACCGACACGACCTTCGAGCTGACGACAATCCAGTCGCCCGGCCGGCGATGGGGCCGCGTATATTCCTCGACCACGTTCACAAGATCATCGCTGGCCGTCAAGCGGTGCGTTCGAATACATTGCCGGCGCCATTGCCGGCCGCCGACTACAACCACTTCCGGTCTGACTTTTTTGACCACGGGGCAAATCCTAAAATTGATCGCGCACAATGCGCATTCCGATAATCATCTCGTTTCCCGGACACACCATCCTGCCTTCCGTGAAACTCTATTGGCAGGCGGCCTGCACTTCAACCGAAAAACCGTAAGGATGGATAGTCCCGAGAGATCCCACTAAATCATGAAAAGGGCATTGGAATTCATTATGCTTTTGCCTTTATCCGGTCAAAATTTCACTTGCAGATTACTTGCGTCTTGCCAACATTATAAACGGGTTCTTGGGAGTGGGAGTGTATTTTCCGAATCCATGACATCGGACAGGTGAGGAAGGGCCGAACAGGCAAAGCGCGGATCGCTCGGGCACCACATGCCATCCCCTTCTCATTCTTTTATGATAGCGAGCGGTTGCCGGACGGCCTGCCGGACGACAAATCCGTCTCCCCGTTTCTTCCCTGTCGGGGGAGAGCCCGCCATGCCTTATACTATTGCTTTGATTCACACGCGATTGCGCACGGTTGACCTGCTCAACCGCGAGTTCAGCATCCACTTGCCGCATGTCCGAAAGTTCAACATCCTCGACGAAACAATTTTTTATGAGGCGATTCAGAACGGCTTGACGCCGCGGGTGCTCAGGCGGCTGAACCAGCATTTTCTGTGGGCCGAGCAGATGAAGGCCGACACCGCTTTATGCACCACTTCCGCCCTCGAACCCGCCGTCTCGGTCTGCCAAAAGTTTGTCCATATCCCGCTCCTTCGTCTCAATGAGCCGATGTGCGAGCGCGCACTGGCCGCGGGCCATCGAATTTGCGTGCTTGGAACGCTCCATCCGGCTATTGCCGCCGTGGCCTCCTGCCTTCAGGATGTTGCCGCCCGCCGCGGCCACACGCTCCACGTTATTACCAAATATGTGCCGGAAGCCGCCGAGCAGCTGGACATGGGCGATTGGGATATGCACAACCGTTTGTTCATTCAGAGCATTCGCGAAGTCTCCGGCCAGTGCGACGTGGCGATCATTGCCCAAGTTTCGCTCCTGCCGCTCCTGCCGGCCCTCAACGCCGTCGCGGAAATCCCCGTCCTCGGCAGTGCGGAGCCGCTAATCCAGCAGATCAACCGTCTGGCGCGCAGCCGCACTCCCACCCCGATTCCGCGCATCACGCAGGCCAACGAATCAGCGGAAGCCACTGCGGTTTGAACATCCCGGCCGGCAGCAAGTCCCCTGTGGGGTTTGATGAGGTTCGTTCGTGCGCTTTGGCGAACTGGAGATCGAGATTCCGGAAACCTTTCGGGGCTGTAAGCCGGGCCACGAAGTCGAGTTGCTGGCAAGCTCGGCGGAGTTGCGCGAGGGACGGCGCATGGCGGAACTGGGCTGCGGCATTGGCGTGTTGACGTTGCGCCTCGCCCAGCCCGCCGCCGTCGAGGCCGTTGGATTTGAGATTCAGGCGGAACTGGCCGAAGCGGCGCGGCAAAATGGCCGGCGGAACGCCAGCCGGTTGCGCGGGCACGCCGAATTTGTGTGCGCAGATATTCGCCGCCTCGGCGGGACGCCTTGGGAAGGCCGGTTCGACACTGTCTTTGCCAATCCGCCATTTCACCGGGCCGGAACGGGTCGCCGCAGCCCAAATCGTCAGCGAGACGTCGCGCGGCACGAGGGCGAAACCACTCTGGCGGATTTTGTCCGCGCCGCCTCAATCCTGCTTCGCCCGCGGGGGCGGTTCTATTTCATTGTCCGCCCCGACCGCCTGCCCGAGCTGCTTGAACTGGCCGCAGAGCGCCGCTGTCCGATCAACGCAATCGTTCCTGTCTATACGCGCGCGGCTACGCCGGCCGAATGGGTGATAGCCGAAGGGGTAAAAGGTGGACGCGGAGGGTTTTCCATTGCGGCAGCACGGTTTGTGCAGGACAAGGGCGCACCTATCCCGACTTGAGTACGGCCAAAAAGGCTTCCTGCGGAATTTCGACCCTGCCGATCTGCTTCATCCGTTTCTTGCCGGCCTTTTGCTTTTCGAGCAGCTTGCGTTTTCGTGTGATGTCGCCGCCGTAACACTTTGCCAGCACATCCTTGCGCAACGCCTTCACGGTTTCGCGCGCAATAATGCGTCCTCCGATGGCCGCTTGAATCGCCACGGCAAACAACTGCCGCGGAATGGTTTCCTTCAAGCGCTCGGCCACCGACCGTCCCCGCGACTGCGCATGGTCGGCGTGCACCAGCATCGAGAGGGCGTCCACCGGCTCGCCGTTGATCAAAATGTCCAGTTTGACAATGTTGGACGGCTGATAGCCTTTGAATTCATAATCGAACGACGCATAGCCCTGTGTCAGCGATTTCAGCCGGTCGTAAAAATCCACAATGATTTCATTGAGCGGCAATTCATAGACCAGCAGTGCGCGTTTCTCGCCGACGAACGTCAGGCTCTTCTGCACTCCGCGCTTCTCCTGACACAGTTGCATCACCCCGCCCAGATACTGCGACGGCAGGATTATGGTCGCCGTCACGATGGGCTCTTCAATGCGGTCAATGGCGCTGACATTGGGCAGCTTGCTCGGATTGTCTATCTCGATCTTCTCGCCCGAATTCAAATATACGTGATAGATAACGCTGGGGGTGGTGGTCAGGATGTTGACGCCGAACTCCCGGCTCAGGCGCTGCTGGACAATTTCCATGTGAAGGAGGCCAAGAAAACCGCAGCGGAATCCAAAACCGAGTGCCTGCGACGTTTCCGCCTCATAAAAAAACGCCGCATCGTTAAGGCGCAGCTTTTCAATGGCCTCGGCCAACCGCTCGTAGTCTTCGGAGTCCACCGGATAAAAGCCGGCAAAGACCACAGGATGAATCGGCTTGTAGCCGGGCAGCGGTTGGACGGCGCCGTGCCGCGCGTGTGTGATCGTGTCGCCGACCGTAACCGCGTGGATGTCCTTGATACCGGCAATAACATAGCCGACCTCGCCCGGCCCCAGTGTATCGCACTTTTTCATGCGCGGCGAAAAGTAGCCGACCTCGTCCACCTCATACGTCTCGCCGCGCGCCATCAACCGCACCGAATCGCCCGTACGCAATTCGCCCTCGCGCACGCGGACATAAATCACCACACCGCGAAATGCATCGTAGCTCGAATCGAAGATCAGCGCGCGCAGCCGCGAACCGTCTTCCGCCATGCGCGGTGGCGGTATCCGCTGCACGACCGCCTCGAGCACCGCCTCGACGCCCTCGCCCGTTTTCGCGCTGACGCGGAGCGCATGGTCGGTCGGCATGCCGACAATCTCGCGGATTTGTTCGAGCGTGCCCTCGACATCCGCCGCCGGCAGGTCAATCTTGTTCACCACCGGAATGATTTCGAGGTCATGCTCGATGGCCATATAGGCATTGGCAAGGGTTTGCGCCTCGACGCCCTGCGAGGCGTCCACCACCAAGAGCGCCCCTTCGCAGGCGGCAAGACTGCGCGAAACTTCATAGGTAAAGTCCACATGGCCCGGCGTATCAATCAGGTTGAGTTCGTAAGTCTCGCCGTCGCGGGCCTTGTAGGTCATTCGCACAGCCTGCGCCTTGATCGTAATGCCGCGCTCACGCTCCAGATCGAGTGTGTCGAGGACCTGGTCGCGCATTTCGCGGGCTTCAATCGTGCCGGTGAGCTCGAGCAACCGGTCGGCCAGTGTGGACTTGCCGTGGTCTATATGGGCGATGATACAGAAATTTCGAATGTGCGAAGGGTCCATGCAACAGTCCTTGGTTCATCCGTCAACCGAACTGTAAGGTTAGGAATAGTACGCCGCTTTTCAATGGTTTAGTGAAGGGGTTTTCCAACCCCCCAAAGCATAGAGGGACGAAAAAATGATGATACGCGGTCTTTGTGGCGTGGTGTGCTTTTGATCAAGCAAGAAACTCATCGCTGGGGTTTAGGATTGGAATTCGATTTGCAGGCAGTGTCATACCCCCTCTTCGGGACCGTCAAATCCGCTGGACCCATTCAACCAGATTACAATCCAGAATTCACATACCGTTCATACGCTTCGGCGACACGGCCCGCTTTCACATCGCCGCGATGCACATACACGCGATACTTTAGATTCAGCGGTTTGCCCGGAGCGAGTGTTTCCCACTCGATGCCCGGCCATGTCGGGCCGATGTAACCGTATTCGCGCAGGAGCCACGTGTTGGGAAACTTCGGGTTGCTTTTGTGAATGAACGCGGCAATCCCGGCGGTTGTTTTCGCGTCCACAAACAGCGCCGAGTAGTCCGCCCACGGCGCAACCCCCCCGATGACATTGTCAGGCTGGCGCCCGTCGGGCGTCGTCATCGCAGCGCGCTGCGTGGCCGCCTTGGCCTTGGGCTGGCCCGGAGGCGCAGGAACGGGAACGCGCGGGGCAAAGCGGATGCCGAAGCCGCCGTAACCTTTTTTCAGCGGCAGTTCGCCGCCAATCCGGACGGGTTTGTCCGCGGCCGTGAAAGTAAGATCGAGGTCCATGGCGCGGCCGAACGGGTCGGCGGGGTGAACGGTGACAAACACTTTTTCATCCACGACCTTGCGGTCGTCCACATACCAGCCGTTCTGGACCCCGAACACGGCGGCGTCGGGCGTGGTTTTTCGTTCGAGCCATTTTTCAAATCTTGCCGGACAGCCATTGACCGCCCAAGGGTCATAGACCTTACCCTCAACCTCGACGCGCACCCACGACCAAAAGATGCCGCGATGGTGATAGTGGTCGCGGGGAAAATCATCGGTTAGCACCTCGCCGTCCAGTCCCCAGACCGGATGGATATAGCAGCTGCGGCGATAGCGTTCGGGAACCCCGTCTTTGAGGATCATCCCAAAGTTATACACCAGCACGGGCTTGTCGCCGTCGAAGAGTTTCAAGTAGTTGCCTTCGCTTTCCTCAAACCGGAAAGCCGCCGGTGCGCCCCCGGCTGCAGCGGCGCCGCTGAGAATTACAAGGATAAGGCATACAGTGGTCTGTTTGTTCATGAAGTCTCTCCTTTGATTCTGTCCACGCCCTCCCTGTCGTCCATGGCAACAGCCCGGTGGACAACACAGACAGCATGAACAAAGATGATCAAGCCGAGGGCGGTTCCCCTACGGTTCCGTGGTCGAGCCAAGGTCTTCCCACTTTACCAAACGTGGCTCGAACTTGTTGCTCTTGACATCGCGGAAGGCGGCGCGGCCCATGAAGCACATCAGTGTGGCAATGCGCGCGGTCTCGATGTTCGAGCGGGGTTTTTCTTTTCCGCCCGAGCGAATGTTCTCGACGAACGCATCGAGTTCCTCGTTGGTGCCTTTGCCCCAGTCGGTTCCGCTGTCTTCGCCGAGTTTCTCCGTCTTGTTGCCTTTGAGATACAGCTCGCCCTTGACCAGATCTATACCCCACGTCTGGCCATAGACCAGCATGCGTTCGAGCTGGAACGGCTGGGGGCAATAAAACAGGTGCGTATAGGAAAAGATCACATTGCCGGGGAATCGGAAAAGCAGGCCCGAGTGGTCTTCGCTGGTGGGCTTGGCATCAGCCGGAATCTCGCGGCTGATATTGGCCATGGCCACGCAGTCAATGGGATGTTGGTATTTCATCACCCACGCCATGACGTCCATGTGGTGGCCGGCCTGTTCGACCAGTTCGCCGCCGCCGAGGTCCATGTCGGCGACCCAGCCGCCGCCGATCTCCCAGACCCAGCTCCACTGCCCCTGTAAGAATGAGATTTTTCCTAGGTCGCCGGAGTGGATTTTTTCAATGGCCTTGACATAGCCGTCGTTGTAGTGGCGCTGGAAACCAATCTGGCAGATGGCCTTGGACTTTCGCGCAGCGCGAACGAGAGCATCCATGCGCTCGACGGTGGTTTCGAGCGGCTTCTCGCAAAAACAGTGTATGTTGCGTTCGAGGACGGGAATCGCCGTCTTGGCGTGGTTGCCGACCTCGGTGGCCACGATGACGCCGTCGAGTTTCTCCTTGTCGAGCATTTCCTCGAAGTTGGTGTAGCCTTTGGGGCTGAACCGCTTGGCGGTTTCCTGTGCGGCGGCAACGCGCTCGGTTCGCAGGTCGCAGACGGCGGCCACACGGACGCCTTCGGTGCGGACGATTTTCTGCAGGAGTGTGCTGCCGCGGCCGCCGCAGCCGATAAAGCCCAGAACCACTTCGTCGCTGCGGGCTGCCGCGCGCGCTTTGGCGGCGCTGCCAAGCGCCAGAGCCGATGCCCCGGCGGCGGTGTTGCGCAAAAATGCCCGGCGGGCCAGAGTTGACCGGTTCATGATTCCCTCCTTCAAAAAGGTTGTGTGGGCTGCCCCTCTGTTTTGGCTGTGCATTTCAAACCGACTCGGCACCGAAATGATGAAAAGATGCCGGCGCGCCGTCAAGTCCAATTACTGACAGAAAACCCTCAAGGTGCATCTCCCGAAATCGGGTGAAGGTTGTTCGATCACGCTGTGATCTTATGGGGGCTGGAAGGGCCAAAAGGGAAAGGTCTGAGGCGGCGCCCTTGTCATTGTGCACAAATCGGCCGACGCAAAGTTCTTGGCGAGGTGCGGGGGATTTTTCCCGCATCACGCGGCGGTCTTGCCTGCGCTCGCGGGAACTTTCTTCCGATTTCGTAAGATGCACCCAACCCGTCAATGCGTCATGGCATACACCAGCACATTGACGCCGAGACGGAGCGCGAGGTCGGGGTCTGCGGCGGCGATCATCGGGCGCGGTTCGTTTTCCCAGCCCCCGCTCAACGACACCGGGCTATAGACTACGCAAGTATAGCCTTGGCGCGTAAGACCGAGCAGCGCGGGCTTGGCGGGAGTGAAGCCTGCGGCCGGGCCGGCGGATGAAACTTGTTCGACAGCAATCGGCGCATGGGCGGAGAAAATCGGATGATCGGGGGCCAGTTCGGCAAGGTCTTCGGCAGGAAAGATCTTTTTGAGTTCGCGGCGGACGGCGCGGTCGAAGTCGCGCCGGTCGCAACAGTTGTGGATAAACAGAAACCCGCCGCCGTCGAGGTAGCGCCGCAAATTCTCCCGCGCCTTGTCCGGCAGCGTAAAATCCAAGTGTCCTGTGAGATAGGCAAAGGGAAAGCGGAACAATTGGGGTGAGTCGGCCTCGACGCCGACGCATTTATAGGTCGGCTGGCCGCTGGTCGAAAGAGCAAACGCCTTCATCAGGTTGCTGATGCCGGTCGGATGGGGCGACCAATCGCCGGCGTGCTTGATCTGGGCAATTTCGACATCGCCGGGTGTTTCATCATCGTCGGCGAACACCTTGACGATGCTTTGGGTCCGGCCCAAACGATAATAGGCGAGACAATAGGCCAGAAGATTGACGCCGAAGCGCCGGGCATCGGCAATGTCAATGCGTTCGCCGAAGTCGTGGGTGTGGCCGTCCCAGCCGCACGCGACATCGGCGGGGGAAAAAATGACGGCGGTTCGGCACCCCACATTGACGCCAAAGACTGTTGGAAAGCGATTTTCAAATTTATCGGCGCCGATTTTGTGACGCAGATTGCCCAGCTGAAAATGACTGTGAAAGAGCGGATGTTCGGGCGGCAGCCGATGCCAGGGACAGTCGGGAAAGATGGCCTGAAACTCTTTTTTGAATGACTCGGTGAACGAAGGTTTTCCGCTGCTGGAGTTGCCGAAAACATAGCCGCCGGCAAGAATGTAGTTACGGATGAGGTTGCGTTCGAGAGCGGTGAGTTCAAAGCCTTCCTGGCCGGAGAAATAAATGACAGGCGTGCGGTCGGGCGAATAGTTGAACTCGTTCAAGCGCATGACCTCGGCCTTGTAGTTGGCCACCTCGCCGAGTTCACGGCGGGCGTAGTCGAACAGCCCCTGCGTATCGCCCATGGCCGTGGTCCACTTGTATTGGCGCACCTTGCGGCCTTCCTGTTCAACCATGTCAAGAATGCCGTAGTTGATCTTGGCCATGAGCGTGGGCGGGGCGGGTGGCTTTTTGCGCTCGGTGCGGCGAAGCGGCGTCACCGGCAGGGGGAGCGGGGGAAATCCTTCGGCGGCTTTAATGCGCTGGGGGGCAGCCTTCGGGGGCGGTGAGCAGGAGATTTGCGCGGGCAACTTGCCCGCAACCGCCGCGAGCAGAATGCCGGCGATTGCTGCAAGAACACTTGCGGGAAGTCCCGATTTGGGTCGAATCCTGCTGTTTATCGCCAATCGAATCATCGCGCTTCACCCGCTTCAATTGTCCAAGCGGGATTACACTGCAAAACGCATGCGATGTCAAGAACGGGATTGAGCAGGAACCGCAGGGAAAGGGGACCTGCGATTCCCATAGCCTGCAGGCTTATTAATCAACGCGTTCATTTCCCTGCGCGAAGGGATTCGTCGGAGCCGGCATTCGGCGTGGAGCGGGTTCCTCCCATAATCTTCTTATGAATCCACACATACACCACCACCAGCGCCGTCAGTGCAAGGATCATCCAGAGCAGGTTTTCATGGATGATCTGCTTGCCCTCGAATATCAGTTCGCGATAGGATTTGCCGACCGACGCCCGGCCCAAACCATAGCCGATGAACGTCAGAACGGAAACCCAGAATCCGGCGCCTAGGGCCGTGAACAGCGAAAACCGGAAAATGTTCATCCGCGCCAGCCCCGCCGGCAACGAGATCAACTGCCGGATGGCCGGCAGAAGCCGGCAGACAAAGGTCGTAATCTCGCCATATTCGCGGAACAACGCCTCGGCCCGCTCCAGATGTGCCGGCTTGAGAAAGAAGTATTTCGCGTAGCGATAGAGAAACGGACGGCCCAGCCACAACGCCAGATAGTAATTGATATATGCTCCCGCCATCGAGCCGGCCAGACCGGCCAGAATGGCAATGCTCAATCCGATTCCCACCGCATCGCCGCCGGGAAACTCATGGCGCGCAATCATTACGCCGGCCGGAATCATCACAACTTCGCTGGGAAAGGGGATGAACGAGCTTTCGATGGTCATGAAGAGAAAAATCAGAAGCGGCCCCCATACGCGTGCAATCTCCACGGCCGCTTCGACATACGTTACGAGAGTTTCCAGCACCACAGATGCTCCTTGCCCCATTGCCGAGGCGTGCGGATGGTTTTGGTGTGTTTCACAACTCGGGCTCGGTTTCTTCCACGTGCGAGGCGGGGGCTACAATCACGCAGCGCTGCCCTTCCCGCCCTTCGCTATATGTTTTTACCCCCTTGAAGTCCTTCAGCGCGGTGTGAACAATCTTACGGTCGGCGGCACTCATGGGCGGCAGAGCGACTTCGTGGCCCTCGGCGACCACCTTTTGTGCGGTGCGGCGCGCGAGGCGTTCCAACCGCGAGATTTTCCGCTCTTTATAGTCTTCGATGTCCACTACAACCGACGGGGCGACGCGGCCGCCTTTGCATGCCACCCGTGTCGCCATGTATTGAATGGCATCCAGCGTCTGGCCGTTCTTCCCAATCAGCACGCTCGAAGCAGGCGAGGCCAACTTGGCCACAATCCGGTCTTCTTCCGGCTGGACCCGTACCTCGGCAATATAGCCCATGTAGTACATGAGTTTTTGCAGATAGTCGCGGACGATTTCTGCAATATAGTCGGGTTTGACCCACGCCACAATGGTGGTCTCGCGCGGGCGCTTGTCGTCGAGCAGATACTCTTCTTCGCTGCGGTCCACGCGGTATTGCAAGGCCTCGCGCGGCACGCGCAGACGTTCGATGGCCTGTCGAAGGGCCTCCTCGGTGGTTGCGGCGGTTACACGCACGATGTTCATTTGGCTCCTCCCGGCGCACCGGTCGTGGCCGGTGCCGCCTGGCCTTCGGGCGGTTTATTAATGATTCGATTGGCGATCAATTGATGCGCGCTTTGCCACACGTTGTTGATCAGCCAATAGATGAAAAGCCCCGAAGGGAAATTATACAGCATTACCGGAAATAGGATCGTGAAAATCAGCATCATCTGTTTTTGCGCCGGATCCTGCGAAGGTGTCGGCGTCAACTTGGACATGTAATATTGGCTTACGCCCATCAAGATTGGCAGCAGGTTGATTCCCGAAACCGTTCCCACCAACGGAATGCTAAAGGCCAGCCCGTGCCGGGCCAAATCCACCAGCCGGTCCGGACCGGCCAGGTCCTGAATCCACAGGAAACCGGCCCCCCGCAAATCTATGGACTCATTCAACAGACTGTAGAGCGCAAAGAAAATCGGCAGCTGCACAAACATCGGCAGACAACCCCGCAGCGGGGCAAACGGACTGATGTTGTGCTCCTTGTAGAGCCGCATCATCTCCTGGTTTCGCTTCGTCGCATCGTTCTTGTATTTGCGGTTCACCTCGTCGAGCAAGGGCTTGATTTTTTTCATCTCGGCCATGGTCTTGGCCTGGATTTTCATTCCCTTGTGCGCCAGCGGATGCATGATCGCGCGAATCAGAATCGTGAGGATCACGATGGCAACACCATAGTTGTGGACCAAGGAATAGAGGAAGTTCAGCGAATACATCAGGCCCAGTTTCAGGGCGCGCATCCAGCGGAACATGCTGAAGTAAAAGAGCACCTCGCTGAGATTGGCGCCCGTTTGCCGGCCGGCCTCGCGCAACAACGCCGGCTGTTTGGGGCCAACAAAAATCTGGTAGTTCAGGGTCTTTTCGCCTTGCGGCGGCAGCTCGAACTTGTCGCTGTAGAGCACGACGGTGAACGGCGGCGAGTAGGGTGGCCCACCGGCGGCTTTCTCGGCGTCGGTCAGGGCATTTTTCAGCCGCTGCAGGCAATGCACGGCGGTGGCTTGAAACCCGTCGGGAATCATCACGGCCATGAAGAACTTGTCCGTGACGCCCGCCCACCGGATGTCGCCGCGTTCGACGTGTTCATGCTTGGGCGTCGGCTCTTTGGCTGCCGCATAACCGGCCCGCCGCGGAGTGCCGTAAATCGTATTGACAAAGTTAAGATGGGGGTCTTCGCCCAAAGCAAACTGCCGAACGCCCGGCCCCCAAGCCAGACCCAAGCCTTGCTCATTGTCGTTGATTCGGCAATCGGCCTGCGGCGACAGGTTGCGCAGCACAACCCGAAACCCTGTCAGATGGCTGGCGGCGGAGAACCGATAGGTTTTTACCACTTGGAGGTTCGCAATTTTCGGAGATGTGAACACCACCTCGGTTGTGCCGTCGTCGAGCACTTTGACCTCATGCGTATAAATGCCGGTGTTGAATTCCGGGTAGTCAATCTTGTTCAGTTCTTTTACCACGACTTCGAGCGGCAATTCGCGCAGGGGCGTTTCCGGCCGTTGCGGAATCATTTCGATGGCGTGGACTGCACCCCCGCCGGGAAGAACGTCCAGATACTGCCAGCTGACGGGCCGGCCCCCCCGATTGGTGAGCACAACCCGATAAACACGGGTGTGAATGGTAATGCTTGTTTCGGGGGCTTCAAGGGTCGGCGAGGTGGCGCGAACACCTGCGGCAGACAGAGTGGTTGTGGTGCGCATCGTATCCGCGAGAAGCTGAGGCGGCGCGGCGGTTGTCAGCGTCGGGGAAGTAGTTGAGTCGCCGCCATACAATTCCGGATGTTCGCTCCGATATTCCTCCAGCCTTTTCTGGTAAGGAAGAAGGTAGAGAATATAGAACAGAACATAGACAACGGTGGTGGCGGCTATAAACGCTAGCCAACGTCGCTGATCCACTGTGCGTTCCTTTGAGTAAGAGAAACCGGGCCGACGCGCGTTCGCACACGCGTGTGGGACCCGGAGTATTTGCGTTCAGCAGGCTTGGCGGCCGCTGCGGTCCTTTTCTACTGCAGGCGCACCCGCCCGAACCGTCGGTTCAACCGCCCGGCCTTCACTCTGTGACGCTCTGTGACGCTTTCCCCGTCGCCGACCCTATTGAGATTCACCCTTGCCCGGCACCGGGTCAAATCCGCCCTTGCAGAAGGGATGGCACCGCGCCAGACGCCGGACGATTAGCCATAGACCGGCCAACAGCCCTTTGCGTTCGAGCGCCTCCAATGCGTAGTCCGAGCATGTCGGAAAGAACCGGCAGCTGGGGGGAAGCAAGGGCGAAAGCCCGCGCTGATAGACGCGGATGAGCGCCTGCAATCCCCTGCGAATCCATCGGCTGACGGTCGGTCCCGTCATGGTCGGCGGCGCAGGTTTTCACTCTGCGACTCTCCTTCAGCTGGTTTGTCGCTCAACACACCTGCGCGCTCCAAGGTTCCCTGCAAAGCCTTCTGAAAGGCTTTGAATCCGGCATCCGCAACGGCGGGTCGAAACCGCAGGACCACTTCGACACCCTGCCGAATCCGCTGGCGGCGAAACACCTCGCGCGCCCAGCGCTTGTAGCGATTGCGTTGGCACGCCTTGCCGACCTTCCGCGACGCGGTCAGTCCCAGTCGCGCGGGCAGTTGGCAGCCGGCAGATTCGACGACATAGCACACAAACCATGGAGTGGCGAACACTTTGCCGTTGGCGTAGGCTCGCAGAAACTCCATGCGGCGCGTCAGTCTTCGGTCCCGTCCAAACGACTCCGGCATTGCGGCGCTCGATGCAGCCGGTTATGCGCTGATCCGCCGGCGGCCCTTGGCGCGCCGGCGCGCCAGCACGGCCCGGCCCGCCTTGGTGCTCATCCGACGCCGAAACCCATGTTTGTTGCTTCGCTTGCGAAGCGAAGGTTGAAATGTGCGTTGCATAAGCTCCCATCTCTCAACAAAATCAAAATAAGATAATCCTGCTTCCTATGCTGGGCTGTCAAGGCTTTTTGGCCGCATTTTTTGCAATCTGGGATCTTCTCCCGAAATCGGGAGAGGGTCGTTCGATCATGCGGCGGCCTTATTGGGGCTGGAAGGTCGAAAAGGAAAAGGCCTGAGGCAGCGCCGTTGCCTTTATGCACAGATCGCCCGGACGCTTTGGACTGCGGCAGCCGTGCTGCCGCTTTCTCTTGTAAACCAGCTCCAACTCGCCAAGCGTGGGTTCTTTCTGCAGCGCCGACGCTTGGCCTGACGACGGACGCTTCCAGCAAAGCGGGAGCATGGCTCCCGCACTCCAAATCTCTTGGTGCTGTGGGGGGATTTTTCCAGCATCAGGCGGCGGTCTTGCTTGCGCTCGCGGGAGGCTTCTCCCGATTTCGGGAGAGGCGCCCTTTGCAATCCTTTGTCCTTAAAATCAGGTGTCGCCCAAAGACGTCTGGCTGGCATAAAACAGCTCATGAGTTTCGCCGGAGCGCCACCTGCCTGATGATTTGAGAACCTATCGGGGAACAGACGTGGTCCCCAATTTGCCAAGCGATTGAGGGCAAAAACCCCCGCCAAAGTGGAAACTCCATACATTCTGGGGCACGCTTCAAGAGGTTCTCCGACAGCCTCAAAACGTTTGACGGGTATCCAAACAAGCAACCCAACATGAACCTTTCATGACTTGGCGACTTTGCATGTGATCATCGCATGAAGGATCGGTACGGTGGCCTCCGACAGGGTCCTTGCCAAATCGGGTTCACCCCAAAAAAGCGTACCAAAATAAAAAGTGTATTCATTTTCTGT
>JAOAGV010000074.1 GCA_026415575.1 Candidatus Sumerlaeia bacterium
CGGTAGTACGGCCCCAAGATCAACCATGACTGGTTGAACTGGTGCGAGTTCTGCGAGGCCAGCACCACCGTCGGCGCTGCAACCGAAAGCACCACCACCACCGCCAAGGCCACAACCATCCATTTCATTTGTTGCTTTTTCATTCGAGTAGCCTCCTTGGTTTCAAATCCATGCATTGTAATGATTTACGCCTTCTCCCAGTTCTCGATGCGCGGATAATCAGAGACGGGCCAAGGGCGTTTCGAGTTGACGAGAGGCCTGCACTTGTCCAGCCTCTCTCCCCGCCGCGCCGGGATTGGTCTGATCACCCCCCCTTTCCAACAAAAGCATTAGCGTTCTTCCTTTGCAGATCATTCCCTCGCTGCATGGAAGATCGGGCTTGTGGACACCCCGCCTCGTTGCGTGTGTTCTGAAACACAGACGAGGGCACATTTGCTTTGATTTCAGCGGGAGATTGACCGCCTCCGGAGAGATGCCATGTCGGGAAGGCCCACACTGCCACTGCTCATGCAGTGCGCGCATTCCCGAACCCTTATGATGTTCACTCCGGAGGCGTCAGCTTTTGCACTCTCGCCGACTTGCGGTTAGGGCGCCCGATGAACCGTCCTGATGGCGGTGTCCACGTTGACCAAGTTCATCTGTCTAAATTGGGGCTACCCTTTTGTTTTGGAGGTGCTACTTTGCCAGTAACACGAACCGGATAGACTTGTATATCCAAAGCCGAAAAGCCGTCAACAAAAAAATGCAAAAAAAACCGGCCAAACAGGATTACGATAGAGGGCAGCATCGGCATCGCCATGCGGCACTAAAACTGCTTGCGTTTTTGTGCGCCGAAAGAAATAAGTTCCGTTGCCGGCGGAAGAACTTTATGAGCCGGCAATCCATGGTTCCGTTTGTATTATCCACACTAAAGAAAGGCAAGGAGGGTTTGCGATGAAAAACCGTTCTTCCACCCGGCGTTCGTTTCTGAAAACAAGTGCGGCTTGCGTCGCCGCGCCGACCGTTCTCGCCGCCTCGACGCTCGGACGTCAAGGACACACAGCACCCAACGACCGCATCCGCATGGGCATCATCGGCTCAGGCGGCCGCGGCTGCGGCCTGATGAAAATCGCCAAAAACATTGATCCGGCCGTCGAGTTCATCGCCGTCTGCGACGCCTATGAACCGCGCCAGAAGAACGGCCTTGAGATCGCAAGCGGAAAGGCCAAGGCTTTCGACGACCACCGCCGGCTGCTCGAAATGAAGGAGATTGACGCCGTCATCATCGCGACTCCCGAACATCAGCACACGCCGCAATTGATTGACGCAGTTCAAGCGGGCAAGGACGTCTATGTCGAAAAGCCCATGACCCATTCGATCGAGGAGGGCCTGCAGGCCATCAAGGTCGTTCGATCGAGCAAGCAAATCGTCCAGGTCGGCATGCAGCGGCGCAGCGCGCCGATGTGCATCGAGGCCAAGAAGCTGGTGGACGAGGGGATTCTCGGCGACGTCACGCTGGTGCGCGCCCAGTGGTTCTGGCATGTCGGCCCGCTGGCCAAAGAAGTGAAGCTACAGGGCAAGTTCAACTGGGAGCAGTTTCTGGGCAATGCGCCCAAGCGCGAGTTCGACCCCAAGCGCGCCCTGCAATGGAACTGGTATTGGGACTACAGCGGCGGCATGGTCACAGGGCAGGGCGTCCATCTGCTCGACTTGGCGCAGTGGTTCATGGGCAAGGGCACGCCGCTTTCGGCCGTCATGGAAGGCGGCAACTATCGTGTCGGCGGCGAGACGCCCGATGTCTTCAGCGCCAGCTATGAATATGACGGGTTCACCCTGTCGTGGATTCTCTGCTACAACAACAGTTTCGACAACGGCTGGAAGGTAACGTTCCACGGCACGAAGGGCACGCTGGTCATCGGCGAACCGATCTTTGCCGAAGGCGAAACGGGCTATCGCGTGTATAAGGAATACTGGCGTGACGTACCCAACCGCACCCCCACGCACAAGAGCGAGGAGGGGTTGCCGACCGAGCCGCACATGAGCAACTGGCTCGATTGCCTGCGCACGCGGAAAGAGCCCAACGCACCGGTCGAGGTGGGGCATACGTCGTCGGCGGCCTGTCACATTGCCATTGCAGCGTATCGAAACAAAGCTGTGGCGAAGCTCGACAAAGCGTGCACAAAGCTCACCGTGTAGCCGTCCAACTTGAGCCTGTCGGCGAGCCTTCTTGAGCGTCGTCGGATACGGATGTAGTTCCCATTTCGGCGGGGGTTTTTAAGACCAATCGCTTGCGAAAGCGGGAACCCTATACGTCGTCCGATAGATTTCTGCTTTGTCGGTCTGAGAATTTCGCTCATGGGCGTAATGATTCGCGATATTCTCGCAACACATTCCCCGCCTGCGCCACTTCGCAATTGACTGCCGCCGAATTCCGGCCCCACCATGCCGCCTGAACATCATCAGGTCTCGAAGGGGCCATGCCTCATGGATGAAATCTACGAAAGCCGGCTTCTGCGCAAGGTTACGTGGCGGCTGATCCCGTTCATGTTTATCTGCTATATTGTATGTTTTCTCGACCGTGTGAATGTTGGCTTTGCGGCCTTGCAGATGAAGCGCGACCTTGGCTTCAGCGATGTGGTGTTTGGCTTTGGCAGCGGGGTGTTCTTTATCGGCTACTTTGTGTTCGAGATACCGAGCAACCTGATCCTTGAGCGGGTCGGCGCGCGGCTGTGGATTGCGCGTATCATGATTACGTGGGGATTGATCTCGTCGGCGATGATGTGGGTGCGCGGCGAGTATAGTTTTTACACTCTTCGCTTCCTGCTCGGTCTGGCCGAGGCGGGTTTTTTCCCCGGCATGATCCTCTATCTGACCTACTGGTATCCGTCCCATGCGCGGGCGCGAATGGTTGCGTTGTTTATGACGGGCATTCCCGTTGCGAACATCATTGGCGGGCCGGTATCGGGCGTACTGCTTCGACTCGATCAGGTGGCCGAACAGATCGGCTGGGACTGGCTGATCAGTCTGGTCGCCCACCTCAAGGGCTGGCAATGGATGTTTCTGATCGAAGGGCTGCCGGCGGTCATACTGGGGGGGATTGTTCTATTTTATCTGCCCGACGGCCCGCATCAGGCGCGATGGCTCTCACCCGACGAGCGCAACAGGCTGGCGGCGCGGCTGGCCGAAGAGCGGAAACAAAAGGAGGCCCGGCGCCACTTCACGCTCTTGCAGGCCTGCGCCAACGGCAGGGTCTGGCTTCTGTGTCTTCTCTATTTCACCCTGATGATCAACCTCTACGGTCTGGGGATATGGCTGCCGCAGATTATCCAGCGGTTTTCCGGCCTGAGGGAAATCTGGGTTGGCATCCTGACCGCCATTCCCTACCTTGTCGCGGCGATTGGAATGGTCCTGTGGGGTCGCCATTCCGACGCAACGGGCGAGCGGCGGTGGCATGTGACTTTGCCGGCGTTACTGGCGGCGACAGGCTTTGTTGCGGCGGCCTATCTCCGGTCGCCCGCTTTGGCGCTGGCGGCGCTTTCGCTTGGCGCACTGGGCATTCTGGGTGCACTCGGACCGTTCTGGGCGATGCCGACCGCGTTTCTCACGGGGACGGCGGCCGCCGGCGGCATTGCGTTGATCAACTCGATCGGCAATCTGGGTGGATTCACAGGACCTTATGTCATGGGCTGGTTGAAGCAGTTGACGGACGCCTACCGCATGGGGTTGCTCTTTTTGGCGGCGACGCTGCTGGTGGCCGGCACTCTGGCCCAATTGGTCGGGCATGACAGACAAATTGAGCGTCCGGTCAAGGGCTGAGATTCCAAAAAGGAAGGAAAAAAGGCGATGGCAAGGGAACATAGTGCGTTCATGACGGTTATATTCGTTTTTGTTGGCACGACGCTGCTGGTTTCGACGCAGGCGCAAATCCCCGAACCCACGCGAGAGCCGCTGCGCCGCGTGATCGAGCTCAATGTCGGTGAGTCGGCCGTGGTGGAACTGAGCAACGGCAAAACCGTAGCGGTCAAATTGCTCGATCTCAAGGAAACGCGCGATACCATCTGCGACGCCGTGCGCAAAGCCGAGGTCACGGTCGAGGTCAACGGTCAGACGGCTACATTTGTATCAGCCAACTACCGCCTGCCCGTAACAGTCGGCGGCGTGCAGATTGACTGCCCGATTACCAAGGGCTATTTGAGCAACTCGCGCGGCAATCCGTGGGGATTGGAGAAGGACGTACGGCTGCGGCTGTGGCCCGCCGGCTCGCCGCTGACCCCGCCCGGCACATTTCTTTATCCCCTCAAACAGCGCCTGTTCGCCAGCGGCACGCAAATGGCCAACGAGCCGGTTCACGTGGATGGCGGGGATCTGCCCGGCCCGCGCAGCATCTACTATCATTCGGGCGAGGACTTCGGCGGCGCCGAAGGCATGGTGGACTGCGTTGCGTGCGTGGACGGCGTTGTGGTCATGGCCGGAACCGATGCCATTGCCGATTTCAAGAAGTATCCCATCGAGCCGCGCTATGACCGCGTGGATATTGTGGACGATCAGGGCTGGTTCTATCGTTACAGCCATCTGGTGCAGATTGATCCGGCGATGAAAGTCGGCGCGCGTGTCAAAAAGGGGCAGAAAGTCGGCGTGCTGGGAAAGGAAGGCAGCAGCGGCGGCTGGGCGCATCTCCATTTTGCAATTTCGAGCATTCAGCCCAACGGCAAATATGGTGTCGAGGCGGCATATCCGTTGGTGTGGGAAGCCTATCTGCGCGAGTACAAACCCGAGATCGTCGCCGTGGCGCGGCCGCACATTCTCGCGTGGGCGGGCGAGACCGTAGTGCTGGACGGGACTCGTTCGTGGGCCGAATCGGGCAAAATCGCCAAATACGAGTGGACGTTCTGTGACGGAACGAAAGCGGAAGGTGCAACCGTCGAGCGCGTCTATTCCACGCCCGGAACTTACAGCGAGATTCTCAAAGTCACCGACGCTGCGGGCAACGTCTCGTATGACTTCGGCGTGGTCCAGACTCTCGACAAGGCCCACCCGCAGCCCGTGCCGCCTTCGATTCAAGCGGCCTTTGCGCCAACCATGGGAATCAAGCCGGGCGATCGGGTCACGTTCATGGTACGAACTTTCCGCACCACCGACAATCAAGAGGAATGGGACTTCGGCGACGGCAGCCCGAAGGTTACGGTGAAGTCGGACGGCAATGTGAAGGCTCTGGCAAAGGACGGCTTTGCCGTCACCACACACGCCTACAAGAAACCGGGCGACTATATTGCCACCGTCGAGCGCGCCAACGCCCTTGGCCACAAAGCCATCGGCCGCGTGTGGGTCCGCGTGGCGCCATAGGCTTGTAGGTCAAACTTCAGTTTGCACTAAATGATTCAAACCATAGTTTGCCCTAAGTTCTCCATCCCCACACAGGTCGTATTATGAAGTCGGGCTGCACTGCGACAACGATCCGCTGATGATTTGTTTGTGTGTGCGATAAACGGCCGGCTTCGCCGAAGAGGGGGACGGCATTTTCGTTCACTCTTTATAGAAGTTTGCCATCCGGTTCTTATCCGAATGCTCGACGTCCGCGAATCGCTTGCGCGTCACCATTTCCCATACACGTATTGACTTTTCTAATCATGGTTTGGAAATATACCTGCCGGCGGTTGAAAGGCAGGGAAAATCCGCTTACACTCGGCTCACCTGCCACACAGTTTGTAGGAAGCCGCAAATGGCATTGGAGAATAAAATGACTTCATTAACCCGACGAGATTTTTGCAAGACCGCCGTGATTGGCGCGGGTACGATGGCGGCGGCGCGCGCGACAAAGGTGGCTGCAGCTGCCGCCGAGCGCCCCCTTCCCAACGAGCGCCCCACCAGCGCGGGCTATAACGTCTATTTTGGCGACCTGCACAACCACAGCGCCGTCGGCTATGCGCAAGGTTCGATGGAGCGCGCCTTCGACATTGCGCGCAACCATCTTGACTTCTTCGCCTTCACGCCCCACGGCTGGTGGCCCGACATCGGCCGCTACGAAAACAACATCGAGGAGAAATGGCTCAAGGGCTTCGAGGTCACGCGCCAGCGTTGGCCCGAGGTGGTTGAGATGGTGCGCAAATATGACCAACCGGGCGTATTCCCCGTTATTGCCGGTTACGAGTGGCACCATCGCGCCCTCGGCGATGTTCACATCCTGTTTCCCAACCTCGACGTGGCCGAATATGTGCGCATCAACGACCTGCGCGAGTGGCAGCAATGGGCCAAAAAGCGTGGCGCGCTTTTGATCCTCCATCATCCGGGCAATCGCGAGGGCCATCGCGGCGCAAACATTTCGCATCGCGACCCCGAAGTTTCGCCCGTGATCGAAATGTTCTCAGAATGGGGATGCGCCGAGCACGACCGCGCGCCTTATCCATACGTCCGCCACACCGAGGCCGGCCGCTGGACGCGCAACACCATCCAGTATTATCTCGCCCGCGGCCACCGGTTTGGCGTCATCGCCAGCACGGACGATCACCTCGGCTATCCGGGCGGCTATCGCGAAGGGCTGGCTGCGATTCTGGCCAAAGAACTGACACGCGAGGCGATCTTCGATGCGCTGCGCAACCGCCGCTGCTATGCAGTGACCGGCGACCGCATCGTGCTTGATTTTCGGCTCAACGGGCAAATCATGGGCCGCGAATTGCCCTATACGCGCGAACGCCATATCGCCGTCGCTGCTACCGGCTGGGACCAAATTGACCGCGTCGAGGTGCTCAAGAACAACCGCGTAATTCACCGCGATTTCCCCATGGACCGCATCCTGACCGCCGCCAGTTGGCAGCAGCCCGTGGTGGTGCGGTTCGAATACGGCTGGGGGCCTTGGCCGGCGCTCAACATGACGCGCACCTGCGACTGGGACATTCGTATTCAGATCGAAGGCGGGCGAATCGAGGCCCATCAAACGTGCTTTCAGCCGGGCCCTCTGGACGAAGAACGGCGCGACAAAATTCTCGAAAGGTCCGACCGCCATATCCGGCTGAAATCGTTCACGGCACTGCGCCAACAAATCGAGGACATCTCGACAAAAGGCATTGTTCTGCGGGTTCGTGGCGGTCCGGAAACCAAAATCACAGTCAGCCTCGAAGAGCCCGCCCGTGTTTCGCTGACACAAAAATTCAGCGATTTGGCCGAAAGCAACGAGATGCTGTGGACGGGCGACTTCCCAAAGGAGTCCGCCATGCTGCACCGGTTGGTTTTCGAGGAACACTATCGCACGCAGTTCAAAGTGGACGACGTGGACGGCATGATGGACAAAGGGGACAAAGGGAAGAGTGCCGACTGGTATTATGTGCGCGTGGTTCAGGCCAACAATCAACTGGCATGGTCGAGCCCAATTTGGGTCGAACCGCAAACTGCAACACGCAAAGGAGCCTGATCATGAACGGCAAAGACCTGACACGACGGCGATTTGTCGGCAGGACTGCGGCGACGGCCTCGGCAGTCATGCTGGCAGGACCGACCATTCTCTCGGCAGCAGCTTCCGAAGCGGGGAAGCCGGCCATTCTCGGCGGCACACCGGTGCGCAAGGCCAGATTTCCCGAATGGCCGGTCATCGGCGAAGGCGACGATGCCGCGTGGCTGGACGTCTTCCACGCCAAGGGTTGGTATCGCGGCAAGGCGGTGGCTGAGTTTCAGAAAAAGTTCGCGGCCCTGTGCGGGGCAAAGCACTGTCAGGCGGTCAACGGTGGCACGACGGCCCTCTGGACCTCGCTGGTGGCACTGGGTGTCGGTCCGGGCGACGAGGTGCTCGTTCCGCCGTTCACTTTTGTGGCCACGGTCAACGTGGTGCTTCTCCAATATGCCATCCCTGTTTTCGTGGATACCGACCGCGAAACGTTTCAGATGGATCACCGCAAAATCGAGGCGCGGATCACCGGACGAACGCGAGCCATCATCCCCGTGCATTTGGGCGGGGCACCGGCGAACATGGACGCCATTCTTGCGATTGCGAAGAAACATAATCTGGCTGTGATCGAAGACGCCTGCCAGTCGCATTTGGCCGAATGGCGCGGCAAGAAAGTCGGTACGCTTGGCGACACCGGTTGCTTCAGTTTTCAGGTCAGCAAAAACCTCAGCAGCGGCGACGGCGGGGCAATTCTGACCGATGACGATGGAATCATGGAGCGCTGCTTTTCGTTTCACACCAACGGCCGCGAGCGCAAGAATACGCCCGAATTTGCCGCCATGCACAACGGCACCAACGCCCGCATGACCGAGTTTCAGGCGACGCTGCTTTTGCGCGGCCTGACGCGAATCGAACAACAGATGAAAACGCGCGAGCAAAACGCCGCCTACCTCTCCGACCAGATCAAGGACATTGCCGGCCTGCGTCCGACCAAGACCTACGAGGGCGTCACGCGTCATGCGTATCATCTCTACATGATGCGCTATGACCCGGAGGGGTTTGCCGGTCTCACGCGTGCGCAATTCGCCGCAGCGCTGACCGCCGAAGGCGTGCCCATTCGCACGGGCTACGGCCCGCTGAACAAGGCGCCGTTCCTCGAGCAGGAATTGCGGTCGCGCCATTTTCAGCGGATTTACTCGCGCAAGTATGTGGACAATTATTTGAAGCATAACGAATGTCCGGAAAATGACCGTCTGTGCGCGGGCGAAGCGCTCTGGTTCACACAGCCGATATTGCTGGGAACTCGCGCGGACATGGACCAGATTGCCGCGGCAATTCGGAAAGTGCAATCACACGCCGCCGACATCAAAAAAGCCAAAGGCGCTCTCGAAAAAGTGAAAGTGATTGATGTATGAACGCTCGGAGTGCAAACCTCAGGTTGCCGGCTGGGCTGCAAACTTCAGTTGGATGGGATAATGCGCAATTTCAATCAGCGTGGCAAGAAGTGTTGCACTTCAATCTGGTTGTTGGCCTGCATGTTGGTGTTTGTCTCAATCGGATGTTGAAACCACGAACGGCAAGCTAAAGCTTGGACTGCAAGACTCAAACGGGATTTTGAACTACAAGTTGCGGCTTTATGCAAAAAGCGCAGAGGGTTTTGGCCTTCGCCCAAATCAAACGGAGATGTCCAAGAATGAAAACGTCCAAACTGTTATTCGCGACGCTGGCTTTTGTTTTTTCTCAAGCCTTTTTACCTCCGCTCACGCCCGTTCTTTTTGCGGCTTCGGCGCAATTGCCCAAGGGCTTTCGTGCCGGCGCCGCCAAACTCGATGTCACCCCAAGGCTCGGTCTTTCCGTTCCCGGCAACATGAGCGACCAAAAAGGCGCCCATGTCCACGACCCGCTCCATGTCCGCGCACTGGTGCTTGACAACGGCGAGACCAGCATGGCCGTCGTTACCTGCGACTGCGTGGCGCTGTATGATGAGACCATCGCCGCCGCCAAACAGATCATCCAGAAGCAAACAGGCCTTGCTCCTGATCGTGTTGCGGTCGCCGCCACACACAGCCATTCGGCCGGCCCGACGGTGTCTGTTTTTCAAAGCGATGCCGACCGCGACTATCTGGCATTCGTCTCCGTTCGCATCGCCGACGCTGTGCGGTGCGCGGCAAACAACCGCCGGCCTGCGCGAATCGGCTGGGCGGTCGGCAGCGAACCGCGTGCCGTGTTTCACCGCCGCTTTTTTATGAAACCGGGAACCATGCCGGAGAACCCGTGGGGCAAGACCGATGACAAGGTCAAAATGAACCCGGGCGTCGGCAATCCCAACGTCGTCAAGCCCGCCGGGCCGACTGACCCTGCACTGCCGGTGGTTGCCGTGCAGGACACCGACGGCGACCCAATTGCTGTGCTGGCCAACTACACGCTGCACTATGTCGGCGGAGTGGGGCCCAATCATATTAGTGCCGACTATTTCGGCATGTGGGCCGACATGATCGAGCGGGAGTGGGCCGCGCCGCCAAAAGTCAACAAGTCGCCGATGGTGGCCATGCTGACCAACGGCTGCTCGGCAGACATCAACAATGTGGATGTTCTGGGGAGTGCCTCAAAAACGCGCCCGCCCTATCCCTACTATCAAATGGACAAGGTGGCGCGCATGGTTGCCGACGAGACGTTGCGGGTGCTCCGAACGATTCAATTTCAGGACACTGTGCCGCTCGACGCGCGTATGAGCCGGATTGATCTTCGAGTCCGAAAACCGGCGGCCAACGACGTGAACGAAGCCGGCGCAATTCTGGAGCAGGCCAAGGGCCGCGAGCTGCGCGGGCTTCGGGAAGTCTATGCGCGCGAAACCGTTCTGCTGGCCCAATATCCCGACACAATGCAAGTGCCCGTTCAGGCGCTTCGCATCGGCGATCTGGGCATCGTGGCCCTTCCGGTCGAGGCCTTCGTCGAACTGGGCTTGGATATCAAAAAGCAGAGCCCGTTCCCGACTACCTTTGTCGTCGAATTGTGCAACGGCTATTTCGGCTATGTCCCGACGGTCGAGGGCCACGAGCTGGGCGGCTACGAGACGTGGCGGGCACGGTCCAGCTATCTGGAGGTCAACGCCGCACCGGCCTTGGCTGCTGCTGCACTTGAGCTCTTGAAGGGCTTGAAATCGCCGGCAAAGTGATGTATTCGGTCAGATGCCGGGATGGGGAAAGCGAGGGCTTTCACCGCGCAGCGGTTATCAACTGGAATATAAGATAATTGCACAGTAAGGCATTAGAGGCCTCCTCATTCAACCCTAAATTTATGAGGAAGAAGGGTTTTTATTTGCCTCTTTCGCGGTTGGTGGCGCGACATTCTTTTGCGACAGCTGGTCCAGAAAGTTCTTATACTTCGCATTCTGGGGATCATTTTCCACAAGCACCTCGACAATGGCACGGGCCTCTCCAACCCGCCCCAGCGAAAACAGCGACAGCGCCTTGTTGAAGAGCAACGTCATGTTATCGGGGTCGCGCGCCAGTAGCCACTCAAACTGCTCCAGCGCCTTGGCCGGCTCCTTGAAATGGTCCTGATATAAAATGCCAAGAAAGAATCGCGCTTCGGTCAGGTCCGGCTTGTCGTTCAACGCGGCCAGATAGTGCTGAAGTGCCTCCGCCGGTTTGCGCGTCATCTGGCTTACATAGCCTAGGTGCATTTGATACTCCGCGCGCTCGGCAGGATGATCCATAGGTGTCAAGTTATAATTGCTGACAAGAAAAAGCATGACAGCAGCGGCAATCGGCCGCCAGTGACTTGAAAACGACCGGAATTGCCATGGTTTTTGATCAATTATCCATCTTATACCGATTGCTGCATATAAAACCAAGAACGCAACTATCGGGATTCGATAGCGCGAGCAAATAAAAAAAAGCATGTTCCCTGCAAAATGGCCTGCCACGATCAGTTCAATCGCGACAAGCCGAATGCGTTGACGCCTCAGCGACCACCAGCCCAAAACCGCCAGCGGCAGAATCACCCCGAACGGGAAACCCAACCCAACCCAACCGTCCGGCCCGCGCCATTTCCACATCAGCGCCCACATCAACCCAGAGTAGTGGCGTACCGGATAAATCGGGTAATCGCGCGCCAGTTCGTCGGCATGAAAGAAAAGAAACAGCTTTTTCAGCCAGACGCGGCCGACCGCTACCGGACGGTCGCGGAAGTTGGCCAAGGCTTTTCGTGTAAAATGCCGTGACGAGCCGCTGACGCTGTCGCGCTCGGCGTCGGTAAAATCCCGCGCCAACGTTGCCCACTCCAAGCCCGGCCGCAGCCCTACCATGCGGTCGTATTCAGGATGATTGCCAATGTAAAAATTGATCGGGCCGTTGTGGGAAATCAGAACAAACTCGCCGCCCACGAGGTAATTGCGAAGCGTTACCGGCGCGATGGCCGCTGCTGCGCCGGCCAGATACATCGCCGGCCGGACAAGCCGCCGCGCCTTGCTCTTTCCTCCTTTGCCGCGCAACAAAAGATACAGGCAAACCAGCGGCACGATGAACAAAGCCAGACCGTGAGCCAATGCCGCAAGACCGGTCAACGCGCCCGCACCCAGCCACAACCATAACACAGGCGTTCGGCTTGTCTCTTTCCCCTCACCGGTCGCAGCGGGCTTTTCCCCCATGTCGTTTCCTGCTCGAAGCGCCCGGTCCATCAGCATCGCCAGCAGAAGGTAAAGGAACACAATCAGAACCGGCGCGAGCATTTCGCAATCATAGTAGACGAGCGGTCCGCAAAACGCCGCACCCACCACCGCACCAACGGCCACACCGCGCCCCGCTGCCCGCCGCCCGATGCAATACAGCAGCACGCCGCTGGCCGCCGCAATCAACGCCTGCACAATCCGAATGTCGAAAAACCTGACCGTGATAAAGTGATAACACGCCGCAAGAAAATAGGGATACAGCGGCGCCTGCCAGAAAATCTCCTTCCCCACCCAGCCGTGTTTCAGTATATCCAGCGCCTGTCGGTGATAGGTATCGCTGTCCACCAACGGGAAGTTAAAAAACGGATGGTCCGCCATTTCGATGATATAATAAAGGTGCGTGGCAAAAACCAACGCCCCAAGCATCGCCGGCCAGAATCCGGGAATCTGGTGGATGTGGCGCAAAGCGGCCGGCTCGGACGGCAATTCGCGATGCGATGAATTCATGGCGAACCGAAAGAGCGTTCCCCTCCATCAGATGCGCAGACCTCGCGCCTACCGCGCAAGTGTAGCGCCGGAAATTCATCGCCGGTCAATCTGAAACAGGGCCTTGGCTTTTGGCTTGCACTTTGTCCGGCGGCCGGCCACGCTACCCGCCGAATTGCAGCCGTACGACAACAAGGAGGCTTGTTATGGCAATCATCACACGAAAAACGCGCCGCGAGTTCCTCCGCGATGCCGCTTGCATAACCGCCGGTCTGGCCGGTGCCGCCGTTTCGACTCAGCCGCATCCGTCCGCCGCTTCGAGTGCTCCCGCCTCACGCCTCAACATCCTTTATATCATGACCGACCAGCAATTTGGCGACGCCATGAGCTGCCGCATGGGCACCCGCTACATCCATACACCCGCCATGGACAGTCTGGCCGAAACCGGCATGGTCTTCACCCGCGCCTACTCGCCCAACCCGCTCTGCATGCCGATGCGTGCGTCGCTTTTCACCGGACGCTATCCCCACGAAACGGGTGTTACGCGAAACGTCCATGTGGACATGAAGCCCGAACACGTCAGCATGGGCCTTTACTTCCGCCGCGCCGGCTATGAAACCGCCTACTACGGCAAATGGCATCTGTGCTGGAATCAGAAGGACGCGGACAGCCATGGCTTTGACAACATGACACCGGTTGCCGACAAGGGGCTGGATGTGGACGCCCGCACGGCCGCATCGGCCGCGGCGTTTCTACGGAAAAAACATGACAAGCCGTTCCTCCTGGTGGCTAGTTTCCTCAACCCGCACAACATCTGCGAGTATGCGCGCGGGCAAGAACTGCCCTGCGGTCCAATCGGCGAGGCCCCTCCGCCCGAGCAGTGTCCGCCGGCTCCCGCCAATCTCGAACCGCCGCTCAACGAACCCGACAGCATGACCATGATGCGCAAGGGTTACCATGCCAGTTCCCTTTTCCCTGTGGGCAATTTTACCGCCAACGACTGGCGGCGCCAACGCTGGGGCTATTATCGTATGATCGAAAAAGTGGACACCGAAATTGCCAAGGTTCTTGCCGCCCTGCGCGAAAGCGGCCTCGAAAACAACACGCTGGTCATCTTCACCAGCGACCACGGCGATTGTACCGGTGCGCATCGCTTCAACCAGAAAACCGTCTTCTACGAAGAGTCTGCACGCATCCCTCTCATCGTCAGCCTCAAGGGCCAAACCGCAAAAGGCACGACCGACAAGTTGGTCAACATCGGCATTGACGTTCTCCCGACCCTGCTCGATTTTGCCGGTCTCCCCATCCCCAAAGACCTTCCGGGCCGCAGCCTTCGCCCACTGGCAATGGGACAGCCGGTTTCCGACTGGCGCGACTACATCGTCGTTCAAAACCACATGGATCAAGCCGGCAAAGTTGGCGACATCCGTCCCGCGCTCGAAGGACGTATGGTCCGAACCGACCGCTGGAAGTATTGCATCTACAGCCGCGGCCAGCAGCGCGAATCATTGGTGGACATGGCCAACGACCCGGGCGAAACCAAGGACCTCGCCACCGACCCGAACCACCGCAAGGTGTTGCTCGACCATCGCGAGATTCTGGCTCAATGGGCCCGCGAGCACAATGACCCGCTCGTGCCTGCGCTTCTGGCCGACAACGTCAAGCCCATTCCTTTTGTCCACGTCGAGGAAACGGAAAAGCCCAAGAAAAAACAGGCGAAATAAATTGGGGTTCCTCGCGAGAATCTGCGGGTAAAAGAACGATTAATTTTCCGCTTTTCGGCCAGAATACGAGGTCTCCGCGGCAGTGGCTGCGGGCCCAATCGTCCGGCCTTATTGGGCCTCCAGCGCTTGGCAGTGTTCTTGTGGAGGGGGTAGCATCGGATTTTGAAGCGGCCGCACAGGACCTGAAACTTTTGCGCTGACTTTACGTGCGGTTATGTTAATATATAAACAATGCCATATCAATCATTTAGGCCGTTCTCGTACTTTTTTTACCCACAGATTCTTTTAGGGAAACATTATTTTCATCATCCTTGCCGCCTCTGGCGCGAGGGATTATGTGGCCTATCTGTACCTTGTCCTGTGTAGGGGCAAGTGGTTCTTCCCCAAGAAAGCAAAGCCGCCTTGTATCTGGTGCAGTTTAGCAATCAGTTGAGTTCGATTTGGCATCATGGACTCCAATAACAGGAGTGATAACGGCCTTTATAGATAACCGCCCCGTTCACGCGAGCACGGAGCTCGCGCTTGAACGGTCGCGCTCAGCTGCGCCGCCGAAGGCAATGTCGGTTGAAGCGGCGGGTTAGGCAGAAGTCACTCTATTCGATCATGCTTCCCAAGATTGTGACGGGCACATAGTAATTGAACATTTTCGGCGATAAGCGATGTTCCTCCTCTTGAATAGGGAACGATATGATCAAAGTGCAGCTCGTCAGTAGCGCCACATATCACACACCGCCCACCGTCCCGCTTCCACACCTCGAGCTTCACGTGCGTGGGTATAACTCGTCTCCGTGCCGCAGCCAGACGAGCGGGAACGTTCAGGTCTTCCTCGCCCTCTACTGCTACAAGCTTAAACTTGAATACTTGTCGTCCGTTGCTTTGCTGTCGCCACGCGTCGACAAGATGGAACACACCGTTGTAGGACCAGAAACCCTTCCGCAGCTTTTCATACACCCGAACACGTTCAGGTGGCCGCAAGCCAGATTTCGCCGCCTGGGCAGCCCGATAGAAAAGGCCGTTTTGGGTGAGTGCACCGCCAGATGTAAATTCCGGCTGGTCAACACGCTTAGGATCAGGCACATGCGAACTCCTAGGCTCGTCATGGCCCTCGTAGATCAGTACCGTGCCACCATCTTGCAACTCGTCCTCATAGGGAGCGTTTCGTCGAAGCGACATAAGGATAACTGAATGATTCCCTCCAAGACCGAAGTTCATGCCCCGTTGCAAACTTACGCCCTCGCGTTGGCACATCTCAAGGTAAGAAATGATCTCATTTGCCATAGAGCCCTCTTTTCTGCCTGACGGGGCGCGAGATGAGCGGAGAATGTGGACCGGCGCGAAGCGACGGGACACCGACTTCCGCTCGATTGAGCAGTTCGGGACGGCGCTCCGCGCCGGACCGAACTGCGAAATCCTTGACCCCGCGCCCCGTTCAAGCGAGCGCGGAGCGCTCGCTTGAACGGGATACCGCTCAGGCACAGCGCCGAAGGCGGCGTCGGCTGGAGCGGCAAGTTAGACCGGACGATCTTGGTCTCCCGTACTCCTTTGGGTCCCCAACGCCTCGACGCGGCGAATGTAATCCTCCGGGAGGTCATACTCTCGTGCTCCTCGGAGGATCGTTTGAAGATACTTCGGGCTCGGGATGAGCGAGTTGGCGATGAATGCGTTCCCAGCAACATAGGTAACGGCATCCAGCTCGTCGCCGCCGTCAAGTCGGAGGCGAACCTTTTGTCGGGCGTAATGGCCACCCGCGACTCCCTCGTACCCGTCCAGTATGTCGAGGGCGCCCGGAGGGCATCGGTAGACTACGCCCCAGACAGTGTCACCCGGGTTCGGGGCGATGTTCGCTTTCCCCGTGCCATCATTACCCCTCTTGTTGAATGTGATCCGGTATCCCTCGAGGCGGGCTCGCTTCGCTTCTAGGATGTTGCCCGTGCGTCGCCCCATCCGGTCTCTCACAAGGTTGCTGCCATAGGCGAAGTACCACACGTAGCTCATCGTGAGTCCTGCCCCCTTTCTTGGCCTAACGGGGCGCGAGATGAGCGGCGGTGGCGGACTGGCGCGAAGAGACAGAACGCCGACTTCCGCTCGATTGAGCAGTTCGGGACGGCGCTCCGCGCCGGACCGAACTGTGAGATCCTTGATCTCGCGCCCCGTTCACGCGCGCACGGAGCTCGCGCTTGAACGCTTCAGTTCAGCGGTGGTGCGCAGCGCCGTCCGCCGAAACCGGTTGTTAGACCCGAAGATTTGAGGCGCGGAGATCATTCATCCTCCTGCGCGGCTACCGTCCAGATGCGCTTCAAAGGCAACTCCGCCTTGAGGTCTTCGTCGAGCTGGTCGTAGTGCGCGAAAAGGGCCTCAAGCAGCTCCTTCTGCGCCCAGAGTCTGACACGGAAGAAGCTTACGGCCAGTTGCCTCTGAACGTTTGTTTTGAAGCCGCTCCACGAAACGAACAGCCCTTCTTGTGCACCAAACTTGGTGACCGCACCCAGCAGCTTGTCCACGGCCGGCCGGTCAATCGGAGAACTCTCCGACTTTACCTCTACGCACAGGCGAGGCGTGCCGAATCCTAGCGGGCCCGCCCCAGCAAGAATGTCCACCCCGCTATCGGCACCTTCGGCGCTGCGATACGTGATGTAACCTTGGGCCTTGAGGATGCCCTCCACGAGGCGCGTAAGACCATGCCCTTTGAATCGCGCCGTGATCAGTCGTGCAATCTGGTCTCGTGCGGCTTCTTCAAGGTCGGTGTCCTCCATCTCCGAAACCGTCGCATCGCGGCTGACGACAGGGGGCTTCGTGACTGCTGCCATGGACTCCGGTTTCCATCCACTAGCCCGCATGGCCGTGAGACGTGCCTCAGCGTTGTTTCGCTGAACACGGCAGATTGTCATAAATGCACCGAACGTGCTGAGGAGGTCCTTTCCGAAGTGCGCGCGGGGCACTGCTTCGCCAATCCATTTCACCGGCCGCCAGTGAAAGAAAGGGTTCGGGCCTTCGGGCTCGAAGCGATAGTCTCCGGTAACCTCGCCAATCTGAATTGCGCGTTGGCTTTTGAGCGGTAGAACCACCAAGTCGGACTTCGCGATCTCGTGGGCGAACGGCCAGATCTGACTCACCCAATTCATGATAGTCTTGGGCTTTGTATCGGGATAACGCTGAGTGAGCGCCTTCGTTAGATCGCTCCGCTCAGCAAGATTCGCAAGATTCACGTCCAAGTTATCCCATGTTACATAGACGCGACTCTCTTGGATGAACTTCATCTCGTACTCACCGTGCGAGCCTGCACGGATCAACCACACGGCCATGTTATCCTCCACAACTGGGGCGGGTTGTTTTCATACGCTCGTGCCCCTCGCCTCTTACAATGATTAGGTTGATCCACATAAGATGCGGACTTCCTCATTTCTTGCCGCATAAAAAGCCCTGCGATTACCTGCCAAAGGCACTATAATACAGTAGAATCAACGGCCTGATCTCTACTCGTCATTTTATTCCAAGATGTTATGCAGACCGGCATAAGAACCTCGTAATCAAAGTTCGTCCACGGGACTCCTGACGCCTTTGCCGGCGCGGTTGAGAACGTGGGTGTAGATCATCGTCGTCTTGACATCCTTGTGTCCCAGCAGCTCCTAAGCAATGGCGCTAGCGCATTGCCTGCCGAAGCCGGTCGAGCAACTCCGGTCTTCCGGCCGGAGTAACGCCAGCCGTTGGGCCATCGTCCACATTGTTTTGGAAGACTCTAGCGACCGCTTCAGCCACTTTGCCTTCCCTCTGAGCGGGGTATTCAGAGCCTATCTAAAAGCCCTCTTCCGCCGCAAGTAAAAAATGACGCACCAGCAAAAATTGGGGTCTTTTCCCGAAATCGGGAGATGGTCGTTCGATCACGCTTTGGCCTTGCGGCGGAAGGGCGAAAAGGAAAAGGCCTGAGGCAGCGCCTTGTTCTTATGAACAAATTCGGCATCTGCTTTGGACTGCGGCAGCCGTGCTGCCGCTTTCCTTTGTGACAAACTCAACTCTCCGGCGCCTGCCTTGGACTGCGGCAGCCGTGCTGCCGCTTTTTCTTTTTTGGCAAACTCAGCCCCGCCAAGCGTGAGTTATTTCCTCAGCACCGACGCTTTGTCTGACACCGGGCGCTTCCACCAAAGCGGCAGCATGGCTGCCGCACTCCACAGCGTTAACGCTTTGTCTGAGGATGGGCGATTTCAAAAAAGCGGCAGCATGGCTGCCGCACTCCAAAGATCTTGGGGGATTTTTCGGCATCAGGCGGCCGTCTTGTTTGCGCTCGCCGGAAGCGTCGCCCGATTTCGGGAAATGCATCTTCTTCACAAAGGGCGGTGAGTTAGTTCTTGCCAGGTGCCGCGGAAGTTTCAAACATTCCGCCTCGAGGCAGAAGCGCGCAGGCGCACAAATCAGCGATTTTCGTGAGGTGAAAACATGAAATCCAAATCGTGGATAGGCTGTCTGGTTCTGTGTGTAGCTGTGAGTGTCGCGCAGACTGTTGTTGCGGGCGAAGCGAAAACCAAAAAAGCCGCCAAGAAAGCCGCGCCCAATCCAGCCCTTGCACCAATCAAGGATACGCCCGGTCTGCCGCGCGTTCTGCTCATCGGCGACTCCATCAGCATCGGCTATACGACGTTCACGCGCGAGGCGCTTAAAGGCCGGGCGAATGTTCACCGGATTCCGGCCAACGGCGGACCGACCTCCAATGGTCTGCAAAATATTGACAAATGGCTCGGCGACACCCACTGGGATGTCATTCATTTCAATTGGGGTCTGCACGACCTCAAGATCATGGAGGACGGCAAGCATCAGGTGCCGCTCGATCAATATGAAAAAAATCTGCGCGACCTCGTGGGGCGGCTCAAAAAAACAGGTGCAAAACTAATCTGGGCCTCCACGACTCCCGTACCGGAGGGCAAGCTCAATCCGCCCCGCAGCAACGCGGACGTGATCGCCTACAATGCCATCGCGAAAAAGATCATGGATGAGAACGGCGTGGCCATTGACGACTTGTATGCATTCGCGCTGCCGAGGCTGAAGGAAATCCAGCGGCCGGCGAATGTGCACTTTACGGCTGAAGGCTCAAAGGCTTTGGCCCAACAGGTCGCCGCCTCGATTCTCAACGCACTCGGCAAGGAGAAGAAGAAATGAGAGGGTTGCAGTCAGTTCTGCATCTTTTAACACGCGCCATCGTTACTGCGGTCGTTCTCGCGCTTGCAGGGATGGCCTTCAGCGCCGAAATCCCCCGCGCCATGCGCATCGCCATTGTTGGAGGCAAATGGCACATTAATGGAACGGTTACCTATCCCGGCGCACCCGCCGAGGGCCTTTTGATGAATGTGCGCATGGTCAACGCCACCTTCGAGGATAGGGCGCGCACCGATTTCGATCCCGACGCCAATACCGGGAAGTTCCTCGCCCAAATCCCCGACTATTATGCCCATGGCGTTCGCGCCTTTACCCTGTGCCTTCAGGGCGGAATGCCGGGCTATGAGGGCGCGGTCAACTCGGCGTTCAATCCCGACGGCTCGCTGCGCGAGGCCTATATGGCGCGCGTCGCCCGCGTTATCGAGGCGTGCGACCGTCAAGGTATCGCCGTGATTCTGGGCTGTTACTATCAGCGGCAGGATCAGATCCTCAAAGATGCCGATGCCGTGCGCGCCGGCGTCGTCAATGTTGTCCGGTGGCTCCGGACCAACGACTTTACAAACGTCCTGCTCGAAGTGGCCAATGAGTATGAACACAAGGGCTTCGACCATGAAATCATCCGCACGACCAATGGGATGGTGGAGTTGATCAAACTGGCCAAAAAGACCGACCCTGCTTTGCTGGTCTCGGCCAGCGGTTACGGGCATGGGCGGATCAACGAGTCGGTTGCCGAGGCCTGTGATTTTCTCCTGCCGCATTTCAATAACACACCGGTCAAGGACATACCCGTACGGATTCTATCGCTGAAGAAATTCGGCAAACCCATTGTCTGCAACGAGGATGACAAAATCGGCGAAGAGGCCGCACGGGCCGCCGAGGCGTGCGTGGCCAACGGCGCGTCATGGGGCTTCATGGCCAGCGCCGTCAATCAGTATATGGCCAAGGGGACCAACGAGTTCCGATTCGGCGGGCGCGCGGATGATCCGATTGTGTATGATACACTGAGACGGCTGACTTCCCGCATGAACTAAACCGTCCTTGGCCGGGTATCGGCAGGTTGCGGCCGCGCTATCTATGCCCATCCTCCAATCCGTTGCCGAATGAATGCGCCCGCTGAGAACGGGAGATGCGATCGCGTCTCGATTGAATTGCCCGCAGAGGCGCCCGCGCCGCTTTCGATAATACAAAAAGAGCCTCGTGTGGACTTTCATCATAGAAGCGGCGCGATCTCGAACCGCGCCAGCTCTATAGACCGGAGGGTCAAGACGCAGCGGGACTGGGAAGGCAGGAACAGCAGATGGTGGAGGAAGCGAAGGCGACCCGGACAGGCCACCTGCGTTTGGCGGCCCAAACGCCCAAGCGGTTTCAGCGGGGCCATGCGCGCGGGATCAAATCCTTCCGGGCCGTCGCGCCACATGACAAAACCCCAATAGAGTCGGACCGGTTCATAGCGCAGCTGGATGGAGTAATAACCGCCGCCCATATCGAGGGCGGGGCTGAGCAAACCGGCTGAGCGGTCGAGAAACCAATAGTCGCGGGCGCCGTCGCTGCGCTGGTGGGCCAATTGTGCGTTCTGCCACGGTTGCCATTGTTCGATGTCGCGGCCGACCCAAAGCCGGCGCTCGACCGCCTCGATTCGGCCAATTCGGAGTTTGAGTCCCGGTCGTCGTCGGCGTTCCTGCCATTTCTCGACGACTTCAAAGGTAAATGTGCCGCGCGGGGCATCGGGCGCAAGAAGTCCGTCCGACTGCGCCGCTGGAATTCCCGCCAGAATCGAAAGCGCCTTGGCAGCCGTGTCCGGACGGTTGGACAGGGCTACACCGTGTCGGAACGGCCAAGCCAAAACCGCATAGCGGGCGTCGGCAGGCTGGCCGCCGGCGAAAGCTGCCATTTCGCCGATCAACCGCCGGTTCTCCGCAAATGCCCGCCGCCAGTCCAAGCCGTGAGCAATATGGATTGCCGCCAACACCGCGAAAAGGCAGACGGCCGCGCCGATGGCCAACCGGCGTCGTACGAACGACTGGGTTCCTGTTTGCCTGAGTTTGTTATACAAGGCGGCCAGAAAGAACGCCCAGCCGATGACAACGATATAGACAAGC
>JAOAGV010000075.1 GCA_026415575.1 Candidatus Sumerlaeia bacterium
AGATGTGTATAAGAGACAGGGGGGCGTGTCGGTCGGGAGTGTGGCATATTGCGGCCACATGGGGCGGCTGGACCAGTTGTGGATCTCGCGCAGCGTACCGATGGCACCGTCGCGAATCCAGGCGGCGACGGTGCGAACGGACTCGCCAGCACTGGCCGGCAGGAAGTGGGTGCACACGTTTGTCTTGCGTGCGGTCTCGATGACCAATCGCGCCTCGGCCACGCGGTTGGCCAGCGGTTTGTGCACGACAACGTGTTTGCCCTTTTTCATGGCAGCGATTGCGACGGTGGCGTGAAGATGGTCGGGGGTCATGATCTTGACGGCGTCAAGGTCCTTTTCCTGTTCGAGGAGTTCTCGGAAGTCGGCGTAGGCAGTGCAGCCTTTGAAGTCGGCGGCACCGCGTTCGCGGGCGTAGGCGGTTTCGACCATTTCTTTGGCCACGTCGCGGCCGCCGGGGATGCCGGGTTCGCCGCGGCGCCAGTTGGGCTTGCCCAGCACCCTTGCGATCGAGTTGCGCAAGCCGTCCTTGGACCAGTCCACATAGTCGTTGCTGTCCTTGACCGGGTCGCAGACAGCAACGATTTGGAGATCGGACAGGGGGAGCAAGTCCACCATTTCGCGCAGCCCCTGCGTGCCACAACCGATATAGGCAAGGGTGATCTTTTCACTCGGTGCTGTCTGGCCGGCACCCCCAAGCACATGGCGGGGGACGATGGTGAAAGCGGCGGCCGAGGCGGTGGCCGTGCCGAGAAACTTGCGGCGATGGATTCGGGTGACCACGGTTCGTTCTCCTTTCAATGGCCAAGTCATGCACGCCTGCAAGAACGCCAAGGCTTCTTTGCAGACCTTTGGCTCTTTTTTTCAGAAGTCCAGAATATGCAACTGATCGGGAACGGTTCCTTCCTTGGTGACCAGCTTGCTTTTCCCCGAAGCGTCAAAGACCAGTCGTTCAGTTTTCACTTTGATCGGCAATTCAAGTTTGTACGGCTTGCATTGGGGAATGACCTTCATGGCGCGCTTGGCACCTTCGTACAGCGCTTTTCGGGTTTCTTCGAAGGGATAAAGGATTGCGGCTTCGCGCGCGATGCCTTTTTTGACCGCGACCGTGACACACGTTTTGCCGAAAAACTTCTCGGCCTCGCGACAGGTGGCTTCGTCGCCGGTTACCATAATGACCGGCACACCATAATGGCCTGCGATGGCCGCGTTCTGCGCCAGTTCGCCCGACTCAACGCCGTTATACCAATAGCGGTTTTCCGTGCGTGACGACTGCGTGTGATGCAGTACGCCGTCGGGCGTTCCATTCATGGCATGAAAGCCGAGCATGACCATGCCGGCATAGGACTCATCGAGGCCGTAGAGGAAGGCGGGCCGCGGCCGGCCTGTAATATATGTGGCGCCGGGGACCATAAGATGAGGCAGGAGGGCTTGATTGCCGTGGCCGTCAAGGACAACGATTTCGGTGGCACCGCCGTCGCGCAGCCCACGAATAACGGCGGCCAGATCGCCCATGAAAAACTCGCGCGCTTGAATGGCCAGAGGCGTGGTTGTGGGAATGGTCTGCGCCCACCGATAGACGCCGCTGATCCCTTCGAGGTCGGTGTTGACGTAGATTTTGCGTGGCGTTTTCGCCCAAACCGATCCGGCGAAAAGAACCAGCAGAGCCGTACTAAACAATTGAACAATTCGGAACTTACAATTCATGGCGGTTCCTCCTTGAGGGATATAGTGCGGCGTTAGCAACGGAGCAACCCTTGCATCGCCCCGTTGACCGCGCCTGCGCTGCGATCACTGGCGATGACGATGGACGGAAGGCTTGGTGCTGTCAAGCGAAGTCAAGCGCCTCCGATTTCAATCGGCGGCTTCTCCCGAAACGGGGAGAAGGTCATTCAATCAGGCTGTAGTCTTATTGGGGCGGAAAGCGCGAGAAGAAAAAGGCCTGAGGCAGCGCCCTTGTCATAATGCACAAATCGGCGTATGCTTTGGAGTGCGGCAGCCATGCTGCCGCTTTCTCTTGCGCCAAGTTAAAACCCGCCAAGCGAGAGTTCTTCCTCCAGCGCCGACGCTTTGTCTGACAAGGGACGCCTCCAGCAAAGCGGCAGCATGGCTGCCGCAGTCCAAAGAGAGAAAGCGGCAGCATGGCTGCCGCACTCCAAAGCGATTGGGAAAAAATTTCCGGCATCACGCGGCGGTCTTGCTTGCGCTCGCGGGAAGTGTCTCCCGATTTCGGGAGATGCACCCATTCCAATCCGTCGGCAGGCTCGATTGCCGGGCACGCCTTGACAACGCATCCGGCAATGCGCACATCTTCTGATGGCGGCAATCAATTGGCCGCCTTATTCAATCGCACAGGATTTTCGACCATGCGTCCACCGCTGCGGCCGCATCGGCTCAAAGGCTACCAGTTGCTGCACGGACACGGCTTGGAGATCGGCGCATTGAACTGTCCGGCGCCGCTGCCGCCCGGTTGCACGGTCGAGTATTGCGATGTGCAATCGCGCGAGGAGTCGGTGGCCCGCAACCCCGACCTCATTCTTGACGACCTCGTCGAGGTTCAGCATTTGTGCGACCTCGACACGGAGGGACTGGCGCGTTTTCGCGACAGGGCTTTTGACTTTGTGATTGCCAACCATGTTCTCGAACATGTGGCCAACCCAATTCGAGTGGTCGGCGAAGTGTTCCGCATTACACGAGCCGGCGGGCGGGTGGTGCTGACCGTGCCGGACAAGAACTATGCGTGCGACAAATCGCGGGCGCTGACTGCGTTCGATCATCTTTTGGAAGAGTATCGGGCCAATGTGTCAGCGGTTTCCGATGCACATTATCTGGAACTGATCGAGGCGGAACATCCGGAGATGATGCAGCGGAGCGCGGAGGAAATCCGTCAGGCCGTGGCGCTGGCACGGAGCCGGCGGGAACATGTGCATGTGTGGGATTCAGAGGCGTTTCGCAGCTTTCTGTCGGCCAGTCTGAACGTTCTTTCGATTCGCGCCCGTTGTCTGTATGAGAGCGACGGGGCCGACAACGGTTTTGAGTTTTTTTCCGTGTGGGAGAAAACACGGCGGGGCCTGCCGGCGCTGCCAAATGTGTGGCGGTGGCTATTTGCGCGAGGCTGACCGTGCGCGGGGTTTTTGCCGGCGGCTCGACTTGCGTAAGATTTCGCGCAGGAAGGCGCGAAAATCATCAGCCAAATCCTTCCGGCGCAGGGCAAACTCAACCGTCGTTTTCAAGTAGTCCAGCCGGTTGCCGATGTCGTAGCGGCGGCCGGCAATGCGCCACGCGTAGACCTGCTCGTTGCGCGCCATGGCGTTGAGGGCGTCGGTCAGTTGAATTTCGCCCAGTTTGCCGGGCGGCGTGTGTTCGAGATAGCCGAAGATTTGCGCCGTGAGAATATAGCGGCCGGCGATGGCGAGATTGCTCGGCGCCTTGTCGGGCGACGGCTTTTCCACGAGACGATCCAGAAGGTAAAGGCCTTTTTCGACTTCCTTCCCCGCGATAATACCGTAGCGCGATACTTTGTCGTGGGGGACTTCCTCGACAGCAATAATCGGTGCCCGCACATCCGCGAAAAGGTGCATCAACTGCTGCGTAACCGGCTTGTCATTGTCGCTTTCGACAATGGTATCGCCCAACAGCACGGCAAACGGCTCGTTGTTGACGTGCTGCTGCGCATAACGAATCGCATCGCCCAGCCCGCGCTGTTCTTTCTGTCGGACGGAAAACAGCTCGACCAGCTCGGAGATGTTCCGGATTTGCCGCAACAGGTCGTGGTGTTCACGTTCGTTGAGATAGGCTTCGAGTTCGAAGCTGCGGTCGAAGTGGTCGTTGATTGCGCGTTTGCCGCGGCCGGTGATGATCAGCACGTCTTCGATGCCCGAGCGCACTGCCTCTTCGACGACAAACTGGATGACGGGGGTGTCAATGATCGGAAGCATTTCCTTGGGTTGGGCTTTGGTCGCCGGCAGGAAGCGCGTTCCAAGTCCTGCGGCCGGGATGACGGCTTTGCTGATCATAGGTTCGGCTCCTCGAAAGATGCGGTGCTTCGCAAAAAAGCGGACGGAGCGGACGGGATGAACGGCACGGACGTAGTTCCTTTCTGCCTTCTCACAACCCACAACCCACCACTCACCACTTACTTCGGGGCGAGGTCGGTGCCGGGCGGCTCGGCGGCTCCGACAATCAACCGGCAACGCAATTCCTTGAATTCCACGTCAAAGCGATACTTCGGGATTTTGCCCGCGTCAAACGGTTTGCCGGCGGCGATGGCGGCTTTTTGGGCCTCGACCGCGCGACGGAAATCAGCCGGCGACGGCCGCCCGATGAAATACTCCGTGCCCTTCGCCTGATCATACAGATAGCCGACCATCCAGCGGTCGCGCAAGAAGCGTCCGACATCGGCTGCCAGACGATAGACGCGCTGGTCGGCCTGCGGCACGACCTTGATAACCTGCTTTTCGATGGCCGCCAGACGCTTTTCCCACTCCGCCCGGTGCAGGCGCGACCAGTCGAAACGACGGCAGACTTCGACGCTGATGCCCAAAAGAACCGTGAGAGCAAATACAAAATACAGTGTCGGACGATGGCGCCGTCCGAACTCGCCCAGAGTCATCCGGGGTTTTGCGGCGCGACCGACCGCTTCGCCGATTGGCACCAGTGCCCGCCCTGTCGCTCCTTGAAACGCCTCGGCGCACAGGGGGCAAATCTGCCAGTCACGTTTGGCCTGCACCATGCGGCGGCGCCATTCGCGAAACAAATCCTCCTCGCTCAGCCCCACATTGAACGGCATGGCTTTCCAGATGGCCATGTCTGCCGAACGAAAGGGGTCGAAGCCGGCATCCACGGCCCGGCGCAAATCGCGCAACGGAAGGCGAAACGTCTTTTCGTCGGCGACTTGTCGGCTGCACAGGTCACATAGCATGGGGGCACGTCATGTTGGAAACGAGAAATTGGTCGGATTCGACGACTCGGTTCTACTCGACGTTTTGAATCTGCTCGCGAATTTTCTCCGTTTCATGTTTCAGCGCGACCACCGTGGCGCTAATTTCGGTGTCGCGCGCCTTGCTTCCAATAGTATTGGCCTCGCGCAAGATTTCCTGCGTAACGAATTCCATGTGCTTGCCGGCCGGCTCGCGCGCATCCGAGTGAAGCAGGCGCTCGAACCCGTCGAAGTGGCTTCGCAACCGGACGATCTCTTCGGTGATGTCGGCACGGTCGGCCAAGAGAAGAATCTCAGTTTCGAGCCGTTCGTTGGGAATGATCTGCCCGAATTCGGCCCGCAGTTGGTCGGCCAGTTTTCGGAGGCGTTCGCGCTGCTTTTCGAGCACCGAGCCGCGATGGCTTTCGATCTCGTCGGTCAGGCGCCGCATCGTGCGCAAATGCGTTTCAAGGGCATCGAGCATGGCGCGCCCTTCGGCCGCCCGCATAGCGTCGAGTTGGTCAAGCGCCTCGGTCACCACGCTCTCCATGGCCGCCAGCATGGCGTCGTTGTCCAGTTCGGGGGTCCGGACTGTCAGGACGCCGGGGAGTTTGAACAGTTCCCCCCAAGGGATTTCAATGGCGATGCCGATATGCTCGCCGGCGCGGCGAAAGCGTTGGGCAAACTCGCCGATCATTTCCTCGTTGAGTTCGACTTCGAGCGGGAGGTCGGGCGGTGGTGTCCAGTGCATCCACAGGTCCACCTTGCCGCGTGAAATGCGCCGATGCACGAGGTCGCGCAGCCGGATTTCGGCGGCGGCTGCTTCGCGCGGCAGCCGTGGATTAAAATCAAAATACCTGTTGTTGACTGAGCGAATTTCCACCGAGAACGTTCCCAGCGGCGATTGCGCCGTCGCCTTCCCAAATCCTGTCATGCTGAGCAGCGCCACAGTTCACCTCTCATCCCGCTTCCTTCATCTCTCATAATCTTCGCCATTCCGCATTTTGGATTACTCTTTCCTGTCATATCCCGCCGCCCTTATCCTGTCATTCATCATTCATTACTCATCATTCATCATTTCATTCGTTACCACCGTTTCCGGCTTTCAACGACGCGCGCTACCATTTGTTCGATGAACTGTTTTGTCCGGTCGTCGGTCATGGGCAGATCATTGCACAAAATGGAAAAGCAGATAGACTGACCGGCGCGGGTTTCCAGCCAGCCGCTCAGTGCATGGCAGCCTCGAATGTAGCCCGTTTTTGCGCGAACGTTCGGCCCGATGCGCCGCAATGCCGAGGTGGATTGAAATCGCTTGCGAAGGCTTCCCGATGTGCCGCCTTGGGGCAGCGTGGAAAAAAACAACGCGCTGTCGCTGGTGCGGGAGACCGCCAATAAAGTGGCGGCAATCTGATTTGGCGTCACGCGGTCGAGGCGCGAAAGCCCGCTGCCGTCCACTATGTGCAGCCCGCGGGTATCAATTCCGCACGTTTCCAGGTAGCGGCGGACGACGCGGCAGCCGGCGGCAAAACTGCCTTCGCCTTCGATTTCCCTGCCGAGCGTTTTCAGAATCTGCTCGGCATAGAAATTATGGCTGTTCATGTTCACAACTTCAACAAGACGGGACAGCGGCGGCGATTGATAGGCGGTCAGCCGCACGAGGGTTCCCTCGAAGGGACTTTTGTCTTTATACTCGTCAATGTCGCGCGGTTTTCCTTCGAGCGCGATGCCCGCCTCGCAAAGGGTTTCGGCCAGAACGGTTGCGAAATACAGTGTGGGATTGAAGACCGCTGCGCTGTCGAACACTTCTTCGCCGGTTCCAATTCGGCCGCGTACGGTGAAAACATTGCGGGTTGGGGGACGCTCGTAATACCGCTCGTGCGGCGCCTTTTCGCTCACCGCCGTCACGAAGTTCACGATCTGAACATACTGCGTGAGGGGAATGATTTCAAAGCGCGCCGGCTCCCTGTCGCCCGCTCCCGCCCCCGACCATCGCACATCCACACAGCTGTCGTTGAACGCAAGGGCGGACACCTCGGCGCAGTACCACTCGCCGCGCTCGGTTTCGGGCCAGCCGGGGGCTTGGGCTTGATCGTCGAAGGCATCGTCAATGCCCACGACGTTGCCGGTAATGCGGCGGATGCCGCGCTGCACAAGGAAATCCGCCCACTGCCGCAGGATGGCCTTGCGATCATGGTTGGGGACAAACCGTCCGGAAATCGAGGGATCGCCGCTGCCGACGACCACGAGGTCGCCTTCGAGGGTGTCGCCGCGCTGAATCCCCCGGACGGCCAAAACGGTTTCGTACTGATAGCCCGGCCCGAGGTAGTGGAGCGCCGCCGCGGTCGTTAGAATTTTATTATTGGAAGCCGGTTTGAGCGGCACGTCGGCGTTGCGGGCATAAAGAATTCGGCCGGTCTGGCCGTCGCGAAAGACGCAGCCCATTACACCCATCGAAAGATCGTATTGGGACAGAAAAGGCTTGAACAGGGCCGTCAAAGGGCCGGTGGTTGTGCTGTCGTTGGCGGCGCGGGCCGGCGTGCTGACGCCCAATGCCAACCACAAGGCTGCCGTAGCCCATGCAGTCAGGCGAGTTCCGCCGCATAGCCTCCTCATCATCCGCCGTCCCGCTTCATCTACCTCTGCCCGATCCGTCCGATCAGGCGGATTCTATTCCCTGCTTGGATTCGATAAATCGCACGAGTGCGTTAACCGAGGCAAAGGCCTCGCGGCCGACCTCTTCGTCCTCGATTTTGATGCCGAATTCCTTTTCGAGGCCGACGACAAGTTCGAGCGCGTCAATGGAGTCCAGACCGAGACCTGCGCCAAACAAGGGGGCATCGTCCTCGATGTCTTCCGGCGCAATTTCCAGTTTCAACCGCCGGATAATCAGAGCCTTTACTTTGTCTTTCAGCAAGTCCGCCATGCCATTCACTGCTTTCCGGGTTGCGATTGTTTGGTGTTAGAGCGATTTGAGGCCGACGGCGGAATGCACCGACGGCAATTGGGATGTTCGCCGCCGGAAATTGGACAAGTCAAGCACTTCTACCCAATTCGCTTCGTTTGACAAATTTTCAAAGCCTTCCGGTTTGTTCTTCATTGCCATTCCATACTTGTGCTTTGAAATTGCAAACCATGAAACGTACCTGCGACTATTTAACGTAGCCGATAGCCGCAAGCAAAGAGGTCAGAGGCAAGAGGTTAGAAGTTAGAAAAGATCTTTGCTAAGCGGCTGGATGTTTAGACCGAAGAGTCTAAACACACCTCAACCGTCAGTGTGTGCGATCTTCGCAGCTTGAGTGAATTTGTCGTCGGGCACAAAGCGCGCCTCGGTTTAGTTGTCATCAACGACTGCACTGTACGGGAATATGAGTCCAACTTGCCGGCGATTCCTTCTCATTGGTTATCGCGTGCGGTTACCTGCATGTTGGCCTAATTTCTTCTGGACAGCCTGCCTGTAAGCCCATTGAAAATCCAGCTGCAAAAGATTTGAAAGCCATTGTTCGGAGGTCGGATCATGTCTCGAGCATCCCTTGCGCGCACGGTGTTCTTTCTCGTTCTCGCCGCACGGGTTTTAGCCGCTCCATCGCCGCCGGTTGAGTTTCAGCCCAAATCGGCCCAAATGACACTGGCCGCACCCGCTCCTGTCAAGGCGACTCCCAATACGGCGCGGCTGATGCCCCATCAAGTCTTTGAACTGACCTTCCAATACGACGGGCAGTACAAGAACCCGACGTGGGACGTGACCATTGACGTTGAATTTGTAACTCCGGGCGGCAGGCAATTCACGGTCGGCGGATTTTTTTATGGCTCAAGCAAGCCGCAGAAACCGGTAATTCGGGAAATCAAGGACGACAAAGGGCGGCCCAGACAGCTGGCGGTTTGGCCGTGTCTGCCAGCCGATCTGTGGAAAGCCCGTCTGGCGCCATGGGAACTCGGTTCGTGGAAATACACTTATACTTTCCGCGATGTGCGCGGCATGGAAGCCAGAGGCAGCGGGACGTTCGAGGTGGTCAAGGGGCGAGTGGCCTCGAAAGGCCCGATTCGTTTTAGTCCTGCCAATCCTTTCCGTTTCATCTACGAAGACGGCACACCCTTTTGGCCCATCGGTTTTCAGGACGGCGTACATGACAACAACCATAATGGCTCGGCGATGGATTCGTGCGCCATGGAAGGGCCGTTCCGCCCGGATCCGGAGGGGGCGCGTCCGAAACCCCCGGCCGGGGCGATGTTTGCCCGCGGGCCGCTGCCGCCGCCGCAGAACGCCGACGTGGACTTTGGCCGTCATGCCCGAGCGGGATTCAATTTGTGGCGGTTTTCGCCGAACAATTTCTCAATTAAAGTGTTTGCCCCGCCCGACAATGCCGAAGCTTCGTCGCTCGACCACGTTCGCTGGGAACAGGCCATCATGGTGGATGAACTCCTGCAGATGACACACAAATACGGTTTGGCCAACTTTTACGGCCTTTTCGGCTATCATCCGGTGTTCGCCATGGACCCAAAAAACGAGGCGGGCATGGCCAAGGTCAAGCGGCTCATCAAATACAGCGTGGACCGCTGGGGCGCTTATGTGGACTTCTGGGAATTCCTCAACGAGCAAAAAGCCTCTGATGAATGGTATGCGATTGTTATTCCTTACCTCAAGTCTCTTGACCCTTATCGGCGTCCCATCTCGACCAGTTGGGAGCGGCCGGAACTGGACGGCATCGAGATCAACGCGCCGCATTGGTATGGCAATGAGGATGAGCTGCAATCGGATCAGGTGACGGTGAGCCGCGCGACCGCCGCAAAGAAGTTTGGCAAGCCGGTCATTTTCGGCGAACAGGGCAACTCGCGCGGGCGTGAGGACCGCACAGCCGAGGGGATCGGCGGCGTGTGGGATCCGGGCTCGGCGCGCCGCATGCGGGTTCGCAACTGGACGGCAATGTTCCACGAGGTCGCGTTTATTTTCTGGGAAACATCTTACGCCAAAGACGGCCACTATATGAATCTGTGGATCGGCCCCGAAGAGCGTCAGTATGTTCGGGCAATGCAGGATTTTGCCCGTCGGCTGGACGGTGGAGTGAAAATGGTCAAAGTCGAATTGAGCGGGCCGGAAGCGGGCGGAGTGCGGGCCTACGGGCTGCGCTCGGACCGATGTGCCGCCGTCTATCTGCACCATTTTCGCTGCGCCGAATGCGCGAAGTTGCCGGCCGCACAAGACAAACCCGTCCGCCACACATGGGATCACGACCGCGGCGAAGTCAAAGGGCTGCAAGTGGCTGTGGACGTACCGCGGGCAGTCGGAGGCTATTGGTATCGCCCGACCGATGGTGCGATTCTGGCCCGGTTCGATGCTTCGGCAGGCCTCCAGACGTTGACCGCTCCGCCTTTCCGCGAAGACCTTGCCCTGCTCCTGACCGGCGGCCCAGCGCCCGACGCAGACGGTGACGGCATACCCAACGACGCCGATGAGGATGACGACAACGACGGCGTGCCCGACGCAAAGGATGCTTTCCCGCTCGAACGCGAGGAATGGGCCGATGCCGACGGCGACCGCATCGGCGACAACATGGATATGGATGTGGATGGCAACGGGATCGCCGACGACCGCAACGACAACGGCAAGCCCGACAACGACGAACTGGATTGGGACGGCGACGGAGTGCCGGTCTCCGGCTCGATCCCATGGGATGCCTTCCCGCATGATCCAAAGGAATGGCGCGACACTGATGGCGACGGGATCGGCGACAATGCCGACCCCGATGACGACGGCGATGGCTGGTCGGATGAAGAAGAACGGCGCGCTGGAACCAACCCCTTGGACCCAGTGAGCTTTCCGTGATGGAAGCGGCGGCGCATGGGGAGGGGCTGGACAGCGTGCATCTCCCGAACTCCGGAGACACTTCCTGCTAGCGCAAGCAAGACCGCCGCGTGATGCTGGAAAAATTTCCCCACTCGCTTTGGAGTGCGGGCAGCCATGCTGCCGCTTTGCCGAAATCGTCCATCGTTAGACAAGGCGTCGGCGCTGAGGAAAGAATCCACGCTTTGCGGGTTGGATATTGGCAAAAGAGAAAGCGGCAGCATGGCTGCCGCACTCCAAAGTGGATGGGGATTTGTGTGTAATGACTTGGGCGCTGCCTAAGGCCTTTTTTCTGCCTCAGGCCTTTTCCTTTTCGTGCTTCCAGCCCTAATAAGGCCACCGTATGATCGAGCGCCCCTCTCCCGATTTCAGGAGAAGTCTCTCTCCGTCACCCATGTAAATTTCTCGCTTGATTCCGTGAATGCAATCGTTCTTGTTTCCCATCAGAGGTTTGAATGGGCCATGCAAAAGCGTTATGACATTGTTGACCGCCGCATTGTCGAGACCGACAACGAGAACGCGCTCATTACGGTTTTTATCAATCCGGACGCGGAGGAAAAGAAACATCTGGTCGAAGCATTGAAACTGGACGAGCACACGCTCAATTCAGCGCTCGACCCCGATGAGTTGGCCCGGATGGAATTTGAGCCGGAACACATGGCGGTGATATTCAAGCGGCCGCGCAACTATTCCGGCGCCGAGCAGTTTCTGTTCAAGGTTTCCTCGGCCGGCGCCTTTCTCTTCAAAGATCGGCTGGTCGTGGTCCTTCCCGAAGACGTACCGCTTTTCGACGGCGCGCAATTCAGCCGCTTCAGCTCGCCGGCCGGACTCATTCTCCGCTTGATCTCGCGCTCGATTATTCACTTCCGCGAGCACCTGAAAGTGATCAGCATGATCTCCGACGAGTTGCAGGACAAGATTCACGCCTCGATGGACAACAAGTATCTCCTCAACATGTTCACGCTGCAAAAAAGCCTTGTCTATTACGTGAACTCGATCAACTCGAACGGCGCGCTGATTGAAAAACTGCGCAACTATGCCGGCCGCATCGGTTTCACCACCGACGAACTTGAATTCCTCGACGACATCCTCATTGAAAACAGCCAATGCAACCGCCAAGCCGACATTTTCTCGAACATCCTCGCCAGTCTCATGGACGCCCGCGCCTCGATCGTCAGCAACAATCTCAACGTCTTGATGAAAACCCTCAACATCATCACTATTTGCATTATGCTGCCGACGTTGGTTGTGAGCATCTTCTCTATGAATGTTCCCTTGCCCGTCTCTCAGGAACACGTAACCTCTTTCTGGTTTATCATGGTTCTTGCCTTTTTCTCCATGGCCACTGTTCTGTATATCTGGCGCTTGAAACGCTGGTAACATCCGAACTGGTTGCTTTTTGCGAAACCATATTGCCCAATTTGTGACAAACCCCATCGCGAACTGCCGGCACAATCCAAGAAAGATTGCAAAACCCAGGTATTTAGATTCCTCGGTCCAAACATGCAGCTAATTTGCAAAGATCTTTTCTAACGCCTAACCTCTTGCCTCTAACATCTTCTGTCCTGGCCAAAGGCCACGTGCTAACATCTTCTGTCGTGGCCAAAGGCCGCGTGAGCAATCCGGATTTTTTAGCCCTGAAGGGGCGAACTAATCCAGCCCAAGACAACGCCTTGGGAAACGGTTCACCCACGGGTTTTAAAGCCCTGAAAGGGCGCGCTAACAAGGGCCGCAGGCAACCATAGAGCGCCCTTTCAGGGCTTGCCACCCTCGATTGCAATTTTTCCCAAGGCGCTGCCTTGGGCTAAAAAGATGGCCCTTTCAGGGCCGGAAAAAAACGCCCGCAGACTGAACTCCTAATTCCCCTGTACATAGGCCCTGTGCGTATTGTCCATAAGCCCTTTTGCTCTTTGTTTTGGTTGTGGCCAAAGGCCACGTTAGATTCTTTCGTTTAAACATCTGGTCGGCTTGCAAAGATCTTTCCCTAACGCGGCCTTCTACATTATCGTGAGAATCTATCGGAAGGATTATGGTGCCTTGAATTGCCGTTCCTGCGCTTATTCATACACCAACCACGCTGTCGCCTTGCAGTCGGTGTCGGTGCGGACTCGCACCCAGTGGGCCGAATAACCGTCGGGAAAATTGTGTGTACTTGTTTTGCCCGGCGGCACGGCGACGGTCGCATAGGTGTGCCATGAGCCGTCGGCAGCAAAGTCCACCTCGATGGTGAACTGTACGTCGCGCGGCGCGTCGTGGCTCATCTGTAGGGACTTTCTGTCGTAGCCAGTCATTAGATATGGATCGGACGGCTGTCCTGCCCGTACCGGCGTGTCGCGCCACGGGCCGCCTTGGCCGCGCGGCTTGCCTAATTTCCACAGGTCGTCCACGTTGCCGAACCACAGGCCTGTCTTGCCGTCGTCCGACGCAACATAGTGCCCGTCACTTTTTGCTTGCAGCAGATTTCCCGACATCACCAGCATTCCGCGCCACGAGCAGAAATCGTGGATCAGGCGGTTGTGCGTGCACAGCGGGCGAATCTTCGCCAGACCGCCCGACGCTTCCCACGGCCGCTCGTAGAACGTGCCGTGGATATTCATCAAATGCCGCTCGGTGGCGACCTCACGTATGCCGCGCCGCGGTCGTTCCGCTGCCAGCGCCGTGAACGCTTCCACGCCTTTGGGCAGACGATAGCGCCGTCCCTTTGCGTCCTTCATGATGACGGACGCCGCGTCCACCTCGAAGTCCTGTTTGATCGTTGCCGTGGTTCGCAGCGTTTGCTCCGCCGTCCGATCCTCGACTCTTTGCAATCGCAGATTCTGCCCGATTACATAGTAGCCGCGCTCGGTAATCTTCCCCGTCTCGTCCACCACGTCGGCTGCGAATTGAAGCGTCATTTCGGTATCAGCCTGCGGCCGCAGGAGGCCTTCCGAAAGACGTGCCGGCTTATCCGCACGCGCCAGACTGGAAAATGGTGAGTCGGAGTACTTGCCCTGCGAAGGCGAGGCATAATGGAAATACGCACTGGCCGAGGTTGCATGGCTAGCGGCCCTCACGCGAATCCATTCCGCGCGCACACTTTTCGGGATGACATGCCACACATAGCCTTTTGCAGGCACCGCAATTTCCGTGTATTTCGACCATTGCCCGTCGCCCTTTGCATCTATCTCCACTATGAACGCAACAGACGCTGCACTGTTGTGGCTCAGGTGCACGATGCGCTTCTCGAAGCCGGCCAGCAGATATGGCTCCGAGGCCTCGCCGGCCTTCACGCGTTCGCCCAGCCACACGCCGCCCCAGCCGGCGGGTGCACCCAACTCGCGTAGTTGGGCGGCAGTGGTGAACCACAGGTTCGATTGCGGACGGCCCAGCAGCGGATTGCTCATTTTCGATGCGTCGTCGCACGCCATAACCACGCCGTCATTCCATGCGGCGAAATCCACCACGATTTTGTGATGCGTGGAGATAGGCCGGAGTCCTGCGCAGTTGGCGGGGCGAAACGTCTTTGGAAAATCAAAAAACATTCCGTGCATGTTCATCAACATCAGGCTGCCGCCGACTTCGCGAATTCTCGGCCACTCTGTGTAATAGCCGTGATCGGCGTCGTAGGTATAGCTGCTCTTGGGCAGTCGAAACCGTGTCCAATGTCCCCCGTCGCACACATTCAGCAACACGGACTTGTGATCCCAGCCAATGGCCCAAAGCGGAAGGGTCGAGGCGGCCGGATGTGGCGCAGGTTGGTAGCCTGCGGCCGTTGGCAGGGTACCAATCTGAGCCACGCCTTCCGGTCCGGTCACGTCGCAGTATTTGTTGCGGTCAATCACGGTCCAAGATTTTGCATCGGACGGATCGCCCCGGCCGGTCCATTCGGCCAGACAGCCGCCGCGCCCGTTATTGGCGACGACCAGCCGCCCTTGGCCGACGTAGGCCCCCTTGCCGTGGTTGCCGGGGAGGAGGTCCTTGCCGCCGGCTACACTGTCAGGATGCAGGACCTTTATCGCAAGGGTATGAACGTCCACTTCATAGAGGCCTTCTTCCATCGTGAAGAAATACACCTTGTTGGTGGGGTCGGTCAGGTGGCGCGTGGTGGCGGTCATGCGGCCGGGCATATCGGCAGGCCGGATGGCGCGGACGTTTCCCTTGGCGTCTATAAAGTAGTATCCCATAATCAGTTGATTGGACTCGCGGTGGATCATGCGGTTGGCATGCGTCCCGCCGACACTCTCCGGACGCACCGTTACATTCAGGCCGGGATCGAGCTCATACAGTTTGTCGTCGCTTCCGCGCGGCATGTGGGCCGGATAGGTCAGATACCACAGTTTGCCGGCCCATGGCACGACGGCGCCAATTCCCGACTCCGTCTGGCCGCCGTTGGTGACGGCCAGGTGTGGATAGATGCCGCTGAACTGCGGGAACGCATCGCGGGGCGGCGCGGCGGATGCAGTGGTGCGTACGCAGCTGAGTGCTGCGCCCCATAGCACACAGATTATGAGGATCTTGATGGCTTTGACCGACGTGCATCGTGGTTTGTTCATGGTTCCATCCTCCGTTGGAGAAAATGGGCGTATCCTTGCAACAAGGCAACAATCGGATGCTGCCGCGCTTGTCAATGGCGTTTTATCGGCGGGCGATGAATGGAAAGCGGCGGCGTGGCTGCACGCGGTCCAATGGGTTGGTTGAAGCAGGCTTACACGTGTAGACGGAAGAGTGGCCGAATCATCTTTAGAACGCGTTGAGATCCCCGTCTTCAGCGGTGTGGCGCCGCGGTTGTGTGGTGGCGGCCAACGTTGTGTGGGAAATGCGGGTTAGCAATATTCTTTTTCTAGGCCTTCGACCTTCTGCAGATAAAGTGCCATATCAAATTTTCGCTTCAGTCCTGCGGCGTTCATATAGCGAACCGTGCCAAACACGGGACGCTCGGCCCACGGACGGTCATGCTTGCCAAAACACCAAGCCACGCCGGCAAAGGAATTGGGATCGCGCCCGTCGAGCTGGTATTTGTTGTTGAGATAGAGGGCGGTGCGAAAGGCTTCTTCAGGCGCGGCGCTCCATTCGAGGATTTTCTTTCCCCAGTACATCCGCATGTAGTTGTGCATTTTGCCGGTGGCGAGCAATTCCCGCTGGGCGGCGTTCCAATAGGGGTCGTGGGTTTGGGCGTGCTCGAACTGGTCAACCGAATAAACATACTCGCGCCGGTCGGCGCGGTGTCGCTCGAGCGTATCGCGTGCCCAATCCGGCAGGGCCTCGAACGTGTCGTAGTGCTGGTTGTAGTAGGTGAAATTGACGGCCAGTTCGCGTCGTACAATCAGTTCTTCAAGAAAGGCCTCGCGCGACGCGCGGCTTTTCCCGCGAGCACCGCGAACGGCCAACGCAATCTCGATCGGCGAAATCTGGCCGAAATGCAGGTAGGGACTCAGGTGCGAAACACCGTCCAATCCGGGGTCGCTGTGATCAAAGGCATAGCGGTTCAGCTTTTCGGCGATGAAGGTCTTTAGACGCGCGCGGGCCTGCGATGCGCCGCCGCGAAACAGCGGGCTGGCCTTGACGCTGTGGTCAATGGGAAGTTGTGCTGCAAGGGCCTCGGGCCGACTGAGGTCCACGCCGGCCAGTTGGAGATGCAGCGAGGGATGCTTTAGCGCCGTGGTTTCGACAGGCCGCAGGAAACGCGCAAGATGGCGGGTAATTCTTGGCCGAAGCGTTGCCGCTGCATATTCTTCTTTTTGCGAAGCGGTTCGTACCGGCACAACCACGTCCGTTTCCACTTGAATCAACGGACAGTGCAATGCCCGCGCGGCCTCGGCCCGCCATTGTTCCTGAATGCGAAGATAGCCGGCGTCGGTGACCACGAGCGAAGCGTCGGCGCCCAGCGCGCGTGCGGCGTCAGGGGGAAGGGCCTGCCGCACCACGAAAGCGATGCCGCGCCTGCGGAGGGTTTCCTGCACTTCGCGCAGACCTTCGAGCATAAACACATAATGCCGCTCATTGGCTTCGGGATATTGACTGGTCAGACCAAACAATACCACCAGCGGCTGGTCCAGTTCGTTTGCCCGTTGGATGCCGTATTCCAGTGCATGATTCCATTCGGCGCGCTGGGAAGCCTGCATCCAGTACAAGACGAACCGGCCGCGTTGGATTTCCCTGCTGTTGAGCGCTTGAATCCGCTCGGATTCGATCATGATGCAAAGGCCGCAAATACTTTTCGCGCGTATTCGACGCCGCGGCGGTGCGCCTCGACCGCGCCCATCGTGTTCGGCGATTCCTTCTCGACCGCCTGTTCGAGGACCAGATGCGGTTTGACGCCGAGTTGTAGCAGTTGTGCAGCGAGCGCCGGATAATCTATGTCCCCTTCGCCGAAGGCCTCGGTCCAGACCCCGTTGCGCGACTGCCGAAGGTGCAGTTCGCTGACGCGCCTGCCGTATAATTTCAACACATCGAACAAGGCCACGGACGAGTTGCCGGCGCCGCGATAAATCCAGTGGGCATCGAGGCACAGCGACACGTTCGTCGGATCTGTTCCGAGCATCATGTGATGGAACTCGCGCGCGGCATGGCGCAACTCGATGTCGTGATTGTGATAGGCCAGCGTCAGACCGATGGCGCGCAGCCGGGCGCCAAGGGTGTTCAGGGCATTGGCTTGGGCAACCAATTCGGCATCGTTTTTGTTTTCCGGCCCGCCCCAGCGGATCGGCGTGGGATTGACGACAATGATTGTTGTGCCGATGGCACGGGCCTTTTCGGCGATGGCGAGAACCGCGCCAATGCTTTTTTCTGCCTCGTCCGATTTGTGAAGCACACTGTTGATGTAGAGCGACCGCATTCCGAGCCTGTGCTTTTGGAGCAACGGGGCCAGCTGCTCGACGTCCTGCACGCCGGTCATTAAGGGTTCATAGCCGTTGACGCCTGTCGAAGCGACTTCAGCCAAACCGGCGTCGAGTGCCTTGAGGAAGTCCTTGCCTTCGCGCCGATAAAACTGCGTCCAAGGATACTGGTTTGTGGCAATGTGCAAGCCATGGCCGGTGTCGGCGGAATGCGCCAGAGGGGCTGTGGCCAACGCAGCGCTTGCGGCCACCGCTTCGCGCAGGAATTGCCGACGCGGTGTTTTTTGCTTCTTCGTCATGTCATTCTCCCTTCGCTTTCATGTTTCCTCATTCGGACCCATTCTGCGCGCGTTTTGCCGCGCAGCAATAAAAAACCTTGTTTCTCC
>JAOAGV010000076.1 GCA_026415575.1 Candidatus Sumerlaeia bacterium
GGTTTCATGAGATCGCTGTGAGCGCGTTGACGGCGTGGCCGCTGATGTTTCACACCGTCGAGATTGCAGACGACCGGCTGCGCGTTGCCTCGCACAAGGTGCGCGTCCCGCCCGAAGTCGAGGCCGCCGCTCTGGCTGCATGGCGCGCCCATCCCAAGCCGTGGGACCGCGGCATCCGCGAAAGCGATTTGCACGGCGAACTGGTCCTGCGCTCGAACGATTTGTCTTTTTGACACGATTTGCGGTTGACGTTCTGCCGGTATCGTATTTGACTCCTGGCGGACATGATTTGTCCCGAAAGAAAAACAGGAAGTATTCCTCAAGATTGTGTAGGGAGGAAAGAGACATGAAGCATCTCAAATATTATAGCCGAGTGGTTTGTTTGATCACACTGTCGGCCGTTCTCAACGGCAGTACGCCGTTGCTCTGTCGGGCGCAGGACTTGCCCCAATCGCCCACGGCTGCTCAACTCATCGAGGCCTCGGGCGTCAAAGGGGGCTTGGTGGTGCACCTCGGTTGCGGCGACGGAAAACTCACAGCGGCGCTCCGCGTCAATGAGCGCTACATCGTTCACGGACTCGACACCGATGCCGCTGCCGTTGATTCGGCGCGAAAGGCAATCCGCTCGCAAGGCATCTACGGGCTTGTCTCGGTGGACCGCTGGAACGGCGCGCGTCTGCCCTATGTGGACAACAGTGTCAACGTGCTGATCTCCGAAAAACCGCCGGGGGCACTGAAAGACGAAGTGCTTCGGGTGCTTGTACCCAACGGCGTGGCGCTGGTGCGCGACGGCGGGAAATGGTCCAAGACCGTCAAGCCGCGTCCCAAAGAAATGGACGAGTGGACGCACTACTTATACACGGCTGAAAACAACGCGGTGTCCAACGACGCCCTGGTCGGGCCGCCGCGCCATCTCCAGTGGGTGGGCAACCCGTGGTGGTCGCGCCACCATGACCACATGGCCAGCATGAGCGCGCTGGTTTCGGCCAACGGCCGCATTTTCTATATCATGGACGAAGGCTCGAAAGCCTCGATCCAATTGCCGCCGAAGTGGTTTCTCATAGCGCGCGACGCTTTCAACGGCGTCATTCTCTGGAAACGCCCCATTCCCTTGTGGAACACGCACAAATGGCCGCTGAAAAGCGGTCCGTCGCAGCTGCCGCGCCGACTGGTGGCCGTCGGCGACCGCGTCTATGCGACGCCGGCGCTCGATGCACCCGTAACCGTGTTCGATGCGGCAACGGGCGATGTGGTGAAGACCTACGCCGGAAGCGAAGGCACGGAAGAATTTGTGCTGTCGGACGGTATTCTATACTGTCAGATCACCGACGCGCCACTGAAGAAAAACGAGTATCGCCAGAAATTCACCTACGTGTGGGACAACTCCGGTTTCGCCAACAAGCAGTTTGCGTGGGACGAGAAAGACCGGACCATCATGGCTGTCGAGGCCGACTCCGGCCGCGTCCTCTGGACCCAGCGCTATCCCGTGGCGCCCCTGACACTCGGCGTGGGTCGCGAGCACGTCTATTTTCACGACGGCGAGAAGGTGGTGGCGTTGGATCGGAAAAACGGCGAACTGGTCTGGAAATCGGAGCCGACTGAACGCCGCACGCCCATCCCCACGGGCTTTTCGCCGGTGCTGGTGGTGCACGACGACGTGGTGTTGTTTGCCGGCGGCACGCGCTCGATGTCGGCATTCTCCGCACGCGACGGCCGGACGCTCTGGACGGGCAAGCATCTGCGCGGCGGCCACCAATCCCCCGAAGACCTGCTCGTCATCGGCGGGCTGGTCTGGTCGGGCCAGATTGCCGTCGGCACCGATTCCGGCATTTTTCAGGGCGTGGACCTGCGAACAGGCGAGGTGAAAAAAGAATTCGCGCCGGATATTGACATTTATTGGTTCCACCACCGCTGTTACCGCTGCAAGGCCACGAATAAATACATCTTGGCCTCGCGCACCGGCATCGAATTTGTGGACCTCGCCAAGGAGCACTGGGACACGAACCATTGGGTGCGAGGTGGCTGCCTCTATGGCGTCATGCCGGCCAACGGTTTGGTCTATGCCCCGCCCCATTCCTGCGGCTGCTATCTGGAATCGAAGCTTTACGGCTTCAATGCTCTGGCTCCGGAGATTGCGTGGCGAAAGGAATTGCAGGAGGAAAGCGATGCCGCGCGTCTTGAGCGCGGCCCCGCCTACGGCCAGGCAATCCGCAATCCCCAATCCACAATCCGCAAGGAGGACTGGCCTACCTATCGCGCCGACGCGGCTCGAAGCGGTACGGCAAACACGGCGGTTCCGACCGATCTCGCGCAGGCTTGGCAGGCCAAACTCGGCGGCCGGCTCAGCAGTCCCGTCGTCGCTGAAGGCAAAGTGTTCGTCGCCGCAGTGGATACGCACACCGTGCACGCCTTCGACGAGAACTCGGGCAAACCGCTGTGGAATTATACCGCCGGCGGGCGCGTAGATTCTCCCCCCACCATCTTTGAAGGCCGCGTCCTGTTTGGCTCCGCCGATGGGTATGTGTATTGTCTCCGCGCGGCCGACGGCCAGATGATCTGGCGGTTCCGCGCCGCCCCCCACGATCTCCGGCTCATGGCCTTCGAGCAGCTCGAATCCGTCTGGCCGGTTCATGGCAGCGTGCTTGTCCAAAATGGCATCCTCTATTGCTTGGCGGGCCGTTCGATGTTCCTCGACAACGGCCTGCGGCTGCTTCAACTCGATCCCCAAACAGGGCGCAAAATTACCGAAACCATTCTGAATGACCGCGATCCTTCGACCGGCAAAAACCTCCAGTCGCTGGTCAACGGATTGAACATGCCCGTGGCGCTGCCGGACATTCTCTCCAGCGACGGCCGTTACCTCTATCTGCGGTCGCAGCGGTTTGAACTCGACGGGCGGCGTCCGGAACTGGCCCCGCGTCCGGTAACCGCTCAGGTCGGCGACGATGTGCATCTGTTTGCAACCACCGGCTTTCTCGACGACAGCTGGTTCCACCGCTCCTACTGGATGTTCGGGCGCGCCACCGCGTGGGGCTGGGGCGGCTGGCCGATGGCCGCGCACTACGTGCCCTATGGACGCATCCTCGCTGTGGACGAGGCCAATGTCTATGGCTACGGGCGAAAGCCGGAATACCTTGCCCAGTCGTCGGTGCTGGAGTATCATATCTTTGCGGCCGACAAAACCATTCGCGAAGAGTCCATCAAGCGCGCACAGCGGGGCGATCAGGAGATGAACGCGCAAGGCAAGCAAAAGAACTCGGCGGTGGCGGACTTTGCCATGCGCAAGAGCTTCCCGCCCGAGCTGCGCGCCGGCGCCGATTTCAAGTGGAAGCTGGAGAACCCGCCGTTGATCGCCCGCGCACTTGTTCTTGCCGGGAAAACCCTCTTCTTGGCCGGCCCGCCCGACGTGGTGGATGAAGAACAGGCGTTTTTCAGTCCCGATGACCCTGCCATTCAAAGAAAACTGGCCGAACAGGATGAGGCCATGGAAGGCAAAAAGGGCGCGCTCCTCTGGGCGGTTTCCGCCTCGGATGGTACCAAGAAGGCTGAACTGGCGCTTGAGTCGCCGCCGGTGTTCGACGGCATGGCTGCGGCCAATGGCCGGCTCTATATGGCCACGATGGACGGGCGCGTGATGTGCCTCGCCCCCCGCAGCGGCGAATAGTTGCCCCGCATGGAGGGTCGGGTTCCACCCCGACCGTATTCCAGTTTGGACGCCATGGAAACCGTCCCTCCATGGGAGCGATTTATCGCAACCGCTCGTCACGCTTCCCCGATCAGCCGGGGTACAACATAAAGCACTTCAAGCGCTTCATAAACCGCCGCCACCGCCAGCAGCACTACCACCAACAGATATAGACGGGCTGTCTTTTTGAGACCGATCCAATAGCCCTCGCCGCAGGAAGCCGCCCCTGTGCTTTGCGGCGCAACAAAACTGCGTCCGTGTATCCACACCGCAAGCAGCGCCACGACATACGCCTGCCCCTCGAGCAACAATGTGAGCGAGTGCGGAATCATCGCCAGCGCCAGCGTCTGGCTGGTCGGCGCCAGCAGCAGTCCCCACAGCGTCGCCCGCACAACGCCCATAAGCAGTCCGCTGAATGGAACCACCAGCGAGGGAATCGTTATGGTCAACAAACTGCCTCCGAGCAGGTTGACGAAGAAGGTAAGGATGATTGCTGCGCCAAGATGGCCGCCGGCGTATGCACTGCCCACCGGTTTCAACGGTCCTTTCTGAAAACCCTCCGTAACGGCGTCTATCAGGGTTTTCTGAACGGCCGGAAAGAAAACCACCGTCAACATGGCAGCCAGCGTCAGACCATAATAGGCAGCGGTGAGCGTCCAATACGCGCGGCGGTGCTCGTGCACAATCCTCAGGGCGTCGGCAAAAGCCCTCTTTGCGCCTCTCATTTTTTATTTCCCGTTTCCCAGTGCGCTCGCGACAAATCCACGCGCCCAAGACAGTTCCGGCTGATTCCCGCCAGCCCGGGCCGCTGCAAATACGCGATGGTATAAAAATGAATCGGGCAGATCGGCATCTCCTCGAAGACCATACGCTCGGCCTGATGCAACAGGGCGGCGCGCGCGGCTGTGTCCGATGTCGCCGCCGCGCGGTCGAGCAGCTGATCATACACCGGATTGCGCCAGCGCGAGTAGTTGTGTGCCGAATCCGAACGCAGAATGTCCAGAAACGTCGTGGCATCGAGATAATCGCCCACCCAGCTGGTTCCGGCAATCCAGTATTCGCCATCGCGCCGGCTCTGCGCCAGAATCCGCGCCGGCGAGGATTGAAGAGCCACTTCAACGCCCAGCCGGTCGCGCCACATCATTTGTAGCGCAATCGCCACCGACCGGTACGTTTCCGACGCTCCATGCGAGTAGGTAATCGGTTGGGGCAAATTGGTTGCCGCAGCGAGCAACTGCCGGATGAGTGGGGCGTCCGGCGCTGTCGCCGGAAGCAAATCGCCGCCTTCCGCCCGAAAATCACGGGCTTTCCCTTCTGCCTGCGCTTCCGGAACCCCCGGCGGCACTAGAGCGGTTGCGGGCAATTCGCCGCTTCGCAAAATGCGCTCGACCAACGCACGGCGGTCAATGGCCAGTGCAAAGGCCCGGCGCACCTCGGGCCGATTGAACGGCGGCCGTTCGCAGTTGAAACACAGATAGTAAAGCCCCAGCAATGGACGCGACTGGAAATCCGGCTGCCCGCGCAATTTGTCCAGCGCGCTGCGATGGACGGCATCGGTAATGTCAATCTCGCCGCGACGATATGCCGTCCATTCCGTGAACTCATTTTCCACCATGGTGAAGGTGATACGGTTGAGCGTGACCTCGGACCGCCGCCAATAGTGCGGGTTCGGTTCGAGCACAATCCGCTGGCGGGGACGGTGCTCGATCAGGCAAAATGCGCCGTTGCTGAGATAGTTGGGTGCACGAAACGCCGCCTCGCCCAAACGTTCGGCCGTCTTCCCGTGCACCGGCAGCCATGCTTCGAGAGCGGCCAGCGACAGAAAATAGGGAACCGGCCGCTCGAGGCGCACAACCAATGTCTGGCTGTCCGGTGTTTCTATGCCCAAGGGCAAAGTGGCGCGCTTCTGCTCATCGGCCTGAAACCAATTGCGCGCACCTTCGATGTGAAAAAACTGGTCGCTCCAGACGCTGCGCGTTGCCGGATTCAAATTCCGCCGCCACCCATAGGCAAAATCGGCGGATGTAACCGGCACGCCGTTTGACCACCGTGCCGGCCGCAGGCGAAAGCGATAAACCCGCCGGTCGGGCGAAACATCCCACGACTCGGCCGCTGCCGGCTCAATCTGGCCCGCCTCGTTCAGCCGCACCAGACCTTCCAGACATTGCGCGATCACGCGCAAATCGCACAGGCGGGTCGCGCGCGCCGGATCCAGCGTGGTCGGCTCGCTGCCGAGATTGAAAACCAGTTCGCCCGCGCGCTGGCGTTGTTCAACCGGGCGTTTAGCCTCTTCGCTCCGACAGGCCGCCAAGAACGCCATCAGCAGGCCGAACATCACGCCTTGCGCCGCACCCCGTATCTTTCGTCGCCGATTCACCAGCCGACCTTTCCCATGGAACTTATCGGAGAAAGCGTAACACATGTAGTTTCTGCCTCAGCGGGCGGGTGGGCTCCAGTAAGCCCGCTGAAGTGGGAACTGCACCCCTACCAATTCTGGCACCAAGCGATTTCGCGACAAGATCCTATGGCAGACATTGTGCGGAGGGGGATGTTCAACCAATGAGACTCGAATTCTCCCAATCCACAGTAACAGAAAAAAAACAATGCGGCTGGGTACCTCACTCCAAAACCTAAAGCCCAAAAACCTACACCCCGATCAGCCCACGGCGTTCGCCCTCGGCGTAGATGCCTTTGACGTTGCGCTTGAGTGCTTCGGGTTCCGCGCTGTATTTCAGCGCCTCGTCGAGCGCCACGATTCCCTGTTGCACCAGCACCGTCAGGCTCTGGTCGAACGTCTGCATACCCATTTCCTGATTGCGGATGGCCTGCGAGATTTCGGTGATGCGCCCCTCGCGGATCAACTTCGAGACGATCGGGATGTTGCGCAGAACCTCGACCGCCGGAGCGCGCCCCTTCGTATCGCATCGCCGCACCAGACGCTGCGAGATCACCGCCCGCAGATTCAGCGACAGTTGCTCAAGAATCAACTCCTGATCCTCGCTCGGGAAAAAATGCAGCAGCCGGTTGATCGTCTGCTTGGCGTCGGACGTGTGAAGCGTGCCGAACACCATATGGCCGGTTTCGGTGGCCATCAACGCAGTCTTGACCGTGTCGCGGTCGCGCAACTCACCGATCATGATGATGTCAGGGTCTTGCCGCAGCACGTGTTTGAGCGCGACATCGAAGGACCGCACGTCCACGCCCAGTTCCATTTGGTTGATGATGGACAGATTGTCGCGAAAGAGAAACTCAATCGGGTCTTCGATCGTAATGATGTGCTCGCGGCGCGTATTGTTGATGTGCTGGATCATCGCCGCGAGGGTCGAGGACTTGCCGCTGCCGGTCACGCCGGTCACGAGGACCAAACCCCGCTTTTCGTCGGCAATTTCGGCCACAACCGGAGGCAGCAGCAGTTTCTGAAAATCGGGAATCTCAAACGTCACCAGACGAATGGCGATGCTGACCGAGCCGCGCTGATGAAAGATATTGACGCGGAACCGTGCCACCTTCGGGATGCTGTAGGAAAAATCCGCCGTCCCGACTTCGTCAAAAATCTTCCGCTTCATCGGCGGCGTGATCGTTTGCATCACCTCGGCGGTGGTCTTTTCATCCAGCGGCGGATGTTCCACCGGACGCAATGTGCCGTTGATCCGCAGCATGGGCGGACTGCCGACCTTCAGATGGAGGTCCGACGCGCCCATCTTCGCCATGCCTTCGAGCAGTGCGTGGATGTTCATGGTGGATCGCCTTCCTTGGTCAACGTGAAATTGCCGCTCCCCGATGCACCGCAGAGAACGGCGCTGTGGATTTCCTTTTGACATCCGCACAACGTCGGCCGCAAGATGAACAAAACTACCGGCAGAGGCAAGCAAAATCCCGCCTTTGCCTTTTGGAGAAAAGCAATGCGGTTCAAACCCCGATTCTCCCCGATTGTGATGTCTTTGGTTTGTGCGGCACTCTGGCTTGCCGCCTCGCCCAGTCTTTATGCCCAAATTACGACAGCGGTGCTGCCTTTGGGGAGCGTTCCCGCCGATCCCTTGATCAAGCGCAAGGGTGAAATCCTTCTCCTGATCAACCAAGCCAAGGAAGAATTGCTGTTCAACCGCCCCGCCGAGGCCAAACTGAAGTGCGAACAGGTGCTGGCCATTGATCCCGAAAATCCCGACGCCCGATTCATTCTTGCCCAGGCGGAACGCCAGCTGAAAAGCGCGGCTGCCGGCCGCCGCACCGCCATCTCTTCGCTACCCGATGCCTCCAAACTTCAGGAAGCCGTCGAGCGGTCGCGTCCCACCACATCGGTCGTGGTGCTTCCGTCCGACCGGATGAGTTCGCCGCCGGCGGTTCGCAGCGCCGTAGCCGACCCGCGCGAGGGGATTGCGCCGCGCCCCGCCCCCGTCTGGATCTCGCAGAAGTATCTGGTCGGTGCAGCCGTCGCTCTCATGGCAGTTCTCGGATTTATTCTCGCCATGATGATTTGGGAGCGGCTCACTTCGGGCAAACGCCATCGCGCCGCCCAAGCGCAGCTGTTCGAGCACATGCGTGCGATTTCTACCCATGGCCAAAACAGCGGCGCCGGATTTGATGTCCCCGAAGGCTTCTCGCGTCTGGCCGCAGATGACGATTTTTCTCTCGGCGTTCCCACGCCGTCTCCACGCGCCGCGGCATCTGCCCCGTCGTCTGCCCCCGCTGCCGGCAAGTCCGCCCCCACCGCACCGATAAAACCTGCGCCCGTCGCCGCAGCCGCCGACGACGAAGCCGTGGATATTTGGGGCGCTGCGGCACCCGGCAAGCCTGCCGCCCCACGGCCTGCACCCTCCGCTCCCGCGCCTCAAGCCCCTGCACCCTCCGCTCCCCCTGAAGAGGAACAGGAACTCATTCCGGCAACATCCATATTTGGCGAGGAAGTGCCCCCACCCCGTCCGGCCCCACCGCCGCAACCTGCTTCCGTCGCACCGCCAAAACCCGTCCCGCCGGCCCCGCCTTTCCCTGCGCCGGTCGCAACCGCACCGCCGATAGAGGATGAAGGCCCCATTCCTTTGGAAGGAATCCTTGCCCGCTCCTCAGGACTTCCCGGCTATCGGGAAGCGGAAGAAGAGAGCAGTGAGGTTGCGTCCACTCTCCAACGCGATCCCTTCCTCTTTGAAGAAATGGATATCAAGTCCGGCTCGCCCCAAGCCCGCATCGAAGAAGTCCCCTTTGCCCTCGACGCCTCGTTCGATCAAACCCTTCTTGACGAGGAGCAGGAAGAGCCGGTCTCCAAACCCGTTCTTCCTTCGCCCGAAGAAGCCAGCACACCGGAAGAAGTTAAAACGATCCATCTCGGCGACGATGACTTCCCGCTCGGTGGGGGGGAAACGTTGGCCGCCGAACCGCCGCTGGGGTCTGGACCTTTGCCCCTTGCCGGCTATGAGTCTCCCGCTCCATCGCCGCCCGTATCCCCCGACGTCATCGAAGAAATCCTTTTCTCGCCCGATGTGCCGCCTTCCCCTGCTCTCGATAAAACCGTCGTGGACGACCAAGCCCGCCAAAAGGCTCTGTTCCACGATCAACTGGCCCGCGGCCTAGCCGCCATGGAACGCGGCAACTGGTCGGAGGCCGTTAAGTTCCTCTCTGTCGCCCATGCCATGGATCCCGGCGATTCGTTTGCACGCGAAAAACTTCGCGAGGCGCGCGAGAAAAAGGGATAACCTCAAAACGGCTATAGACGGTGGGTGAGACACTCCTGTCTTGACGGCAGCGGTGACCACATTTCTGTCTTTGTCCGATGGACGCAAAGGGCTGAAAAACAAGGTCTGGGGTAAGAGCGCTCCAGCCACCGGCAAGAGTGTCTTGCCTGCCTGATCCTTGCATTTCCCACAACCATCCGTCTTTCTTGGAATCATTTCAATCATTGACAAACATCTTCTGCGCGGGTAACAAAATACATTAGTGCCACTCCAGAAAAAAGGAAATCACAATGAAAGCAAAGCGCGTTGCCGCAACGGCCGCCGGCTTGGCAATTCTCGGCTTGGCTCTTTCTTCTTTTGCAGAGGACTATAATCTCTCGCCTCCGGCAAGCCCGGTCAATCTCCTCTGGATCCACCACTCGACCGGCGGCCACTGGGCCTACAAATACGACCCGGGCGACAGCCATTGCTGGAACGACGGCAAGTACGGAATCGTGCACGGGCAATTCGGCACTCGCCACGACACCATGGTCTATGGCGGCAACGGCGAGGTCGCGCTGTTCAACAGCAACTACATTCTCCATCATCTGACCTACGAGTCACTGCTCGGCGATACGGCCTCCTACACCGACTACCGCGACTGGTATTACAAATTCCGCCGCTACCTCGACAAAAACGACACGGCGCACTATGTCAACGACGTCAACGGTGAGGACCTCGTCCATTGCTATTCGCAGGACACGTCCTATCAGGAGCAGGGAACCGATGAGTTCACCGGCGCAAACATCGCCAACCAGACCAACCGCGTCATTATGTTCAAGTCGTGCTTTCCCAACAGTAATATCACCGCGCCGAACACCTCGACGGGCTGTCCGGCCGATCCGACGGCGGCACAAGCGCGCACGTGGGTGGCCTCGCAGGCCTACACCGACTGGGTGAATTCGGGCGAAGCGGGCGGCCCGATCAACTACATCAAGGCCGAGTATCTGGCCCTGCTCGACGTGTTCGGCGAGTCGCGCTATCGCAATATCCTGTTTGTGGCCTGGACGGCCCCGCCGGAGACCACCTCGACCGGCTCGTATCCGCGCCAGCTGTCCGACTGGTTCGAGACGCAATGGCTGGCCAACTATCCTTATCAGAACGTTCTTTTGTTCAACTACTGGAACATTCACACGGGCAATCACCAAACCAACGGCGATTGCTGGCCGGCCGTCCGCCAAAAGCACAACCATAGCCGCTACTCCCCATTTATCGGCCGGCGGGACTACATCACCACGGGCGATCCCGACTTCGTCAGCGACATCCGCATGGCGTTTCCGGCCAACGGGCCCGGCGACGGCGACTCTCATCCCGGGCATTTCGGCGGCGCCATTGCCACCAAAGAACTCATTCATCTGCTCAATATCCAATGGAACCGGATGAACAACATCCCGCGAACCGGTGCAACGGGTTATCCGACCAACGGCCGGCAGGCCTTTTTCCTGCTCGATTCCACTTATTCCGGCTCGCTGCCGGCCGGTGTCAGCAAGGGCACCATAGACGGCGTGTCGTGTCTGATTTTCAACGGGACATCGAGCGCGCGGCTCGACCTCGGCAACGTGGCCAACGTGGTCGGAACCGGCGGTGCTTTCTCCTATTGCTTCTGGTATCGCCCGACCGTCGGCAGCGTCAATTATCCTACCCGCAATTACTCGACCATTCTGTCGAAGGAAGGGATTTTTGCAGTCCATCACTACGCCGAGGATGATCTCGACAGCCATATTAACACGCTTTTTGGCGACGATTATCTAGTCGGGCCCGACCACCAGAACAACGTCGTGGACTGCGACACATGGACCCATGTGGCGTTCACTTGGGACGGCAGCAAGGGACGCCACTTCATGGACGCCGTTCAGATTACCGAAACGACCACAGGCACGCGAACGCTGGCCAACAACAATAATCCCCTTGTGTTGGGCACCAATGTTGCCAGCGAGGGCTATCTGAAGGGGGGCATCCGCGAGGTGGCGATTTACAACCGCGCGTTGACGCCGGCGGAAGTACGGCAAATTTTTCAAGCCAGTGTCCCGCGGGCTGCCATGGCTCGCCGTTGGCGGCAATACGGATTGTAAAAACACGGCAGCGATATTGTGAAATTACGGCCGGAAGCGTCGAAATAACGGAACCGGCCGCGCGTGTTTTGTTTTTGCCTTCCGAATCCGGCGAAAAAACCTTTCTCAGCCGGCCGCTTTTTAGGTTCCTTCCACCCAATTCTGGCACATAATGTGCACACGACAAAGACGGGAAGGTCTCAAGGAGGAGAATTTTGGCTAAAACGACCGTCAGCAAACCGCAGGAACTGGGCCGGATTCTGGTCGCCCGAAATGAACTGGATCCCGACGATTTGGAGCGAGCGCTTCGCGAGCACTATCAGACCGGCGAGCGACTCGGCCAAGTCTTGATCAAAATGGGTCTGGCCACCGAGGAAACAATCCTCAAGGCCTTGGCGCAGCAACTCGGGATGACCTATGTGCGGTTGAGCGACATGACCATTCCGCGCGAAGTCATTCAGCGCGTCCCCGCCAAAATTGTCACCCACTATCATCTGATGCCGATCTCGCAAAGCGACGGCGTGTTTCGCGTGGCTGTGTCGGACCCGCTGGACATGCACACGCTCGACGACCTGCGTCTGGTGCTGGCCAGCGACATCGAACCCGTTATTGCCACGCGTGACGAAATCGAGAAAGCCATCAAGCGCTATTACGGAATCGGCGCCGAAACCGTGGAGGGCATGATCAACGGCAAGAGCGAGAGCATCGAGGTCGAGCGCGAGAGCGAGGTCACCGACCTCGAAGCCAGCGAAGAGGACGCCTCCATCGTGCGGTTTGTCAATCAGGTGATTACCGAGGCGCTGGCCAGCCGCGCGACCGACATCCACGTCGAGCCGATGGAGCACGACCTGCGGATCCGCTACCGCATAGACGGCATGCTCTATGAAGCTGCCGTGCCGCCGAATCTCAAACGGTTTCAGTCGGCGATCATCTCGCGCATCAAGATCATGGCCGACCTGAACATCGCCGAGCGCCGCCTGCCGCAGGACGGCAAGATCAAACTGAAAATGGGCGAGCACGACTACGACCTGCGCGTCTCTACCATGCCGACCCCCTACGGCGAGAGCATCGGTATCCGTATTCTCTACCGCGAGGCGGAACTGATCAATCTGGAACGGCTCGGACTGGATGAGTTCAATCTGGCCATTCTGCGGCGGATGATCACGCGCCCCTACGGCATCATCCTCAACACAGGCCCGACGGGCAGCGGAAAATCCACCACGCTGTATGCGGCGCTGAGCGAAATCAACAAGGTGGATGTCAAGATTATCAGCATTGAGGACCCGATTGAATACCGGATGGCCGGCGTCACACAGGTGCAGGTCAATCCGGTGATTGATCTGACGTTTTCGCGGATTCTGCGAAGCATTCTGCGTCACGACCCCGATGTGATTCTGGTCGGCGAAATTCGCGACACCGAGACCGCCGAGATTACAATCCGCACAGCGCTGACCGGCCATTTGGTTTTTTCGACGCTGCACACCAACGATGCTTGCGGTGCGGTGACGCGCCTGCTCGACATGGGCATTGAGCCGTTCCTCGTCGCATCGTCGTGCATCGGATTCATCGCCCAGCGCCTCGTGCGGCTGTTGTGCACCCACTGCAAGGTGCCGGCGACGATTCCCGATGAGATGCTGCAGCATCTGCGCATTTCCCGCGAGGAAGCGGCGCAGGCGCACATTCACCGCGAGGTGGGTTGCGAAAAATGCCGCTATACGGGATTCCATGGCCGGACGGCGATCTATGAAATTGTGTCGGTCAACGAGAGTCTGAAGCGGCTGATTGTCGAGCGCGCACCGGCCAATGTCCTGCGAAAAGATGCCCTCAAACACGGCATGAGACCCATCCGCGAGGACGGCTGGCTCAAAATCAAAAAGGGACTGACCACGCTCAACGAAGTGTTGCGCGTGACGATGGAAGAAGAGTTTGATGTGAAAGAAGAATAAAAAAACCAAGAAACATGGACGGAAAGGACAGGAAGGACAGAAAGGACAAACAACCAAGATGCACGGTTGGTCCGCGCAGTCTATGCGGTCCCTACCGTCCATGTTGCCCACTTTTCTTTTTTGGCGCTGCCGATGCCAACCTTTAGCTACCGAGCCAAAGACCCGAAAGGCGATACCATCGCCGGAACCATGGAGGCCGACGGCCCGCAGGCGGTTACCGCGCGCCTGCAGGCCATGGGCTACTTTCCGCTGCAAATTCGCGACGAAACCCAGGCGCGCAAAGCCAGCAGCGGCCTGTTTCTCAACCTGCGCCGCGCCCGCATTCGCACCGCCGACCTTACGACGTTCAACCGCCAGCTGGCCGACCTTCTGGGCGCCGGCATTACGCTGGTCAAAGCTCTCAACGTTATTGTCTCGCAAACGCCGTCCGAAGCGTTGCGCGAGATTATCAATCAAGTGATGACCGACGTGCAGGGGGGCGACACGCTGGCCAAGGCCATGGCCAAGCACCCGCGTGCGTTTTCCAAACTCTATGTGGCCATGGTGCGCGCGGGCGAAACCGGCGGAATGCTCGAAAACGTCCTCGCGCGCCTTGCCGACTTTGCCGAAGCCGAACAGGAACTCAAGGGCCGCGTCCAGACCATGCTCATCTATCCGGTCATCATGGTCTTTGTGGGCATCGCCGCCATCGCCGTGCTCATGACGGTGGTCATGCCCAAAATCACGCGGATTTATCAGGATATGAATCAGACGCTGCCCGGAATCACGCAGGCGCTCATTTCGATCAGCAATTTTCTCGGACAATACTGGTGGGCCGTCCTTGCGGGCATCGGCGTGCTGATCGCCGCCCTCTGGCGCTACATGAAAACACCGGATGGAAAAACATTAATAGACACGTGGATATTGCAGGTGCCGGTGCTGGGGACGGTCGTGCAGAAGCGCGAGATTGCGCGGTTCGCCCGGACGTTCGGCGCGTTGTTGCGCAACGGCGTTTCCATTCTGCCGGCCCTCGAAATAGTGATCGAGGTGATGACCAACTTTGTCGTGCGGCGCGAAGTGGCGCAAATTCCGCAGAACATCAGCCAGGGCGCCGGCGTGGCCAAGCCGCTGCGCGCGAGCAAAGTCTTTCCGGCCGTCGTGGTGAACATGATCGCCATCGGCGAAGAGACCGGCCGGTTGCCCGACGTTCTCGAACGCGTCGCCCGTTCCTACGAGGTCGAGGTGGACCGGTCGGTGCGCGCGTTGGTCTCGCTAATCGAGCCTTTGATCATTCTCATTATGGGACTTGTTGTGGGATTTATCGTGGTGGCCATGCTCCTGCCGATTTTCGCGCTCGACCCCAGCCAGGGTGCATAAAAGCAGAGCAAACATGAGACTGTCCATGTCGTCCATAGCGTCCATGTTGCCCGCCCCGTCCTTGCGGCCTTGGCCGCGCCGCCGCGGCGGCATGACCCTGCTCGAAATCACCGTGGCGGTCACCGTCATTGCCGTGATGATCGCGGTGGTGGTGCCGAATTTCGGTCCGGCGCGCCTCAAAGGCCAGCTGCGCACGTCGGCCCGCAACCTTGCGGCGATGATCCGCTATGCACGCGGCGAGGCCATCTACGGGCGGCATCTGGTCAAACTGCGCATGGACGTGCGAAACGGCGCCTATCGCTTCGATCGGATGACCGACGGCAAGCCGGCCAGCGAGCGCGAGCCCGACGGCATCGAGCCGGTGGAAATGGTTCGGCGGCTCCACGACAAAGTGTATTTCGACCGCGTCATCCTTTATGAAGGCGCCGACAAAGTGCGCAATGACATTGTGGTGTTGGAATTCACGCCGCGCGGCACCTGCACGCCGGCCACCATTGTGCTGACCGATGTCAAAGGCAAGAAGATGACCATTGATGTGTTTGGCATCACCGGCGCCGTCGAGGTTTATACCGGCGAGCCCCCGGAATAAGAAGGAGAAAGGTCCATTCCATCCATGCTGTCCGTCGTATCCATCATCTCTGCTCCCATGGGCCGTCGCTGCGCCACGCGCTCGTTCGTATTGCTTGAAATCATTCTCGCCACACTGCTTCTGGGCACGGCGCTGACAGCCATGCTGCGGTGTTTCACCAGCGGGTTGAACGCGATCAGCCGCGACCGCCGCGTGACCCAAGCCACGCTTCTGGCCCAAGGGTTGCTCGATGATTTCGAGATTGAAGCACCCGAAACCGATCATGTCGAGGGCAACTTCGGCCCGGATTTCCCCGGCTTCACTTACACGGCCGACTTTACATCGGTCGAGATAAAATATCGCAGCCTTGAATTGCGGCTGGCCCGCAAGGAGTTCGAGCCGCTGCGGCAAGTGGAGATCGCCGTCTTCTATACGGCGCCTTCAACCGGCAAAGTCTCGCAGGTTCTGCGGGTAACGACCTTTTTGACCGGCATAGAGAAGTATTCGGCGCGAACCAAATCGTGGACGGGAATGTTTTGAGGCCGAGCATGAAAGGACGCGGACAACTCGGACAAGTCGGACAGGCAGGTTTTGCCATCCCCGCCCGTCCCTGCTCCGCCTTCACGCTTATCGAAATCATGGTCGCCGTAACCATCTTTGGGATTTTGACTCTGGCAGTCTATAGCACATTTCGCATCGGTTTGAAGTCCTACGAGTCAGGCCGGCAGCAGATGGAAATCAACCAGACGGCGCGGGCGGTTTTTGATCTCATCGCGCGCGACCTGCGGGCGCTTTATTATCTGACGCCGCGCGAGTATAATCAGGATCTCGTGGGCGTGCAGCGCCAGCGCGACCTGCTAAAAATGCAGCAAGGCGGCCATCTGACGCCGGGTCGCGCGCCTGCCGCGCAAAAGGAAAAGGACAAAGAAGAACAGCCGCTTCCGGGCATTCCCATTGACTTGACCATTGTCGGCGTGGACGGCGGCGATCTCGACTCGTTGACCTTTGTCTATAAGCAAACCGATTGGGGCGGCACGACGCCCGTTGAGCCGTGGGCACTGGCCCGCGTGAAATACTTTGTTGAAAACGGCATTTTGTTTCGCAGCGAGGGGCCGGTCTTTGTCGAAAAGATTCCCAAGTTCCAACATCAGCCGATCTTTGTCGCTTCCGGCGGCACGGCCGCACCGCCCGGCTTGCTCGAACCGGAACCGGCGCAAACGGCCGAAGAGGCCGATGAGTATCTGAAAGACCAGCCGCGTGAAATGGTCGCCCGCAACGTCCTCGCCTTTGATCTTCGTTATGGGTATTGGACGGACGAAGGCTGGTTCGAAGCCCCCGAATGGATTGCCCACGAGCGCCGTTTTCGCAACGCGCCGACGGAAATAGACCCGAACGACCCGAACGCCATGTTCTTGCGAATCCGAGAAATGAACCGTCCCACCGACGATATCCCCGCGTATATCAGCATGACGCTGACGCTGGGTTACGGTCAGGACGGCAGCCGGACACGCATATTCCGGTCGCGCTTCCGCCTGATGGTCTCGTCGGAAACCTTCGAGCCGATGCCGAGTGCACTCCCGCGCATCGGCGACTTTCCGCCGGGGATGTTTCCGCAGCTTACGCCGTTCGGCGCGTCGCCGGGAATCCGGCGGTAGAGGACAACAACGGGCGGGGAGCGGCAGAAGAATGGCTTGGCAATTGAGCGCGGACTTTTGTGGATGAAACGCCGGATGGAACCACGCAAGACAGCAAAGCAAATGGACCGGATCGTTTGCGCCGTCCGGTGGCGTTTGCGGCCGTCGGAACGGTGGCGGCAGTTGCGCCGCGCCGCCATTCTCGTGTTGACTCTTTGGATGATTGTCGTGCTGGGTATGATCAGCGCCTCGATGCTCGAAGAGACGCATCTGGAATTGCGTCTGGCGCAGTTCCAGCGGTCGGACTTCGAGGCGCTGTGCCTCGCGCGCGCCGGACTGGCCAAAGCGATCGCCGACCTGCGCAACGACCTCGAAATGGACCGTACGCGCCAGTCGGAAATGTTCGACGCCCTCGGCGACATTTGGGCGCGCGGCGACGAGGGCAAGCTGGGCCGCAACAATGAAGGCATCGAGATGGGCCGCGGCCGTTTTTGGGTCTGGATCGAAGATGAAACGGCCAAACTCGACCTCAACACCGTGGCAATGAACCACATCATGCTTCAGGCCTTGTTGCAGGAAGTCGGCTTGAAGCCGAAAGAGGTCGCTGAAGTCGCCGCCGCCATCCTCGACTATCGCGACCCCGACGACATGTGCAACCTGCCGCCGGCCACCGGAAAGGAAGAGGAATATTACTCCAAGCAGCGGCGCACGTCCGACAATGCCGACAGTGACGGCGACCCGAAGGCGCGACCAACCTATCGTTGCAAAAACGACCGGTTTTCGACGGTTGAAGAGCTGCTCTACGTTCACGGCGTTACCCCCCAGCTGTACTATGGCGTGGACCCGGAAAAAGAAGAACTACCAGACCCGATTCAGCAGACGCTGGCGCGACTCGACGCGGCGCGGTCGCCGCGGGCGCGCGAGCGCAAAATCGGACTGCGCGATCTGCTCACCGTCCGCAACGCTCCGACGGTCAACATCAATACCGCGCCGGCCGAAGTGCTTCGTGTGGTGCTGCGCGCGGCCACGCACGACCCGAAGATGTCCGAGCAGATCGCCAACAACATCGTCCTGATGCGCAAGCCGGATGCGCGCGGTAACTACTCGAACGAGGGGGCGTTCAAGAACGTGGCCGAGCTCGCCAAGGTCGCCGGCATGCCGGTCAACCTGATTCCGCAGATGATGACCGTGGCGCCCCTGTCGGTTCGCTCCGACCACTACCGCATCTGGTCGTTGGGGGAATCGGGAAAGAGCCGGCGACTGATCTGTGCGCTGGTGCAGCGCAGCCTTGAAATCTGTCAACCCGAGCAATTGTTCCAGCTGTATGAAAGCGGGGCGGTGCGCGCTCGGCTGGCCGAGCGATTCTACCGCCGATACGGTCGGGATCGAAACCCGATCGAACAATACACAGTCCGGGTGGTGCAATGGCAGGAATATTGAGCGAGACAGCGGGCGGCGGACACGCTGCCGTTCGCGCGGCTATCGAGTTTTTTGATCGCGGAGCACGAATTGCTGTGCTCCAGCGCGGAAAGACACGACCAACCGTCGCGGATTTGATCGAAGTCGAGTTTCCGGCTCCGCCCGAAGGCCAGATCGTTCCGCCGGCGGCCAAGGCCGCCGCCCTTCGCGACGCGCTGCGTTCGCACGGCTGGAAACTGCGGACCATGACGCTCGTGTTGCCCAAGAATGTGGTCACCCTGCGGCTGGTTATGCTGCCCTCGACCCACGACGACGAGCTGGCGGAAATGGCCCGCTTCGAGGCCCAGAAACACATCCCCTTCAATGTCGAGCGCCATGTCATCAGCCACGCCGTGCTGCGCAAGGAAGGCGTCGAGGGGAGTCTCGTTCTCATTGCCGCCGTGGACCGCGCCGCACTCGAAGACCCGATGGCCGTCTGCCGCGAGGCGCGAATCGAACTCAGTGCCGCGCGCGTCTCCTCGCTGGCCCTGGCCGAAGCCCTGCTTCTCGACCCGCCCGCCGGTTACGCCGAGCAAACCTACGCTCTGGTCAATCTCGGATGGTCCACCATAGACATCACGATCATCTCCAACGGCATCGTCCGCTTTACGCGAAGCGGAACGATGGGGGTTTCGCGCATTGCGCCAGTGCTCGAAGAGGTGCTCGGATCGCGTGCGGCATTGACGCGCGAGCGGTTGGGCAGCCTCGACGCCCTGTCGCCCGAAGCGTTTTTCGAGCGCAAGGGTCGGCCGCGCCGCCGTCCGGTTTCGACAACGTATAACGTGGATGACTTCCTCGAGGAGGAATCGGAGCCGGCCATCCCAAGCACAACGGCCGCCGCTGGGGAGCAGGTCGAAGAGGTCGCCGCTGCTCCGACCGGCCCCGCGGCAGAAGTGGTCAACTGGCTCAACCGAATTGTGCAGGAGATTCAGCGCACGCAGGCCTTTGCCGCGCGCGAGTTCGATTGCCCCGACGTCGGGGCCGTCTATCTCGCCGGACTGGGTTCCTATATTGCCAATATGGACAAATACCTCGAACAGGCCATGCGCTGTCCGGTGGCGCTGATTCAAATTCCCGCCACACTGGATTTTGCGACACCGAAGAACCGCGACCTGCGTGGCGCTTGGCGCGAGTTCGCCGTGGTCGGCGGCGCGATTGCAGGTACGGCCATGCCGCCGGTCAATCTGCTGCCGCCGGAATATACCGAGGGGCTTGCGCGGCGCAAACGCCGACGCTCGCTGGCCTTCAGCGGCATTCTCTTGTTGCTTCTGGTGATGCTGAGCGGCGCATTCGCAGCACGTTGGGCAAACAACCAGCGCCGGGACCTCGAATACCTTCAGAAGAGGAACAAAAACCTTGCACCCAAGGTCAAGGAACTCAGCGACAAGCAGCGGCGGCTCGACATCGTCAAGGACGTCGTCGAAGACCCGCGCTCGGCCGGTGCCGTCCTCGAAGCCATCTGCAAGATTGACATGGTGGCCAAGCGCATCATTGCCCTGACCGAATATCATTACATCAAGGGCAAAGGGGTAATCCTGACCGGCCATGCCGTGGGCAATCCGGCAGCGGGAAGCTTCGGAGCGGCGGAGGTCGAGAACTTCCGCGCGGCGCTGGAAAAAACGGGCATTTTCAAGGGCGGCATTACGATCAAATCGCGGTCACCATTCCGCCTGCCGGGCAACCGCCCCGAAGTGCAGAAATTTGAGTTCGATTGCGTATTCTTGAAGGAAGCGGCGAAATAGAAACGGCGGGTTTCGGTTTGCAAACTGAGAATCGGAAACAAGGAGACACATAATGGCGTTCACCATGACGCGTCGGGAGCGAACGATCCTGATCATCACCGTTGCGCTGGCGGTGTTCACGGCAATTTATTATCTCGGACTGGAAGACCAAATCAACGCCCTTGCCGACCAGCGCGAGCAGCTGCGGGTCGAGATGGAAACGTATCGAAAATTCCGCGAGGAACTGCGCCGCAAGGAGAAGGTGGACGGCGAATACGCGGCGATCGAGCGCATGTATTCGATCAACGACCAGGGCAGCAGCCAGTTCACCGGAAGCGTCGAGAGCGCCTTTGCAGCCATTGGCATGGCCCGGCCGCAATTTCGCCCGCCCGAAGAAGCGCCCATGGAAGGCAACGCCGAATTGGGCTATGTCAAGTTGCACATCACATGCGAAGGCGATGTGGAGAAGGTCGTGCAAATGCTGAACTTTTTCGACAAGCAGGCCATTCTGGTCGAGGAACTGCACCTGACCTCCTTTCTCGACAGCCCCCGCATCAATATAGATGTCACCGTCTCGCAAATTGTCAAAGTGCCGCCCGAAAAACAGGAAGAATGGAAGCGCAAGGGCGTCAAAGCCACGCGCCGCATCCGCGAACGCGAGCCGGTGGGGTTGTGAAAATGATGAATGAGGAATGATGAATGATGAATTAAGGGCAGAGGGATAAGGGATGAGGGCGGAAGGATGAGGGATGAGGACGGAAGGATGAGGGATGAGGGCGGAAGGATGAGGGATGAGGGCGGAAGGATGAGGGATGAGGACGGAAGGATGAGGGATGAGGACGGAAGGATGAGGGATGAGGGATGGAGCGAAAACGATGGCGAGGGGTGGAAGTTTTGCCTGAAATTCCTCGCCTCACTAAGAGGCGCGCAACTGGTTGATACCCAAAACGGCCCCTTATGTCAAGTGTTCGCTACTTTGCCAAGCATTCTGACTGTCAATTGTTTGGCGAGGTTCAATAAGAGCGCAGCAAAAAGGATATTGCTACTGCCTTTATCAATCCAAAAACCAACGTGGCCTTTGGCTGCAACGAAAGAGGTCAGGACGAAGAGGTTGGAAGTTAGAAAAGATCATCGCAAATTGGCTGCATGTTTAGACCGCAGAGT
>JAOAGV010000077.1 GCA_026415575.1 Candidatus Sumerlaeia bacterium
AGATGTGTATAAGAGACAGGTTGTGAGAAATGCAGGCTATTACCTTTCCCTCTTCAACGACGAATGGGAAACCCACTGGGGCAACTTGAAAGCCGGATAGTCTTCTGCCGGTTTTTGGAGACATGCCTCATGTTTCCCATCTGTCAGATTTGCACTTGACGGTCGGGACGGGAACGGTGCAGGGTCGGGGCGTTCCTCGGGGAGGATAAGACGGTCAACTGTACGGCGGACAACGATCCCCGCAGGATCGCTTATTTCGACGGGCGGGTGTATGATGAAAATCCACGAGTATCAAGCCAAGGAGATTCTCGCGCGCTACGGGGTTCCCACGCCCAACGGGCGTGTGGCCGAAACGGCCGGCGAGGCGGTCAAAGCGGCAGCCGAGTTGACGCTGCCGATTGCGATCAAGGCGCAGGTGCACGTGGGCGGGCGCGGCAAGGCGGGGGGCATTAAGCTGGCGCGAACGACCGACGAGGTCGGGTCGCTGGCTTCCGCCATCCTCGGGATGAATATCAAGGGGAGTGTGGTTCGCAAGGTGCTGGTCGAAAGCGGCGTGGACATCCGGCAGGAGATTTATCTCGGACTAATCGTGGACCGCGCCTCCAAGCACATTGTGCTGATGGCCAGTGCGGCGGGCGGCGTGGAGATCGAGGAAGTGGCGGCGCAGACGCCGGAGAAGATTCTCAAGGTTTCTCTCAAGCGGCATTTGGGGATGCCGGCTTATGTAGCACGGCAGACCGCGGCTTTTTTGGGCCTGCCGCCGGCGGCCGGGCGGCCGTTCGCGGCCATTGCGCAGGGGCTGTATCGCGCGTTTATCGAGTGCGACTGCTCGCTGGCCGAGATCAATCCTCTGGTCGTAACCGGCGACGGCGGCTTGATTGCCTGCGACGCCAAGATGAATTTCGACGATAATGCGCTGTATCGGCATCCGGAGATTGCAGCCCTGCGCGACGAGGGCGAGGAAGAGCCTCTGGAGACCGATGCGCGCCGGCACCGCGTCAGCTATGTAAAGCTGGACGGCCGGATTGGCTGTTTGGTCAACGGGGCGGGGCTGGCCATGGCGACGATGGATGTGGTGAAGCATTTCGGCGGTGCGCCGGCCAATTTTCTCGACATCGGTGGCGGGGCCAAACCTGAGCAGGTGGTCGAGGCGCTGCGCATCATCACGGCCGACCCGAATGTGAATACGATCTTGTTCAACATTTTCGGCGGGATTGTGCGGTGCGACCGCGTGGCGGAAGGGATTTTAATCGCGCAGCAGAAGCTCAACCTGAAGCTGCCGATTGTCATCCGCCTTTCGGGAACCAATGAGGAACTGGCCCGCGACATGCTCAAGGACGCCGGTCTGATCGCCATGCCGACCATGTCGGAAGCCTGCAAAAAAGCCGTGGAGATAAGCCAACGATGAGCATCCTTGTAGATGAACACACGCGCCTGATTATTCAGGGAATCACCGGCAATGAGGGCCAGTTTCACGGCTCGCAGATGATCGCCTATGGGACCAATGTCGTCGGGGGCGTGGTGCCCGGACGCGGCGGCGAAACCTGCCTCGATCGTCCGGTCTTCGACACGGTGTCGCAGGCTGTTGCCGCCACCGGTGCCAACGCCTCGGTGATTTACGTGCCGGCGGCCTTTGCCGCCGACGCCGCGCTTGAAGCCATTGACACAGGACTGCCGCTGGTGGTCATCATCACCGAAGGGATCCCGACGCTCGACATGATGACGGTGTATTGGGAGGCGCGTCATCGCGGGACGGTGGTGATCGGGCCAAACTGTCCGGGCGTGATTTCGCCGGGCAAGGCCAAGGTCGGCATCATGCCGGGCCACATTCACCGCCCGGGGCGTGTGGGCGTAATCTCGCGAAGCGGAACGCTAACCTACGAAATCGTCAACGAGTTGACGACCAACGGCCTTGGGCAGTCCACGTGCATCGGCATTGGCGGCGATCCGATCGTCGGAACGAGTTTCGTGGATGCGCTCAGAATGTTTGCCGCCGACCCCGAGACCGACGCGGTTGTGCTGATTGGGGAGATCGGCGGGACGGACGAGGAAGTCGCCGCTGAGTATGTCAAGGCCGGGTTTCGCAAGCCTGTCGTCGGGTTTATTGCCGGATTGACCGCGCCGCCCGGCAAGCGCATGGGCCATGCCGGTGCGATCATCGCAGGCGGCAAGGGGACGGCCGCGGAAAAAATTGCGGCGCTCGCAGCAGCGGGCATTCCGGTGGCCCAGCGGCCGGATCAGGTGGCCGGCTTGGTGAAACAGGCATTGGGGCAAAAATGAACGGCGTTTATTCCCGCCCGGCCCCGATGAGCGGCAGGACTTTGTCCACTTTAAAATAGACCAGAAAGCGCGCCTGCTCGTCTTCGGGACAAAGGCGGCGGCGAAGGGCATGGATTTTTTCCGCGTCCGTTTCCTCGCCGGTCTTGGTCAGAAACAGTCGAATCCCTTCATACTTTTTGGCGTCGTCGGAGCGTTCCAGAAACAAATACGCCGCATGGGGATTGGACTGCAAGTTGGCGTGGGTCAGACGGTCGAGCATGATGAAGGCGACGGAACCGTCATCCATGACATGCGGGCGCGCGTAAATCGCCGCGTCCACCTTGCCGCTCGAATCGGCCGTCGCCAGAACCCCGATGCCGCGTGTGTTCTCGAAGTACGCTTTCAACTCCATGGTCGCATCCTTTCTTTGCTATGTTGCTTGGCGGTACTGTTTGGCCATTTTCCCACTGACATCCTTGGTTGTGGCCGAGGGCCACGTTGGGACGGATTTACAAGTTCACAAGATTTCCATAATAAGAAACGTCGCGTTCATCGCCTTGCGGCCAAAGCGGCCCGAACCACCGGCACGGCCGATTCGGGTGCGATGCGGTCCGTATTGATTACGAGGTCATGGACGCTTGGGTCGGTGATTTCGCACCCGAAGTAGCGGCGGCAGAAGCGGCTTTGCTCGCGGTCGCGCTCGGCCACAAACTCGCGCGCCTCCTTTTCCGACAGGCCCCGCGTCTCCCGCACGCGGCCGACACGTTGCTCAACCGATGCGACCAGACAAATACGCAACCCGGCACGCGGGCCGAGAATCAGTCCGGCCGCGCGGCCGATGATGACTGCGCCGCCCCTTTCGGCCACCGAGCCGACCACTCGAAACAAGGCTTGGATATAGTCCTCTTTTTCGATGGCGCGGCCTCGCAGCCAGCTTTCCAGCAACACCTCGACGTTCGACCGCATCCGCTCGTCGAGGTTCTCCAGCAACTCGCGCTGGCATTTCAGGTCGCTTGCCACGGCGTCGAGAATCTCGCGTCCGACCAGTTCATAACCCAACTCGTCGGCCAGCGCTTTGCCCAGACGCCCCCGGCCGCTGCCAATCAGTCCGGAGATGGTGATGACCGGCGGGGGAGTCGGTTGCGTACGTGGCTTGGTGTGGGATTGGCTCTTGAGAAAAGCGGCCAACCGGTCGCACGGCCCCAGTTGCCTTTCGATCAGGCGATGTTCGCCAATCGGCGCCCGCCGTCCTTGTCCTGTCATCTCGACCGCCTCCGCGCAATCTGGCCTTCCCACGAGCGTCTTGCGTTTTTGCCAGCTGTCACTTGCGGGTGTATATAGTTGAAGGTTCAAAAAGTCAAGTACTCTCAGCGGCGGCCGGCGGGCGGACGTTTTTGTCCAACACAGGCGCACCGCAAAAGAGTTGGGGGAATTAGGGCAAATGGCTATTGCCCTTTTGAGATGCGTTCGATCTGCGCGCCGAGGGCCGACAGCTTCTTCTCTATGCTTTCATAGCCGCGGTCAATGTGATAGACACGAAGCACAGTGGTGGTGCCTTTGGCGATCAGACCGGCGAGCACCAGCGCGGCGCTGGCGCGCAGGTCGGAGGCCATCACCGGCGCGGCGCTCAGTAATTTGACGCCCTTGATCGTCGCCACACCCGCATGGGCATGGATATCGGCGCCCATGCGGTTCAACTCGGCCACGTGAATAAAGCGGTCGGGATAGATGGTGTCTGTGACGGTGCTGGTGCCGGGTACGACGGCCAGCATCGAGGTGAATTGCGCCTGCATGTCGGTGGGAAATCCGGGATAGGGCAGCGTGCGGATGGCAATGGGGTGGGACAAATTGCCGCCGCGCACGCGGATCGTGGTGCCGTCCACCGAGAGGTCGGCGCCAACCTCGGCCAGTTTTTCGATTACGGTTTCGAGATGATCGGGCCGGCAATCGGAGACCTTGACGTCGCCGCCGGTCATGGCGCCGGCCACTAGATAGGTTCCGGCCTCGATGCGGTCGGCGACGACGCGGTATTTGCCGCCGTCGAGGCGGTCTACGCCTTCGATGGTGATGGTGGACGAGCCAGCGCCTTCGATTCGCGCGCCGAGGGATTTGAGAAATTCGGCCGTGTCGCAGACCTCCGGTTCGCGCGCCGCGGCATGGATGACGGTTGTGCCTTTGGCCATGACGGCGGCCATCATGACGTTGCAGGTGGCGCCGACGCTGGAGCCGTTGGGGCCTTCGAGCCACATTTCGGCGCCACGCAGTCCCTTGCGGGCACTGGCTTCGATATAGCCGTGCTCGAGTTGGATATCCGCGCCGAGGGCGCGCAAGCCCTTGATGTGAAGGTCAATGGGCCGCGGCCCAATGGCACAGCCGCCGGGCAGTGAGACGCGGGCTTGCCCGAGCCGCGCCAGCATCGGGCCAAGCACATAGACCGACGCCCGCATTTTGCGCACGACGTCGTAGGGAATTTCAGCCGCGGAAAAGTCCTTGGCATCAATAAGAACCGACCGGTCCTTGAGGGTGACTTTGACGCCGAGGATCTGAAGCACCGCGGCCATGGTGCGGACATCCTGCAGGAGCGGCGTGTTGGTGAGCGTGACGGGTTTTTCAGCCAGAAGAGCGGCGGCCATAATGGGGAGCGTGGCGTTTTTCGAGCCGCTGATTTTGACCTCGCCGCGAAGCGCTTTTCCGCCGGTTACGCGAATTTGGTCCATTTTGATGCATCCTCTCCATATATGGGGGGCAGGCGGGCAACCTGCTTGATTGTGCGAACCTTGGATCAGAACAGGCCGGATTTGTCTGTCGTGAAGTGCACCGGCATGTTCAGGATTTCCTTCGCGCGATAACCACGCGCGGGATCCCTGCCAAGTCGTTGCGAATATCAATTTCACCCCAACGTCCGTCGGCGACCAGTATCTGGCGGACGGCAGGGGCTTTTCCATAGCCAATCTCAAAAACCAGTGTCCCTCCGGACTTTAGATGACGGGGCGCATGAGCAATCAACCTGCGAATGACATCCAAGCCGTCCGGCCCGCCGAACAATGCCTCATGCGGCTCATAGTTGAGCACGCTGGCGGACAACTCGGCGCGCTCGCTTTCGGCCACATACGGCGGGTTGGAAACCACCACGTCCACCACGGCATCACTGTCGCCGAACAAATCGGCCCGAAGGAACGTCAAGCGGTCATCCACACCGTGGCGTTTGGCGTTGCGCCGGGCCAGTTCGAGCGCGGGCGCGGAAACATCGCTGGCCCAGCCGCGGCAACCGGCCAGATTGACCAACAACGCCACAGCGATGACGCCCGATCCCGTGCCGACATCGAAGAACGTTGTATTCGCGCTGCTCTTGCCTTTTTCGCGCAGGACCTCGAGCGCCGCATCAACGACCCATTCGGTTTCGGGGCGCGGAACCAACACCGAGCGGTTGATCTCGAAGGGCAGCGAGTAGAATTCTTTTTCGCCGGTCAAATACGCCACCGGTTCGCCTGCGCCGCGCCGCTTGACCAGCTTCCAAAAAACCGACTCTTGCTGGGGCTTCAGGGATTGCTCCCGGCCGGAATAAAAAGCCGCACGAGGGACGGACAAAACGTGGGCCAGAAGCAGTTCGGCCTCGAACCGCGCGTTGGCGACTCCGCGGGCGGCCAAAAAGCGGCTCGATTCCGCCAACAAAGCGCTCGCAGAAGCACGCGCCATTGTCGCCGCCTCCATCGCAGCATCACTCGGCGGCCAGCAGGCGCGTCTGCTCGTCGAGCTGAAGCGCTTCGACCAGTTCGTCAAGGTCGCCTTCGAGTACCGACGGCAGGCGGTGAAGAGACAGGCCGATCCGATGGTCGGTCACACGGTTTTGCGGGAAATTGTACGTGCGGATTCGCTCGCTGCGGTCGCCCGAGCCGATTTGCTGTTTGCGGGCGGCGGAGCGTTCGGCCTGCTGGCGCGACTGTTCCATTTCAAGCAGACGCGCACGAAGCACCGAGAGCGCCTTGGCCTTGTTCTTGTGCTGCGACTTCTCGTCCTGACAGGTGACGATCATCCCCGTGGGAATGTGGATGACGCGCACGGATGAGTCGGTGGTGTTGACGCTCTGGCCGCCGGGACCGGACGAGCGCTGCACCGTGATGCGAAGGTCTTCGGGCTTGATCTCGACCTCGACCTCGTCGGCTTCGGGCAGCACCGCCACGGTAACGGCCGAAGTATGAATGCGTCCGCTGGCCTCGGTGACCGGAATGCGCTGCACGCGGTGGGTGCCGCTTTCAAATTTCAAGACGCTATAGACGCGCTCGCCCTGAACGCTGGCAATGACTTCCTTGATTCCGCCCATGTCCGACGGGCTGAGCGAGAGTACTTCCATTTTCCAGCCGCGGCGCTCGGCAAAATGCGTGTACATGCGAAAGAGGTCGCGGGCAAACAGCGCGGCCTCTTCGCCGCCGGTGCCGGCGCGAATTTCGAGGATGACGTTCCGCTCGTCGCGCGGATCGCGCGGCAGAAGCAGAATCCGCAGTTCCCGGGTGAGGGACTCAACGGCAGGCCGCAGGGTTTCAATCTCCTCGCGGGCCATGGCCGAAATGTCGGGGTCCGGGTCGCGCGCAAGCGCTTCGGCGTCGGCCAAACGCGCTTTGGTGCGTTTGAGAGTATTCCATTTTTCGACAATACGACCTAGTTCGGCATGACGGCGGGCCTGCTCGCGGTAGGCCCGGCCGTCGGTGCCCGGAAGGGTGGTGCTCAGCGTTTGGCCCAGCGACTCCCACTGTTTTTCAATTTCGTCGAGTTTGCTTTCCAGTTCCAACATGTTCGGCATCCGGACAAACCCCTTGCCGCGACAAAACGCAACAGCCGACTGCTCAGCCATATTGCGACGCGAACAACCGACAGTTTCCATAGAGCAGCCGGCAAGTCAAGCCCGCAGAAAGCCGACGCGCGTCCGGGGCGCATTTTGAGATTACCCGACAATCTCTTGTAGTCATTTTAAGGGCATCAGTTTGCGTGAAATGACTACAAGAAAAATTGACATTGGGCGACAGACAATCGTTTGCCACCGTCGCATACTACTTGTCGCGTGAACGGGAAAGGTTGGGGAAATCAAAGATTTCGCCGCTTTTTCCCACAGAACTCACCGACGACTTACCGCCGTCGTGTCCCCATTGTCTGCGCACCATGACGAACACCAACACCAAAGGGGGGAGGAGCAATGATGGCCGATCTGGATGAACTGGAAGCGCCCGCACCCGCACCACCGGCTGCCGAGATGACCGCGATCGTGGCCGACGACCATGAGGCTGCGCGAGGCCGCATTCGCGAAATCCTCGAAGAAATGGGCTTTAAAGTCGTGGCCGAGGTTGCCAACGGCGAATTGCTCCTTGATGCCGTCGAACGCCTGCAACCGCGGCTGGTCACTGTGGACATTCGCATGCCCGGCTTGAACGGTCTGGCCGCCACACAGCGCATCAAGAGCCAGTATCCGCAGATGGCGGTCTTTGTGGTAACCAATTATCCCAACGAGCACTATCGCCGGGCCGCCGAAGACGCCGGTGCCGATGCCTTCATCCCCAAACCGGATGCCTACGAGGGGCTGCAAGGCGCTGTCGCGGCATGGAAGCAGAGCTTATAACGGCGCCTGCGGGGCAGTTCACACACCGCAGCGGGCAAAGACCAGCGTGCAGTTGTTCCCGCCGAACGCAAACGAATTGGACAGCGCAATATGAAACGACGCAGGCCGTGCGCGGTTGGGCACGACGTCGAGCAGGCATTGCGGGTCCGTTTGCTCGTGATGGACGGTCGGCGGCAGCACCTGATGGCGCAGCGCGCAAAGGGTGGTCACAGCTTCGAGGGCGCCGGCGGCTCCGAGCGCATGCCCGATTTGCGATTTGGTTGAGCTGACCGGCGGCAGGGTGGCGGCATTTTCGGAAAACAGCCGCAGGATGGCGGCGGCCTCGGCGGCATCGTTTTGCGGCGTGGCCGTGCCGTGGGCGTTGATGTAGCCGATGTCGGCGGGCGCAAGACCGCAGTTGCGCAAGGCGGCCGCCATAACGGCGGCGGCCCCCTGACCCGTCGGCTCGGGCGCGGTCATGTGGTGGCATTCGGTGCGGATGGCATAGCCGAGCATGGCGAGGTCGGGGTTGAGACCGCGCGCATGGGCGTTTTCGGCGCGTTCGAGCAGCAGGAAGCCGGCGCCCTCGCCCAAAGAAAGTCCGTTTCGTTTGGCGTCAAAAGGGCGGCACGGTTCGGGGTCCACCGAACGCAGCGAGTTGAACCCGGCATAGGTCAGTTCGCACAGAGTGTCGGAGCCGCCCACCAGTGCGCAGTCGGCGCGGCCCGTGCGGACAAGGTCGAACCCCCAGCCGATGGCCATCGAACTGGAGCTGCAGGCGGTGGCAAAGGTGGCACGTTCGCCGCGCAAGTGAAAGAAATCGGCCAGCACATCGCAGGTGTAGTTCGGCGGATAGGGCAGAAGATCCAGCGGATTGGCCTGCCCCGAACGCGTGTAGTCGGCGGTAAAGCGTTCGGTCAATAACATGCCGCCGACTCCCGCGCCGACCACGACGGCGAGTCGGTCGGCAGGATAGTGGTGCTGAGGCGAGCCGGCCGACTCGAGCGCTTCGGCCGCGGCAATCAGCGCAAAATGATCGGCGCGCGACAGATGGCGCAGCGCGCGCATGGCGGCCGTCAGTTGCGGTTCGTAACCGCGTACCTGCGCGCCCAGTTGCGTGCGATGCCGCGACGTGTCAAACAGGTCAATCGGGCCGATGCCGCAGCGGCCCGCAGCAATGGCCGACCAGTGAGAGGCGGTATCGTTGCCCAGCGGCGAAACAATCCCCATGCCGCTGATCAGAATCGAAGCGGTCTTTCCGTTCACTCTGTCCATGCCGTTCATTGCTTTCCCCTGTGCCCAGGCCTTTTTTCCCTCAACGCCCCCTGCCAATCAAGCGAAACTGCAGGCCGCGCCACTGAAGCGGATTCCAAGACTCCACAAGCCCTTCGCCCCATTCCAGACTGCCTTTCAGTCCGTCGCCGTCGTCGTCGTTGACCGAGAGAGCGAAGAACAGTCCCGAGCGTTCCGGCATCGTTTGTGCCGGCATTACACCGGCCTTGTTGAGCCATGACCACGGGAAGTGGATTTCATACACCCGTTCGCGTTCGATCGGATCATAGCGAACGGCGTACCGGTTCGCAGGCAGTTGAGGGCCGGCGGCCCAGCATTGCGCCACACCGTCGAGAGAAAAGGTAAAGGTCGGCAGATTGTTGGCCATTTTCAAGGCCGACGGGTCGGCGCAAAGGGCCACTTCGAGGGAGTCGCCCAGCCCCGGGCAATCGCTGAAGCTGTTTGCCACGACCCGGTCATCGCGCGCGGCAACGGCAAGATACAAGCCCTCTTCACTGACGCAGGCGCGCCATTTGGCCGAAAAGTCCGACGCCGACGGCGCCGGAGCGGCCGCACGGCCCCATGCATCCAGCGCCGGTCGCCACTCGTTGATCTCCTGCCAGCCCGGCTGGATTCGCTCCCAATCGTCGAGCCAGCCGTCCATATAAAGCGGTTCGGCCACATGTTGAATCTCGGTGAAACGGCTTTGGCGGCCCGTTGCGTCTGCCGGCACCCCGCCTTGGCTGAGTTCGGCGTCCTGAAGCGCCACGCGGCGAATCACACCCTCGCCGTCGAGAAATGCCACAGCCAACCGGTCGCCGACCGGCTGAATCCAAACCGGTTTGCCCATGCGGGACGGATAGATGATTTCGTGGGTAATCTGGCCGGTGCGCAGATTATGCGCGCGCACGATTCGACCGCTTCGGGAATACAGCCTGCCTTTGAAAACGACGGCCTGTTCGGCCTCGACCACGGCACAGCGTTCGCCGGATTGCAGGTCGGTGAAGCCCAAAATGCGGTCGGTGCGGTTGGCCTCGACGGCCGAGCGTTCCCAAAGCAGGAAGCGGCCGCACCGGCCGAGAAGCCTCAGTTGGGCGGTGGCGCGGCGCTCGCGGCGGCTGTCCATGGCCGATGAGCGCCAGACTTGGCGGTTGGCGAAAAGGTCAAGACAGGAAATGGTGTATTCGTTCTCGGTGGACAGATACACGCGGGGGCCGGAGGCTACAGAAACCGATTCATTGTCCTCGAGGCGAAAAGAAATCCGTTGCGGAGGACGGCGCGTTGCCTCGCGCCGCAGCCGGTCGCCCTCGATCTGAACAGGCAGACACAGCAGCGAGCGCGCGTCGGCTCGCTCCAGAAGCACAATGCGGTCGCCTTCCCAGACATAACCAACCAACGCATGAACGCCCAGTTCGGCCAGCGGGCACTCGAACTCGCGGCGTCGGGCGGCTTCATAGCCCGCCAGGACGGTCGGCGACGCGGCACCGCCGCCGCGCGCATAGGCAAACAGGATGCGGCCGTCCTCGAACAAGGGAGCCAGAATCGGGCGCGCCGCCTTCGTATAAAGCAGATTCCCGTTTTGCCGCAGACTTCGCAATTCGACGCGGTCGGAAAAGACGGCATAGATATACTCGTCGTCGAATTCGAGCCGCACGACTTCGCCGGGACAGGGCACGCGCCATTGCGGGTTGCGCAGGTCCGCCGCCGAATATCCCAAAAGCCGCCCCGTTCCCGAATCATGGACAATCCACAGGGCGGGCGATTCGACAAGGGGACGGGCGACGGCGGCCAGGGCTTTCGTGGTGTCTTCGCGTGCAAACAGCCGAATATTGGGAAACAGAGCACGCGCCATCTCCTCGCCTTCCAAATCGGCCGGCTCTCTTGCAGCGGTTGCCTTCGCCAGAGCGGGTGGGGGCATTTCAGTAATTTTCCCCGGCGAACCGAATTTGCGCAAGGTGTCGCCGGCCATTCCCACGAGGTCGCCGCCCGAGCCAATAAGGTGAATCATCGCCCGCCGTTCGGGCCAGAGCAGGCGCTCGGCCAGACGCTGCGCTTCGAGATCATAAAGATGCAGCGCATTGGCCGTCGGCATCAAGGCCCAACGACCAATGATGCAGCCGGGGCCGAGAGGCAACTCGCCGGCGGAGGCTTTCCACAAGAGCGCACCATTTTCGGGCCGGCGAAGCTGCAACTCGCGCGCGGCCAGTATCAAGCAACCGTTGTGCATCGTCAGCCAAGCGGCCGGTGCGCCGATTTCCTGCGACCAGACCTTGCGCCCCGAGGAAGTCTCGAAACAGTCTATGCGCGGCGTGCCGGCGCAAACGGCATACACGCGTTCAGTCGCTGCAAGGCACAGCCCATTTCCCGGACGGCCCTCCCCGCCGGAGGGCTGCAAGGCCTGCACCCAACGGAGATCGCCGGTCGCCGGATCGAGGCAATACAGCGTTCCGCGGTCTTCGAGGACAAAGAGTCCGCTGCGATTGACGCAAGGGGGCGCGATAGTTCCCGGCGGTGTGGCAGACGGACGGTTTGCGGAAACGGGCAGGGGAGTTCGCCAAATGAGTTCGCCGGTTGTCGCACGAAAACAAATTACAGCGCGGCGATGGACGATTGCCGGCCCTTGTGGCTTGGTGCGCTCTATTGTTGCCGCAACGACGAAAGCCAAATCGCCGAGAAGTGCCGGAGCCGACTCGATACATTCCATGGCCTCGCTCCAGCCAGCGCGTTGCCAGAGCAATTTCCCCGACGTGCGATCCACGCAACAAAGGGAGAACACCGGCTGGGCCAATTCAACGGGGTGGAGAAAAAGAATGGAGTCGCCCGCCACGACAGGGCGGAGCGATACGGGGTGGAGGCAATCCAGTTGGCGCAATGGATTTTCAATGTTGAAGCGAAGCGGACGTGCCGGTCTCCAGCGGAGCGTCTCGCGCCCGCTGGCGATTTCAATGCCGCGCAATTCGCTGCCGTTGGTCACATAGACCGTGCCGTCGGCCAGTACGGGCTCGTAGCACGGCAGGCGCAAGGACTGCGATTGGCGAAGAGCAACGTGGCCCATCTGGGCCGGAAAATCAAAAGACCAGCCGGCGGACTGGCTGAGGCGTTCGAGCGAAAAGACCGCTTCGGGCTCCCGCGGCAATGCGCCCAGTTCCCGTTCGAGGCGCTGGCAAACCTCTGCGACTTGCAACGGCGGCGTGCGGTCGTCCAACACGACACTGCCGAACTGCGCTTGCGCTTGCCGGATTTTGTCGCGGGCGGCTTCGGCGAGGCCTGCAGCAACAAGCGACGCGGCTTCCTTGCAGGCCCACGCGGCCATTTCGCGGGTGTTTGTGGTTTGGCCGTCGCTTTGCAACCGGGTATAGGCGGCTGCGGCCCGCACCCAGTCGGCGCGGTCGAAAAGTCCATCGGCAAGATAGCGAAGGGCCCGGGTGCGGAAGGGAACAAAAGGGTAACGGTCCAGCAGGCGATCGAGGGCCTGAAAATTTCTTGTTTGTTGGAACTCGGCCAGCAGAGCTTGGGCGCGGCCCTCATGGACAGCGCAATAGGCATCAGCCAGTTCGGGTTTGGCCGCAAGGTGGCGCTCGATCTGCTCCTTTACGGGGTGGAACGGCGCCGCATCGTTTGCGTCGCGGATCAAAATAGCAGGCGTTGAAGTCAGCAGGGCTTGCGCGGTCAGGACGGCGTCTTTCCATCGCTCCGTTTGGACAAAGGCCAGATACTGGCGCCACAGATCGGCGGCGATTTCGTCGGCGCTGAACAGGACGACGTGCGCCGTAGCGGTGGTGGACACCGGTGGTGCGGAACCGGCCGCCGATGGGGAAAACCCAATCATCGGCGCGACAATCAGAACAGAAAGAATACCGATGCCAATACGACGTGTGCAGTCAGTCCTCATGGGCGGGTAGTTTGAAAACTGCAACAACATGTCTTTTCGGGGGCAGACCGGAGCGACCGTTCTTGCCGGAAGCAGTTGTCGGCCAAACGCAGACGGACCTGCAAGTGCAATTAGCGGAAAGGGATTTTGTTTTCGCAGTAGGCTGAGAACTTTCGAACTTCCTCGGCCAGTAATTTCTTATTGGGTTTGAGGAAGCTTGGGGCATAGACCTCGCCATAAACCGCCTTGGTTTCATAGAGTCGGGAAAACACTTTCGGCCAATCGTAGTCTTGCGGCTGGATCATTTGCAGCCCGCGCAGAACGGGTTTTTCCCACACGCGATCAAATGCCGCCTCGGTTTCGGCGTTCGGCGCCCCCCACTCGCCGTTGGGCCCCCAGCCGTTGGCCTGGCAGAAAAATTGCGGGTTGTTTGGCCCGATTTTGGCAATCACGTGGTCGGCAAATGAGACGGCGGCGTCAGTCAAGGGACCGTGTCCGGAGAACGGCAGTTCGACCGCCAAATCGTCGCCCGCATGGCGCAGACCGACGTCTATCAGGCGCGTATGAGCGCGCAGCCAGTTGGCATAGGAATAGCCGGGCAAAGCGCGCACTTCTTTGCCGTGATTGAGCTCGGCCCAGTCCTGCCCGTACCATGCCAGATGCAGCAGGTGCACGCCGTTTTTCCGGCACCATCGGGCGAGGCGTTCGACATGCGCTTCGTAGGCTTCCTCGAAGATCGAATTCGGCATGCCGTTGCCCATCACCGGTGCAGGAACTTTCTCCTGCGATCCGGCGCGCAGGTAAAAGGGAGAACCACGCTCAAACACCGGTGCCGGGGTGTGGCGGCCGGCCATAAAACGGACCGAGAACGCAACGTGGTGGGACCGTGCAATCTCCAATCCCGCGTCGAGAAGATCGAAACGGGCGGCGATGGCGTTCCACGGCACGCGAAGGGAAAAGCCGCGAATGTGGGGCGTGCGGAGTGCCGGGGCGAGTGTGGAAGGGAGAAGCCGCGCCAGTTCCTCACGACCTGCCGCCTGCTGCAAGACCCATATTCCGCAGACGGCCGGCAGGAGGGCGCCGGGTTGTTCGGCAATGCCCGCCGTCAGCCCTCCTGCCAATGCCAGGAATTCTCGCCGCGAGTAGTCCATGAGTGCCGGACATGGCGGCCATTCAACCCGCCGTGGGAGGTGCCGCGCGCTTACTTCACGATTTCCAGCAGCTCGACCTCGAAGACCAACGTCGAATTCGGCCCGATCATTTCGCTGGGCGATTGATCGCGGTAGCCCAACTCGGAAGGCACGAACAGGCGATACTTGCTGCCCACGTTCATCAATTGCACGCCCTCGCTCCAACCCGGGATCACACGATTGAGCGGGAACTCGGCCGGCTGGCCGCGCTTGTAGGACGAATCAAACTCCTTCCCGTTGAGCAGCGTGCCGCGATAATGCACGCGAACGCGGTCGGTAGCTTGGGGTTTGGGGCCTTTGCCTTCGGACAGGACCAAATACTGGAGGCCGCTGGCCGTGGTCTTGACGCCGGGCTTCTTTTTGTTTTCGGCAAGGAAAGCCTCGCCTTCTTTGCGGTTCTTTTCGCCCTCGATGGCGTTCATTTTTTCCCTCTCGGCATTGCGTTTTTGCATCTGGGCTTCCATGCGTTTGGAGAATTCCTCGCCGACGGCATCCAGTTCGGCCTCGGACAGCTGCATCGGGCGGTCTTCCAGAACATCCTTTACGGCTCGCAGAAAGATGTCGAGGTCAATTTTCTCGCCCATGCTCTTGAGGTTCATGCCTATTTGCATGCCGATGGCATAACTGAGCTTTGCCGAGAAATCCTTCAGCTCGAGGCTGGAGGTGGTCGCAGCCACGACCGGTCCGGCGCTTTTCTGCCCGGCAACGGCCTTGTCGGCGGGAACCTCGGCGGCGGTCCCGCATCGCAAAAGGCACAGGGATGCCGCCAGAATCAAACCCGTGAGTTTCTTCATTCAAGATCTCCTTCAATCGGTAAGATTTTGTCCTCAGCGCACTGCGCTTTTTGGAAGGACAATTTGTGCACAATAGACTGCCCCGCTATCATCATCAAGAACTATTTGGATTTTCATGAAAGCCCGCTTTTATGTCGTGCGCCCTTGGCAAACTGGCAAACTCTCTGGGCCTGCGGGGTTTTTTCAGGGTTGAGGCGCAGGGGCGGGCGGGCCCCAATAGGCCGTATCACCGGGCGGGGGCAGCGTTTTCTGCACGGTGCGGACAAAATCTTCGAGCGACTGGCGCACGAACGGCAGCAAATCCTCGAATTCATAGCCAAGACCGGGAAATCGCGGACCGTAAAGGCGATAAGCAGGTTGGGGAATCGCCCCCTGATAGTTGCGCAGGATATAGACGTGTTGGCCGGTGCCGTCGGTCAAGGCGAAGGAGAAATGAACGAGCAGTTCGTCGTCGCGCATGGGAAGGGCGAGATAGTAAGGCAGGCAGCCGATTACGCTCATGCCGTAGAAGGTTTGCCAGCCGCGAATTTGCCACCGGTACAGCGTTGGACGGATGAGAAAATGGACAGGCAGAGTGGGCGACGTGCCGGCGAACGTGACCGTCTGAAAAATGTTGGACTCCAACAAATAGCATTGCAAAAGAGAAAGGACTTGATCTTCGCCGCGCGGGGCGCCGGCCACATACGAGGGATTCTCCCATTGCCATTGATACCATGCGGCCGACCCGCGCGACTCCGGCATGGTGGCCCAGTCTACGCCCGGGCCATTTTGAAATTCGTGAACGGCGTATGGCACCAGCGGGATCAGAGCCTCGATGGCATTGTCCTCGATTCGTTGCCGCTTATCATCCCATGGCAGGATGGCAACCGAGGCCGGGAATGGCTGCGCCTGCCGCAGCTGGGGATTGGGCAGGTGTTCAAACGACCGGATGGTTGGCGCGCAGGATGCCAAAAACAGGCAGAGCATTATACAGGCAGAGGGTAAAAGTATGGCGCCGACGGGTATTGCTATTTTGGATTTTAGATTTTGGATTTTGGATTGAGGGAAGACCGAACTTGTCCTTTTTCCAGTTTTTCTGTAAAATCGAAGTCCCAACATCTTTGGCAAAAACTGCATCCTATCTGTGTCCCTTTTGATTCGCAAAATAAACTTGCAGCATCATATTGCCGCCACATGAACCGGACAGTCCAAGACAAATGCGCCGGCGTCAAGGCAATTTCAGTCTGAATTCCGCGGCCGATCGTGCTGGCAGAGGACTTTCCAATTCTGGTCTGCAGGGTTTGGGTTTGATGAACCGACTCCATGACTCGATCCCGTAAAACCCGTCAATCCTGTCAAAGGTCTTTTTTTCCGTCCAAACCATCTATACGCTCATGGGCAAGTCGCCCATGCTGTGCCTCATCGCCACTTCTCCATCTTTCTTGACACCCCGCTGCGCGCTTTGGCAGGGATTGGGCCTGCCATGCTGCACCTTTTAGGAGAGTGAACCATGCAAATCCCCGACCGGATCGAATCCGAAGCCGCGCTCGACGAGGCACTTGCCGTTCCCTATCCTGAATTGACGGACATGATGCGGCGGCTCGATGGCGATCTTCTCATTCTCGGCGCGGCCGGAAAAATGGGGCCGTCGCTGGCCCATCTGGCGCGCAATGCGTGCTGCGAGGCCGGCGTGGCCAAACGCATCATCGCCGTGTCGCGCTTTAGCGACCCGTCCCAGCGCGTCTGGCTCGAACAACGCGGCGTGGAAACCGTGCCGTGCGATTTGATGGACCCCGATGCGGTTGCCCGCCTCCCGCAAGTTCCCAACGTGCTCTTCATGGTCGGGCGAAAGTTCGGCTCGGTCGGCTCCGAATCGCTGACGTGGGCAATCAACACGATCGCGCCGGCCAATGCGGCGCGTACATTCCGCCACTCGCGCATCGTGGCGTTTTCGACCGGCTGCATCTATCCGCTGGTGCCGGTGGCCAGCGGTGGAAGCCGCGAGAGCGACCCGCCCGGGCCGGTTGGCGAATATGCCGCCTCGTGTGTGGGCCGCGAGCGGGTTTTCGAACATTACTCGGAGCAATACGGCACGCGTGTCCTGTTGCTTCGGCTCAACTACGCGGTGGACTTGCGCTACGGCGTTCTGGTGGACATTGCGCGCGACGTTTATGAAGGCCGGCCGGTGGACTTGTCCGTCGAGGCCGTCAATGTCATCTGGCAGGGCGACGCCAACAATCGCGCCCTGCTGTGTCTGGAACATACGGCAAGCCCGCCGGCCAAGTTGAACATTACCGGCGCCGAAACTCTCATGGTGCGCGACGTGGCGCTGCGGTTCGGGCGCTTGTTCAACAAGGAGGTCCGGTGGCGCGGAACACCCGTCGGCACGATGTATCTCAGCAACGCCCGAAAGTCGCTGGACCTGTTTGGCCCCACGCGTGTGGACGCCGACCGCCTCATCGAGTGGGTCGCCCACTGGGTTTCGCACGGCGGACGCAGTCTCGGCAAGCCCACGCATTTCCAAGTGACCGATGGACAGTATCTCACGCAAGACAATCCGAAAGGAGCCGTGTCGCCATGAGCCGGCCGATGCCTTCGGCATCCGTGATGAAGATTCTGCACCGCGGCGTGGTTATTCCGGCGTGTCCTCTGGCGCTGGATACCCACCGCCGCTTTGACGAAGTCAGCCAGCGTGCGCTGGTTCGGTACTATGCGGCGGCGGGCGCGGGCGGCCTTGCCGTGGGAGTCCACACGACGCAGTTTGAAATCCGCGACCCGCGCATCGGCCTGTTTCAGCCGGTGCTCGAACTGGCCATCGGCGAGTTGCAGGCCATGCAGATGCGCCACCGGCGGCCGCTGGTCAAGGTCGCCGGCGCGTGTGGCCCGACCCGTCAGGCCGTGGCCGAGGCGCAACTGGCTGCATCGCTCGGCTATGATCTGGTTCTTCTCAGTCTCGGTGCGCTTCGGCAGGCCGGCGATGACGAACTCATCCGCCATTGCCGCGCGGTGGCCGAGATTCTTCCGTTGATGGGCTTTTATCTGCAGCCGGCGGTCGGCGGGCGTGTTCTTTCCTATGCCTTCTGGCGGCGGTTCGTGGAGATCGAAAACGTCGTGGCGATCAAAATTGCGCCCTTCAACCGCTACTATACAATTGACGTGATTCGCGCCGTCGCCGATGCCGGAGTGGAAAAACGCGTGGCCCTCTATACCGGCAACGACGACAACATCATCCTCGACCTGATTACCCCCTACGAGTTTCGATCCGGCGGAAAGAAGCGCGTGCTTCGCATTCGCGGAGGACTGCTGGGACAATGGAGCATCTGGACCGCCCGCGCCGTCGAGTTTCTAAAGGCTATCCACGCCGGCCTCGGCCCCGGCAAATTGCTGCGGTATTCCATCTGGCTGCGGCGCAACGTTGCCCTGACCGATGCCAACGCGGCAGTGTTCGACGTCGCGCACAATTTTCATGGCTGCATCGCCGGCATCAACGAAGTGCTGCGCCGGCAGGGACTAATGACCAGCGCACTCTGCCTCGACCCCAACGCAGGCCTTTCTCCCGGCCAGAGCGAAGAAATTGACCGCGTCTGCCGCAGCTACCCCTGGCTGACCGACGACGACTTTGTGCGAAGTCATCTGGACGAATGGCGGCGGTAGTGGAGAAGGAGGCAAATTCAAGGAATATATTGGACAGGATTAATCACGATTCACCCGATGAAAGCTTGTGCAATTGTGCAAGACAGATCTTTCTCAATCCTGCAAATCCTGTCCGCGCAACACCTATCGAATCTCGCGGCGGCGAAGATTCCAGACCGTCAGCGCCAGAAAGACCGCCGTGACCGCCACCAAAATCAACACGCACGTCGTTTTGGAAAGCGGCTCGCCCGCCAGACTGAAAAACTTCACCACCGCTACGTTGTGCGGAAACAGCGTCTGCACATGATACATCAGCGTGACCCACTTCAACCGTGCCGGCAGATACGTAATCAGCGATTCCCAGCCGAAACAGAACACCACCGCCCACCGTTCGCCATGCGGCATCCACGCCCCCACGCACGCAAACAGGCTCATATAGGCCGACAACGCCAGCAGGAAAATCAATGAATCCCAGACCAGCCAGCGCAGGTTGTCCCACCGCGCGATCTCCTGCCATACACCTCCATGGCGATGGAGCAGCCAGACCGTTCCGTAAGTCAGAGTCAGCGAGCCGACCAGAAGTCCCGCAGCAATCAGCCACGAGGCCAGATATTTTCCGACCACAACGAGCGAGCGCGGCACCGGCCGCAGCTTGATGTGCACCAGCGTCTTTCCCTCGACCTCGTCCGAAACCAGCGCCAGTCCGTACAGCATCGCCAGCACATAAAGGATCACATGCAGGTAAAGCAGGGCGACAAGGTTGCGGAAAAAATTCATCGGCTGCGGCAGCCCGCCGTACTGGCCCGTCACGCGCGAAATCACCGTCGCCAGCACGGGCAGCGCCGGCGGCACCAGAGCCACAACGGCCGCCACCCACAACCGCTTGGCGCGAAGCCCCGTCCGCCAATACAGCGAAAACACCGCCCACAGCTGCATCAGCCGCAGTCGCAGTCCCTGCGGCAGCGCACCCGCGCCGGGCAAACGGTCATCGGCAACAATCGAATCCATCCGCCGTCCTCCGATCCGCTATCTCTTCGCCGGCAACCGGCTTTGTCTTAAAGAGACTTGCCCGCTGCAGGCCTCCAAACACGCCGGCGCGCAATTCCCCGACGGCGGCCCCTCGAACCAACTGACAAAGAGCCGACCCAAACCCCACCGGCCCTCTGCGCCCTCCCGACGCTCTTCGCCCTCACCTCTCCGCCATTCTCACCCCACATGCCCCTGAGTTTCCCACCCCTTCCACCTGCCCTGATTCCATACTCCCTATTTCGCAAAAGTCATTCCAACGGGGTGCGAGATGAGCGGGCGAGGCGCACTGGCGCGACGCGACAGGACGAGACTTCCGCTTGATGGTGCAGTTCGGGACGGAACTCCACGCCCGACCGAACTGCGCGACTCTTGATCTCTCGGCCGGTTCATGCGAGCACGCCGCGCTTGGGTGAACGTCAACGTTGACGGACGTGTGTTAGTGCGTGCCCTCCTCGGACGGTGGGTTCGAGGGTAGTCATCCTCTTCTTGCCTTCAGATATTTTGCGAAGGCGGCGCCCGGCGGACACGGGTCACAACCCAAGCACCCATGCATCTCATCTTTAGCTACCTTGTGCGGACCAACAATATCGCTTACATCCGCCGCGGCGTCGGTTTCGAGTTGAGTCAGAAATCCTTGAAAGCAATCGCATGTACGGCACTCGCCGTGCGGGAATCCGACAACGGTATCTCGGACAATAAACTCCACCTCTTTTCGTGTCAGGCGATCATGCATTTCTTTTCATCCGGGGTCGGCACTCAGATCGGCGAAACCATATCCCGAAGCGCACAGCTCTGGTGGTTTTTCCCCTTTTCCCCAGCCTTCAGGCAGTTTGTGTGACGTGCCTGCTGTCTTGCGCTATTCTTTGCTTCACTTTTTCCTGCCTGCCAAGAGATTGTCCGCCGCGTCAGGGGTTTTTTCTTTCCGGTTTCCTTTTTTTCCAAAAAAGTGATAAGATCAACCCTGCTAAAAGGCGGAGTTTCTCTTTTCTTGCCGCAGTAAACGCCTTGTGATTTTCTGCCAAAGGCGCTATAAAGCATTTAGAATTAATGGCATGATCTCCGCTCGTCATTTTATCCCACGATGTTATGCGGACCAACATAAGAACCTTGTGATCAAAGCCTGTGCACGGGACTTTTGACACCTTTTTTTCCACGGTTGAGAACGTGGGGGTAGATCATCGTAGTCTTGCCATTTTCTTGTGCAAATAACACCCGACCCGCTCGAACGCCATACCAAACCTCCGTAGCAGCCGCCTGCAGAAAGAAGGCCAAACGCCAGACACGCAAGTTTTTTTCCATAACGCCCTCCCGTTTGTCAAGTGATAAGCGAATCGGCTGCCAGAGATCCAGAGATAGCGATTGGGATCCAGAAATCGGGATAGGGTCCTTCGATCATGCTGTGGCCTTGTTGGAGCTGGAAGGGGTAAAAGGAAAAAGCCTGAGGCGGCGCCCTTGTCATCATGCACAAATCGGCGTCTGCTTTGGACTGCGGCAGCCGTGCTGCCGCTTTTTCTTTTGTGTCAAGATCAAACCCATCGGGTGTCCGTCTTGGACTGTGGGAGCCATGCTGCCGCTTTCTTTCTTGTTGTCCGAAACGCAACTCCGCCAAGCGCGGGT
>JAOAGV010000078.1 GCA_026415575.1 Candidatus Sumerlaeia bacterium
GGAGTCATCGGCTGCATGATGGTGCAGATGATCAAAGCCGCGGGCGCAGGCCGTGTCGTCGCCGTGGACGTCCTCGACTATCGCCTCGAAGCCGCAAAGAACAGCGGCGCCGATGTCGTTATCAATACGGCCGAGACCGGTTCGCCCTATTACAAAAAAGACCTCAAGGCGGCCATCGGCGACATGACCGACGGGCGATTTGCCGACGCCGTGATCACGCCCACCGGCGCGGTCGAGGCCATGGAAGCGGCGCTTGAAATCTCCGGCCGCCGATCGCGCGTGGTCTTCTTCGGCCTGCCCGCCGACGTCGCCGTCGTGCGGGTGCCGGCGCTCAAGTCCATTCTGTGGGACAAGACCATCCGGTTCTCGTGGTTGGCCCCGCTGGTCTGGCCGCAGGCGCTCGATGCCATTGCGACCGGCTTGATTGATCTCAAACCCTTGGCCTCGCACACATTCGGCCTCGCCGATCTCCACAAGGCCTTGGCCATGGTCAAGGACAAGAAGCAGAACGTGATGAAGGTCCTGATCAAGCCGTAGGTTGCGCGAGGAGTTTATCGGGCGGGAACACCGTAAAACCGACGCGCCACAAAGCCGCAGGATGTTGCGGTAGTGGCTTTGTGTGGGGTATGAAAAACAGGCACTTCTCCACTGCGGGGAATGGGGCAAAACCACACCCCATTCCCCTATTTTGTACGGTTGAGATTTGCAGCATCCCTATTGACGTTTCCAGTCTTTGGCCGCGCGATCCGAAACGAACGTGATATTCTTTGTATGTTCTCCAACGGTCACTCCCGGCGAGTCTGCTCCAAGAGATTCCCCATTGACGATCACCTGGTGCAGCGTCACGTTTTGGGTTGTGTGCGCCGCGTCATAGCCTTGAATTCGAACATACGGGCCGTGGTGTGTCCCTGAAAACCGGATGTTCCTGAATGTAACACCGTCCACCCAGCCGGGCTCCTTCAGTCGCATCCAACGATTGACGGTGGGTTGAATCTGAATCAGAGCACTTTTGCTGTCACCCCAGCCTTCCACCCGAATATTCTCGAACAGGATATTGGGGCCGGCCGTTCCCAACTCGCCCGGCTCGATGAGAAAGGGCGTCATGCTGTATTTCAGGATGTCAATATCCCTGAACACGAGATCGCGCATGTGACGGACCATTGTTTCGTGGCCGATAAGCACGATGCGTGCGCGGTCGCACCACAGCTGGCTTTGTTCAAAGGTGCAGTTGAACACATCGCGCCGGTCGCTTGAATACCCCTTGAGTGCGATGCAGTCGTCGTCGGTGCGAACGAAACAGCCGGTGACCGTGACCCCGTCGGCGTTGCTCACGGTAATCCCATCGTCGTTGGCAAACCGGCTGGCGCAGACCTTGGTGTTGGCAATACGGACGCCGCTGGTTCGCACCACAGAGATGCCCGCCCGCCATGACAGACGAACAATAACACCTTCGATACTGACGGAAGTGCCCGTGACGCGAATCGGCACATCATTGCGCTCAAAGTGACCCCAATCGCTGCCGTCTATGATGCCGCGGCCGCGCGCCCTTGCATTGCGGCCCGATATGCTCACTGCACCCTTGAGGATCGAGCCGCCGGCCAGATACAAGGTTTGTCCGTCGCCCACCGTGACATTGGTCTTGTGGATTCCCGGCCCAAAGAAAATCACAGCCGGTGTATCCTTTTGGGGGGGCGCCGGTTCCAGCGGATTGGCAAACAAGTGCAAGGCGTTGTCGGGACGGGTCCCATCGGGTAGAAGCGTGATATGGCAGGGCGATTCCAGCGTGAAAGATACGGTATTGCCTTCCACGTCAGGTTTCACGCCCAGACGCTCGGGGAGAAGCCGAGGCTTGACCAGCGGGAACGCTGTAGTCACGCGCACCGTTGTACGGTCGGACATATCGAACTGGCAATACCCGTAAAACCGCTTGGGCGATCCCAAATAGACCGGAACGGGCGTCTCATTTACCGTCACGCGGTATTGATCCACCAAGGCCGCGCCTTCCGGCGCTGGATATACCACTACTTCCGCCCTTGCTCCCACCAGCAACATCAGCACACCCCACACGCCTGCAAAGGCAAGACTCGGTCGTTTCATCAGTGCACATCCGCGTTGATTTGTTTATGCTGAAATATCTTGCAGCTCATTCGGGCGAACATTCAGCTCACGGCGACAAATTGTCCCGGACAATACTGTCCAAGGCGGCGCCAAGATCAAAGGCTTTTGCCTTGACTGCCGCGCCGCGCGGGTCCGCCGCCACATTGCCCAAGACCAAGATGCGTCGGCATTGGCCTTCGGCGCGGACGGCCGGCGTGGTCAGGCCCGAAAAACTGTTGCCGGAAATGACGATGTCCGATGTGCTCTTGAGCAAAATGCCGGTGCCCGCATCGCCGGCCATCGGTGTTTTCGCTTCCGTCGGGCGTTTGTCTTTCCCGCCGATATGGCTGTTGCAGAAGTTGTTGCCTGTGATCGTAATCCGCCCGCTGTCCGGCCCGACGCGAACGGAGTCGGAATGCACGATCACAAACGTATTGGCCGACACCGCACAGCCCCACGCGTCGGGCAGATGGACGCCCCCGCCAAGTTCGTGCGCGATGACGTTGGCGCTGCCCGTTATGCCGTAGCAGTCGCGGTCGAGAATCACCGCCGTGCCATTGCACTCCTCGATCATGTTGCCTGAGAGCACGGAGCCGTAGGTGTTTTCGATGACCACGCCGTGGCGCAGATGATCATCCACGTTGTTCCCGGTCATGCACAAGTTGAACGAGTCAATACAGCGCAGGGCGTCCTGATTTTCCTCGAACTGGTTGGCGCTGACCACAATATCGTGGCAGGCCTCGATGTTGAGGCCGGCCTTGCCGTTGTACGTGATGATCGAGCCGATGATGCGTGGGTCTTCATAGCAGTCAATCAGACTGATTCCGTTGCCGCCGTGATGATCCACCGAGAGGCCGTGGATGTATGGTTCGTTGATCCCTTGCAAGAGCACGCCGTCGCCGCTTTGCGGGTTGCCGCTGACGCGGAAGTTGCCGATCTGAACCCGCCAGAGGCGGTTCTGTTTTCCGGCGGAGTAGGCGGGCGGACGGATAATAATCGCCGGCTGGCTGGTGACATTCTTGTTGATGATGTGCGTAGAAGCGCCGGCCCCTTCGATGCGCGATTCCGGCCTCGATAGAACCAGCGGCTGGGTGATCTCGAATGTTCCCGGCGGCAAGGTGACGATACCGCCGGAGTCAGGCAGGGCATCGAGGGCGGCCTGTAAGGAGGGGAACTTCGCAGCATCGAGAGAAACGGAGCGTGCTGAAAGGGCGGGCTTCGCCGCGATGTCTGAGGCTGCGGCCGGAGGCCTTTTTTTGGCCTCCTTGAGTTCAGCCCCGAAAAGAGGGCCGGCTGCCGAAAGAAACAACAAACTGACGCAGGTCAGCATAAGCGCAGCGGCCGAGGATTTGCCGCCTTGCCTACAAAACGCTCTCCGGCACTTCTTCGCCACACTTTCCATTGCACATCTCCCTTCGGTTGTTTTGGAGCACCCATGTTTTGGGTTATCTCGGCCTTCCCATTCCTCGAACAATCGGCGGTTCAGGAATAACATAAGCAAACCATTCGGGTTTCTCCATAATGAGACAAGACTGGGCGCTTATTGTCAATATGTGATTGAACGGGAAATGGATTTGATATTTTCCGCCGGCATTTTCATACGCGCAGCGGGAGACTGCACGACATAAAAGCAGGTTTTCATGAAGCGGTGTTCGCGCCAAACGACTCGAAGCAGCCGGAGTACATGTAGCGGCGGGCCGGCGGGTGGCAGATAAAAAAACCCTTGACAATTTGCCACAGATTATGATTTTCAAGAATAGGTTGAACAATAACAGACAAAAAAACGTACAATTCTCATCTAATCTTAGGCCTAAAAGAAGATAAGCTTGCTGCTGTTACAGTTTTTGCAGAAGCGCAAAATCGTTTTTAGAGCAACGCTCTCCGCGCGCCCGAAAGGATAGGGGGTCGGGGTGGCCCCGGTCCTCCAGCAGTTTGCTATTACAAAGAATATGAATTTTTTCGCCGGGCGCTTTGTGAAAATTTTAAGGGCCTTCCGAGACGCAACACGTTCGGATAGAGATTAGACGTCGGGCAAGGGAGTGTAAAAAGGCATTCTGCACAAATTCGGTTCAGAGAAAAGACCGGAATAAGGTTCCCTTATTTTATTGAAGTATTCTGGAAAAAAAAACTCACAGGGGAGGATACGCAAGTGAAAACATCTTCGGATTCTTCGGCAACACCATGTCCCAGAACTTTCGTTTGCTGGGCCATCTCGGTGTTGGCATTGGTGCTCTCGGTCCACTCCGCAATTGCTGCTCCTCAAATCCGTGTTGTTCCCTCTACAATCACCACCGTAACTCTTTTCACCAACCAGACCACTACGCGCGGACTGACCGTCTACAACGACGGCAGCACAACCCTGATTATCCATCGGGTATATAGCACCGAGACAGCGTCGCCGATTTTAACAGTTTCGCAATCGGCGCGCCGCTCTGTCGCGCCTCCTCCCAAACCGGGCGAGATACCGGCCGGTGCCGAATACGTTCCCGGCGAGTTGCTGGTGAAATACAAAACGGGCGGCGCCGCCGCCGTTCAAGCCGCGGCCATCGAATCGCAGCTGGCCGTTCATCGCATCAAGGAGTTCGCGCCCATTGGTGTGACGCACGTCCGGTTCAATGCCAACATCCCGGTTGCCGAGGCGATTCGCCAATACATGGCCAGCGGCGCCGTCGAATACGCCGAACCGAACTACATCCGCCATATCCAGCGCATCCCCAACGACACTCGGTTTAACGATCTGTGGGGGATGCACAACACCGGCCAGACCGGCGGCACCCCCGATGCCGACATAGATGCCCCCGAAGGCTGGGATATTGCCACCGACGCCCCCAACGTGGTTGTCGGCCTCATTGACACCGGTATTGATTACAATCATCCCGACTTGGCGGCCAACATCTGGACCAATCCCGGCGAAATCGCCGGCAACGGCATTGATGATGACGGCAACGGCTATGTGGACGACGTTCGCGGCTACGATTTCGTCAACAACGACAACAATCCCATGGACGACAATGGGCACGGCAGTCATACCGCAGGCACCATCGGCGCGGTTGGCAATAACGGCACGGGCGTGGCGGGGGTTTGCTGGCGTGTGAAAATCATGGCGCTCAAGGCCTTCGACGCCGGCGGCAATGGCCCCGATGCCGCCATTCTTGCCGCCCTGCTTTACGCCAACGCCAAACGTGTCCATCTCACCAGCAACAGTTGGGGCGGCGGCGGGTTCTCACAGTCACTCCAAGATGCCATTTACGCCGCGGGACATACCGGCGCATTGTTTATCAATTCCAGCGGAAATTCCGGCAGCAGCACGCCGCAGTATCCCTCCAATTATCCCTGCGACAATATCATCGTGGTCATGGCCATTGATCACAACGACGCCAAGGCTTCGTTCTCCAACTGGGGCACTTCGTGGGTGGACTTGGCGGCTCCGGGTGTGAGCATTTTGAGCTGTCAACCCGGCGGAAATTATCAATATATGAACGGCACCTCGATGGCCTGCCCACACGTAGCCGGCGTAGCCGCCCTTCTGTGGGGATATGTTCCGCGTGCCACTTCAGAGACCGTGAAGCGGGCCATCTTGGACTCGGTTCGTGTGGTTTCCGGTCTGGCCACGCAATGCGCCACAGGCGGAGTCGTGAATTTGCCCAACGCCCTCAATACCGTCAGACTCTACTCCGGACCGGCTTGGCTGGAAACGCAGTTGCCGCGGCCGCTGCCGCTGCATATCCCGCCGGGGGGTAATGCGCTAATCATCGCTCGGTTTATAGCCCGCGTTCCGCAGGCCATCCCCGGCCCGGGCCGCTTCTTTGGCCAAATTATCCTCGTAAGCGATGATCCCGCCGCGACAGAAACCCGTGTAGCTGCCACCATGCAGGTCAACCCCGCGCCTGAACTTGATCTCTACCGACAAGTCATTGACGACGACGCCGTGGCGCCCAGCAATGGCGACGGCGACGGCTACGCCGAGCCGGGCGAGACGTTGGAAATCTGGGTGGACGTGGTCAATCGCGGCTTCCTGACCGCCCAAGGCGTCGCCAGTACTTTTTCCCTAATCGGGACTCCGCCCGCCAAACTCACCGTATCCTCGTCGGCCTATCCGGACATTCCGACCAGTGAAACTCGCCGCAATACCACCGGTCTCGTTCTCACCATTTCGGGGCTTTGTCCCGACGGCACGACCGTCGGCATCAGCGGAGTCCTGGATGACTCTCCTGCGCAATACGGCCCATGGCCCATTTCCTTGCAGCCGATCTTGGTCCGGCAAGTCTCGACTATCAGTGGCCAAGTCACCGATCAGAATACCGGCCTGCCGGTGGAGGGCATCGAGGTAACAGCCGGCAGTCCGATGCAACGGTCGGTTATAACCAATTCGAATGGCGATTATCGAATTAGTGGATTGGTCTCTGGGACCTATAATGTCGCCATTACGAATCGGCGCGGCTATTCGGCGGTGTTCCCGACATCCTATACGCTTACGGTCCCGCCCGACCGCGGGGGCATAGACTTTAAGGTCCTCTCGCCCGAAATCTCGGTCACCCCCACGTCGTTCACCTTTACTCTCCGCCAAGGCCAATCGGCCACAAACACCCTGCAGATCGCCAACACCGGCAGCGCTGTGTTGAATTGGAGGGTTTCGGAAAGACTTGTGGGCGGCACAAGCGCGCTTTCAGACGCCCCTCGCGCCCTTGATGCCAGCCGTATGCCACAGGCCGGTATGCCACCGGGAAATTCCAACTCTGCAATCCCGACAGCGGAACGGGCGCCTCAGTCCCCATCCGCATCTGGCGCAGTTGCGCCCCAAGTTTACCAAGATATTCATTTCAATTTCCCGCTAGATCCTGTAACGAGCGATTTTCAGAACTTGGGCGTCGAGTTCGACGGCACCTGCTTCTATATCACCGGCGGCAACAACGGCAATGACCCCAACAAGGTCTATGTACTCGACCGAAACGGCAATTTCGTCCGCTCATTTAATCAAACCAACTCCAGCGGTTGGGGCTGGCGCGATCTGGCGTGGGACGGCCAATACCTCTATGGCAGCGACGACGGCAATGTCAGCAAATTTCAAACGGACGGCACATATATCGGCGACTTCCCGGGGCCGGGGCTGGGGGTTTGCCGGGGTTTAGCCTACGATCCGGCGACTGATCATTTCTGGTCTGCTGATTATGACTCGAATATCTTTGAATTTACGCGCACGGGGGCTGTGGTTCATAGCTACCTCAACACCTTAGGAGCTTACGGCTTGGCGTGGGACAATGTCTCGCCCGACGGCCCTTGGCTCTGGGTGTTTTCTCAAGACGGAGGCGACCCGAGGGTCTTAATTTCGCAATTCAATCCGCGAACGGGAACCTATACAGGAAAATCTTTCCTCGGTTGGGGCAACGTCGGCGACATTGCGGGTGGTGCCTGCTTCACGGACAAATGGGACCCAGACTACGGGTTGTTTGTTGGCCTGACCCAAGGCGATCCGTCCGACCGCATTGTCGGCTATGAAATTACACCGACTGACCCTGTGCCATGGTTGAACGAAAAACCCGGAGAGGGAGCAACGAACGCCGGCGCTACATCCCCTGTTGCCGTCGGTGTTCACGCTGACTTGGCCGTCGGGGTCCATCGTGCCAATCTCTTGATCAGGGCCAACGACGTGGATGAACCGGTGACCACCGTTTCGGTGACGGTCAATGTGACACCCGGCGATCCGGAAATCGGCGTTGCGCCCCGTTCCATTGATTTCGGCATCCGCTGGCTGGGCCAAAGCCGCACCGATTGCCTGACCGTTCGCAATACCGCCTACAGCACCCTGACCATTACCACAATGACAACCACGCACGCCGATTATCGCGTCACCTCGCCGAGCTTTCCCATACAGATTGGCTGGCGCCAGCAGCGCGACGTGCTCGTCCGCTACATGCCCAGTGCTGTCGGAACAACCACCTGCAATTTGGTGATTCAAAGCAACGCGGTGACCACGCCCGTGCTGACGGTCGCCCTGCGGGGCACCGGCGTTGCACCGCCGGCCATGCGAGTATCGCCCACCGCGTTCACAACCGTGACGCTCCAAGCCAACAAGTCCACCACGCGCGCCCTGACTGTTTATAACGATGGCGGCGCCACGCTGACCGTACAGGCCGTATTCGACACCGAGACCGCCCCGCCGCGCCTGACCGCCGCGCCGTTGGGTGGCGACCGGGACAAACGTCCGCCTCTGGGCGAAGTCGCTGCCGGTGCCGACTATGTTCCCGACGAAGTTCTGGTTAAATACAAGGCAAACGTTGCCGCGCTGCAAGCCCATGCACTCGACGCCGCACTCGGCGCCGTCGTGGTCAAGACCTTCCCTGAAATCGGCTGGCAGTTGATGAAACTTGGCCCGGGGGTCTCTGTGGCCCAAGCCGTTCGCGTCTATGCCGACAGCGGGCTAGTGGAATGGGTCGAGCCCAATTACAAACTCCACATTTTTGTTATTCCCAACGACCCGAATTTTAGTCTGTTGTGGGGGCTACACAACACTGGCCAGACCGGCGGAACACCAGATGCCGACATTGATGCGCCGGAAGCGTGGGACCTTCATACCGGCAACCAAGCGGTGGTTGTCGCCGTGATTGACACGGGTGTGGACTATACCCATCCAGATCTCGCCGCCAACATGTGGCAAAACCCCAACGAAGTCCCCAACAACGGCCTCGACGACGACGGCAACGGTTATGTGGACGACATCTTTGGCTATGATTTCGTCAACACCGACGCCAATCCGATGGACGACAATGGCCATGGCACACATTGCGCGGGCACCATCGGTGCCGTCGGCAATAACGGCGTCGGTGTGGTCGGCGTGAACTGGAGAACCAAAATCATGCCGTTGAAAGTTTTCGACGCATCCGGCTCGGGCGACAGCGCTGATATCATTTCCGCGATTCTTTATGCGCGCCGGATGGGCGCCAAGGTTCTCAGCAACAGTTATGGCGGTGGCACTTATGAGCAATCATTCAAGGACGCCATAGACGCCACATGCCATGCGGGTATGTTGTTTGTGGCTGCCGCAGGCAACAATATGACGGACAATGACATTGCCCCTGTGTATCCGGCCAGTTACTCGACGCCGAATATTATTGCCGTCGCAGCTACCGATAATCACGACGATCTCGCTCCGTTCTCAAACGTGGGTGCCACTTCGGTGGACCTCGGCGCTCCCGGCGAAGAAATCTTCAGCACCTTCCCCGGCGGGAACTACCAATATATGAGCGGTACCTCGATGGCCACGCCGCATGTGGCCGGCGCGGCCGCGCTCCTGTGGTCGTCCGAGACCGGCGCGGCTTCCGAGCCCGTCAAGCGTGCCATACTCAACGGCGCGCGGCCTCTGGCCGCACTCGCCGGCAAATGTGTCACGGGCGGGGTACTCAACCTGCCTGACTCACTCAATCTCATTCGCCACTATGCCGGACCCGCTTGGCTGACGGAAACCCCGCCGGCTCCGCTGCCGTTCATTATCCCACCCGGTGGCAACCGCCGAATCGTCGTCAATTGGAATGCGCAGGTGCCCAATGCCATCCCCGGTCCGGGCGTTTTCTTCGGGCAGGTGCACGTGCAGGGCAACGCGCCGAATCTGGCCGAAGCGCGCGTCAAGGCCAACATGGTTGTTCAACCGGTTCCGGAGCTTCACTTTGCGGCGCAAGTGCATGATGACGACACCACGCCGCCCAGCAATGGGGATAACGACGGCCATGCCGAACCGGGAGAAATTGTCGAAATATGGGTGGACCTCGTCAATCAAGGCTGGCTGCCCGCACAGGGCGTCACGGGCAATTTCTGGCTGGGCGGTCCCGCCACTTCCTTTACGCTGTCCAATCTCAACCTGACTTGGCCCAATATTGCACCCGGAGAAACCCGCCGCAGCAACGCCGCTTTGCGCCTGACCATTGCACCGTCCTGCCCCAATGGCACGCAAGTGGTCATCCACGGCTCGGTCAACGACAGCGCGCCGGAATATGGACCGTGGCAAATCCGGCTGACCACTATTACCATCCAGCGCGTTTCGACCGTTCGCGGTACCGTCACCGACGAGAACACCGGCCAGCCAACGGCCGGTGTAACCGTCACCGCCGAGGGTATGATTAATATTAATATGAATACCCCTGCGCTGAAGGTACGCGCCGAAACGCAGCCGAGTGTTCTGACGGTACAGCCTGCACCGTGGATCGTGGACGAGGCTAAAGAGGTTGAATCCGAGCCTTCTGCCGGCGTTCTCGGCAGTGGTGGCCCCGACGCCTTTGGGTATGCATGGAAGGACAGCGACGATCCCGGCGGTCCTGCCTATTCGTGGATTGACATCACAAAAACGGGAACGGTCTTGCCGCTTTCCGGCGACGACGCGCTCGGCGGCCCGTATCCCATCGGGATTACGTTCCCCTTCTACGGCGGCAAATACACGCAAATCAAAGTCTCGACCAACGGATGGATTACCTTCGGCGACCACGGCAGTAGCGCACTTAGCAACCTCCCATTGCCCAACACCAACGCCCCGCCGTTGTTGATTGCCGCCCTCTGGGATGATTTGATCTGTCCGGGCAGCTCCATCTATACGTGGTCGGACGGAACCACGTTTATCATTTCCTTTATCAATGTGCGACGATATGGCACAACATCTTACTATACATTTCAAATTATCCTGAACAAGGACGGGCGGATTCTGTTGCAATACCAAAGTATGACCTCGCCCAACATCACGTGCACAGTCGGGATCCAAAATGCTGACAAGACCATCGGTCTGCAGGTGGTTTGCGATGCGGCCTACTTAAAAAACAACCTCGCTGTGGAAATGAAAGCCGGCAGGAAGGTGGAAAAAACTGCTGTCACAGGGGCCAACGGCGCGTATGAAATTCGCGGTTTGCCCGACACCTTGTACACCATCACGGCGCGCAAGACCGGCTATACGGCTACCATCCCCGCCGATTACCGCACCGGCGTTCCGCCCGACCAAAATGGCCTCGACTTCCGGATGCTCTCCCCGCTGAGTCAAATCACCCCGACGTCGTTCACGTTTGTTCTCGACCCGGACCAGACGCAGCAAAAAACACTGACCATCGGCAACAATGGCTCGGATGTCCTCCAGTGGGTTTTGTATGAGCAAAGAGTGTCTGGACTTAGCGGGCTTGGAGCAGCCAACAGTCGCAACGCCGCTCCATTGCGTGTGCTGGACAGCATGCCTCACGGCTCGGTCAATGCTCTGACCGGGGCGTTCAGGCAACCCACTGCTCGCATCGAGCCGGCGTCCGCTGATGTGCTTGTCTATACGGACGATCCGCATCATACCTCGCCGGGCAACTACGTGGATCAGGCGCTTCAAGCCCTTGGCATCCCCTATACCGGTTACTATAACGGGGCGTTTTCCGGATTCGAGACGGCGCTGAACACCGGCGGCCCATGGCGTTTGGTCATCTTCAACAACGAAAATAATTCCACGCCTCAAAGCTCGCTCGATGCACTGAACCAGTATGTGGCCAACGGAGGCAAACTGATTGCCGCCTGTTGGAGACTGGACACCTTTCCATTCCATCCCTTATGGACGCGCATGGGTATTGCCCATGTCGCGAATGATTCCGATCCGCCCGACCCGGTGTATTGGTGGCAGCCGGCCCATGCGGTATTCAACCAGCCGCGAACCGTACCGGAATTCACCAACCTGACCGGCGGCCGCTACCAAGTCAACGGTCAGCACGTGTCGGCCCTCGCCGGAGCCACGGCTTTGGCCGGCTATTCCAGCGGCGGCCCGCAACCTAACGAGGCAGCTTTGGTTTTCGCCAACGCGGAACAGACGTTGTTCCGTGCTTTCACCGACGGCATTAATGATGCCGACCGCGATTCCGACGGCGTACCCGATGGCGTGGAACTCTGGATAAATACCATTTCCTATATCTACGACCCCATTCCTTGGCTGACTGAAACGCGCCTTTCTGGCAACGTCCAACCCCGCTCGATTTCAGGTACAAGCGGCGTCGTCCTGACCGCCAATACTGCGGGAATGGCCGTCGGAACATATCGCGGCCAGTTGAAAATCCAAACCAACGACTTCCGCGCACCGGCCACGACCATCCCCTGTCACTTTGATCATTCCCGACCGCACCGCTCCGACCACACCCGGCACGCCGATTCCCGACAAAGCCCCGCTGACCAGCCGGACAACGGTGGTCTATACGTGGACTCCGGCCCAAGACCCCGATACGGGAATCAGCAACTACCACTGTCAGGTGGGCACGTGGCGTGGCGGAGCCAACATTTTCAATGGAAGCGTCGGCGCCACTCCGCAAGCAACCATCACCGCCGCCAACGGCCAGACCCTCTATTGCCGAGTCCGCGCCCTCAACGGCACCGGCACGCCGGGGCCTTGGTCGCCTTGGTCGGTTGCCACACGCATTGACACGTTGGCGCCCAATGTTTCCGCGCCGCGCGACACCGGCTATGCCACCTCGCTGACGTCGGTTGCCTTCAACTGGACGGCCGCCGTGGATCCGGGCTCAACCCCGACGGGCGTTCGCGCTTATCACTTGCGCGTCGGACCCCGAATCGGCATGAGCAACTACTTCAACGCCGTCGTCGGCAACGTGCTTTCGCGCAACGTGACCGCCATCAATGGCCAGAGGCTCTATGCGCAACTCCGTGCGTGGGACAACGCCGGCAACCTGAGCGCTTGGTCGGCCGGTTCTGACGGAATCCTTGTGGACACCGTTTCGCCGGGCGCACCGGGACGACCGACTGATCCGGGAGCCTTCACTTCCTCGACCTCGGTCCAGTTCCGATGGACAGCGGCTACCGACCCCGGCACGACGCCTTCGGGCATCGCATCCTATGAACTGCGGGTCGGAACAACTCCCGGCGGCAGCAATGTGTTCAGCGGAATTGTCGGCAACGTCCTGACACGTACCGTGACCGCATCCGGCGGCCAGACGATCTATGCGCGCGTTCGTGCACGCGACCGCGCCGGCAATACCGGCCCCTGGTCGCAGGATTCCGATGGGATCACGGTGGACATCACCCGGCCGCGTCTGTCCAACGCCGTCTCGCGCGACACCTTTGCCGTGACCGTTACATTCAACGAACCGGTCGTGGGTGGCGATGTTCCTGCGAACTATTCGGTCGCTCCGGCGCTGCAAATCCTTCAGGCCAAGAGGATTACGGACAGCCAGTATCTGCTCCATACGAGCGCCCAGCAGGCGGGAACGGTCTATACGATCACGGCCGATTACGCGATACGCGACCGGGCCGCCAACGCGATGGACCCGGCTGCACGATCGCGGACATTCACGGGACCGGCACGCACATCCGCGCGCTCGTGGGAACACTACCGCTGATCTATTCGGAGAAAACGCGGGCGTTACACCTGTGGAAGAATCGTGCTGCGGAAGCGGCTCTTTCCAGAGTCCAATAGGGGACCATGGTACAGCCATGGCTTTGGATTGCGGGCAGCCATGCTGCCGTTTTGGTTTGTTACGCCCCTCTACCCGGCAAACCTTCCCGTTTCCGAAGCGGGCACGTCTCATCATACGAACGGCGATGAAAACAAAGCAACAGCGCCGCTGCGCGCAGTCCAAAAAAGTAACGTTCCGGATCCTGCCGCCGGCGTTCCAAATTCCGCAAGTCTCTCGACAGTGTACAATACCCGCAACGTCATCCGTTGCCCGGCAAACACTTGCTCCGGCAAGGCAGTTTGCACAGCTGCCCATGTTATGGTGAGAAATGCAGGTCAGGGCATGTTGTCCCGACCGTAGCGCGGCATGCGGGGAACGGCATCGGCAAACCGGGCATTAAACCCCTTGAGCGCGTCAAGCGAATCCAGAGCGATGGCTTTTTTCTCCCAGCTGCTTCGCCACAAAACGCTCGACAGTTGGTAGGTGAGACGGGCGAAGCCGGCATTCGGATAAAGCCCGCCCATCAAGTCCTCGCGCGGCACGGAGCGATGCCAGCGGCCCAGCGTGCGGATTACGCTGGCGTAGGAGTCGGCGGCGGGGTCCACGGGCAGCGGGTTCTCGTTGATGACGAGGCATTTGCGGCCTTCTTGATAGTCGGCTTCTATCCGAAACGCGGTGTTGCCGGCCAGCCCCTCCACGACCCGTTTTTTCATTCCTTCGGCGCCGCGTTTGAAGTCCGTCAGGCCGCGAATCTGCACACCGCCCAAGAGCAGCGAAAAGCGGCATTGCCCGTCCACCACGTAAGGATAGTCCTGCGGATTCGGCGGGGCGTAAGGCTTCGACTCGGCCTGCGCCAGAATGCCGCCCTCAAACGCTGCGTCCAGTGCGCCC
>JAOAGV010000079.1 GCA_026415575.1 Candidatus Sumerlaeia bacterium
AGATGTGTATAAGAGACAGTATACGGTGTTTGCGTTCAAATCGGCGCGCGAGGAAATGCGATAGGGTCCACCCGTCATCGTAGAAAATACTTGTAATTGCTCTTGTCTACGATGATGACGCCGGTGTCAATTGTCGCCGGAACGCCGGTAATCTTCGCCGCCGCGTTGTCGCTGCTGATCGGAACGTCTATGTGGTTCAGTTGATACAGAATTGCCACGGCGTAGATCGGCATCAGGGCTGTTTGCTGGGCCACAGCCGCCTGAATGACTCCTTCCTCGATCCGCTTCAGCACGGCGTTGTCGCGGTCCATGGCAATGATTTTGACTTGGCCGACCTTGCCGGCCTCGCGCACCGCCGTTGCCGCGCCCGATCCGCCCGCCGCCTCGACGCATGCGATTCCCGCCAGGTCGGGATGCTGCTGGAGCAGAAGCGACGAGACCTGCGCGGCGGTTGCCGGATCGCTGTCGGTGTTGCCAATCTGGACAATCTGAATGTCGGGGAATTTCGCCAGCGCCGCTTTGTAGCCCTCGATCCGTTCATTGAGATTGGACTGGCCCGTGCGGGTCAGGAGCGCAACTTTTCCTTTTCCGCCGACCAGTTCGGCGAGTTTCAAGCCGCCCTGATAGCCTGCGTTGAAATTGCCGGTTCCGACAAACGCCACGCGCCGTGACTTGGGCAAGTCGGCATCCACGGTCACCACAGGAATCCCCGCGTCGGTTGCCTTGTTGATGAGCGGCGTCAACGAGTCGTCAAAACCGACCACGACAATGCCGGCCGGCTTGCGCGCGATGGCCAGCTCGAATTCGGCCACCATGGCCGACATGTCGAGGTCGGCCGGCCCGACATAGTCGGTTTCGACGCCGAACAGTTCACCCGCCTTTTTCATGCCCATCTTGTGGTCGTAAAAATAATCGAGCTTGCCGAGGGCCGAGACCTCGATATAAAGGTCCGGGCGCTTGCCCGCCTGTTTCGCTGCGCCCGCGTCGCCGCCGCCTGTTGCATTTGTTTGCGGCCGACAACCCATGCCTGCCGCCAAGACCCACACCATTGCCGCCAAAAACGCCGTCGCTCGTGTCATCGCGTTTCTCCCCGCTGCATGAATATTTCACAAGCCGCACACATCGTGGACCAAACGAACACTCTCCGGCAAGCCTTATCTTTAAGGCGTTCGACGGGCGTTCCATTTTCTCGCGAGACATAAAAACGTTTGCGGTATATGCAAGCCGGTATCCCGCCGAATATACCCCGCAAAGCGCGCAGGGGCTTTGGGGAAAAGAACGGTAGAGAGGCTTTCACCTTACCGTGCGACCAGAAACAGCGCATCCTTCGGCCCCAGCTCGAGCCGGCCCGCCACTGGAGCGCCGTTGTTGGCCGCCGGGTCTTGGCGCGGCGAGCCATGCAGCCGCCGGAACGAGCGGCCGGAGAACAGCCGTTCCAGATCAAACGCATAGGGTCGCGGCGACGGATTGGCCAGCACGACCCCATGCTCGAACTCCCGCACTATCGCGTCGGCATGCGCATACGCGGCGATTTCGCTCACCCATACCGGCTCGCCGCCTTCGATGGTGAAGTGCAAATCTACGCGCGGCGTTTGCAGCTGCGAAAAATAGAAACTCGACGTGAACTCTCGGTCGTTGAGCCAAGTCATGAACTGGACGGGCGGCGTTTCGGTGGTTGCCGCACCCGCCCACGCCAGCCGCGCGACTTCGCGGGGATAATTTTTCATCGGCTCGGCGCGCGCGGTTAGAAAAACCACCAGATCGGGTCCGTTGCAGGGAACCTCGCGCAGGCGAAATTTTAATTGCGGCGTTTGGGAATCGCGCGCCGTAATTCGCACCGCCCGCCCGTCCAGCGAGAACTCCATGCCCTCGCCCGTCCAGCGCGTGAGAAAGTCTGCCGTCATCTGCCGGCCTGCGCCGCCCAGCACATCGTCGTGCTTCTGCGCAAGGCGTACTGCCGGTCCTTTTGGCTGTCCGAGCCAGCCGAGTTTGTTGTCGCGGCCCATTTTCAGTTCGTCCCAGATGCCGAGCAATTCCCCGGGTTCAGCTTCCGGGGTGTAGCTGTAGCAGATGGCCGAGTCGGTGAACATGCCGACGGCGAAAACGAGGCGATGGATGTTGAACGGAATGTCCGGGCGGCGTTCGAGGTCGCTTTCCTTGCCGCGGGCGATAAACTTGTGGTTGATGTAGTTGAAAACCGGCGCGCGGCCGTTTTGGGCCCAGAAGAAATGACGGTTGAGGCCGCCCGACCAGTCGCGCGCCTCGTGGTCGTTGAGGTGCGGCCAGCCTTCGCTTTCGATGCCGTTGAGCAGGCCGAACGCACGCTGGTTGTTTGGACCCATGCCGTCGGCAAGAATGAGGCGCTGGTCACCGAGCCGCGCGCGCAACTTGCGGCAGAACTCGACCACGCCAATGCCGTATTCGTTGACGCCATTGAAAAAGCCGTTGTCGGCCTCGCCGTCGGCGTCGCAATCGAGGCCGCGGTTTTTCGGGCCGCTGCGCTGATGTGTCAGCACGTCAAACTCCAAACCGTCGAACGTTGCAAGATCGCCGCCAGGCAGAAAATGTCGCGCCAAGTCCTCGACCAGCACGTCGGTGCAGGTCCGTCCCTGCGAATCGCGCGGGCAACGGGTCGAATGGTTGTAATACCACAGCAAGTGCGACTGCTTGCCCCACGGGCCTTCGGTGGCATGGGCGGCGGCATAAGCGCGGCCTGCGGAAAACGCCCGCGGGCGGGTGCCATAGCAGCCGCGGCGCACGCGGATCATCTTCTGCTTCAAATCCACCGACACCAACTGCACCTGCTCACTCCGGCTCCAATCGGGCTTGCCGGCCGCATCCAGTTCGCACAGGCCGATATCCTCGTTGGCATTTTGATAGCGCCCCATGTTGACGCGGAAGAGTTGGGGACGTTCCACACGGATGTCGGTTTCGCCGCCGGTTGCCGGTATGTCGGAGAGGATTTTTGCACCAACGTAGTAAACCCAGTGGCCGGCAAAAAACGATGCCGACGCGTCACGCGGATCCCGCGCATTGCCATTGTAGTGAAGCAGCACAAGCTGATTCGGATGGCGCTGCTTGAACCGTGTGAACGCCTCGATGTTGCGCAGCGACCGTCCGGGGATTTCTTCATCAAGCACCTTGCCCTCGATGCCCATCAGGCGCTCGAAGGCCTTTTCCCATTGGGGATAGGCAATACGCGGGTTGGAGGCAAACCCCTCCGCCGACCGGAAAAAGAATGCGCGCGGGTAGTTCGGTCCCAGCACCTCCAGCGATTCGAGCGGCCGGCTCGCTGATTCAGCGGCTGCGGACTGGGCAAGAAAAACCGCCGCCGGTAAAATCATCCATAGGCATGATACCCTTTTCATCTTCGCCTCCATCCTGGGGAATGGAAATCACCGCCGCGATCCTCGTATGGGGTGCGCGGGGCAGGCAATGACATAATTTCCATAACAAAGCCCCGCCGGGGGCAAACGGGACGGATACTTTTGAGCCATTCACTTCTGCATGGAGGAACGCAATTAGCAGCAATCCGCGACCTGTGCGGAATGTCTTAGGCCAACTTTTATCCGATGCAGCAAATTGAACCCGGTGCAGGGACACGGGGTCATTTCAAAAAGCCGAACCCGTCCAGCGGCCAGTAGCGGAAGACCGCCTTGCCCTTGATGTGGTTTTCGGGCACCATGCCCCACGCGCGGCTGTCGCGGCTGCTCTTGCTGTTGTCGCCGAGGACGAAGTAGGCGCGCTTGGGAACGCGGACATTGTCATACATGCCGTAGTTGGTATAGTGATTGCGCTGAAACACGGGCGGCTCTTGCAACCGTTCTCCGTTGATATAGACATGGGGTTCGCGGATTTCGACGTGCTCGCCCGGCAGACCGACGACCCGTTTCACGTAGATGGGTTTGTCGCGCTCATAGATGTGTTCGGGCACGCGGAAGACAACAATGTCGCCGCGGCGGGGAAAGGTGAACCAATAGAGGAATTTGCTGACCAGAATCCGGTCGTTGCGCGGGCGGGCAAGGCGCCGGGCTTCCTCGGCCTCGGCGGGCGAAAGATCGAGATTGTCGCGCTCCTCGTTGGCCACAAATTCGCCGTTCTTGCGATACCAGACGTCGTAGCGCGGCGACCGGTAGCCCGGCCGGTCGAGAATCAAGTCTTTCTCGCCGTCACGCGGCGTACTGACATCCATCTGGATTTCGTATTCCACTGGACGGTTGCGGTCATCGAAGGCTGTGCCGACGAGGGTCGGCGTCATCGAGCCCGAGGGAATCTTGTAAAGCTCCACAACAAATGTGCGGATGAACATGGCCAGCAGGAAAGCAATGACCAGAGCATCGGCCCATTCCCGTATCAGGCTGGGCGGCGTCTGCGCGGGCGGAGCAGGTTCGGCACCCGGAGCGGCTTCGGGAAAGGTTTCCGGATGGATTTCTTGCACCGTAAAAGCGACTCCGAAAAGTTGTTCCCGGCAGCGGGATAAAGTCTTTTCCCCAAAGACTTGATTGGCCTATGGGGAAATCGTTTTTGCGTCAAGAAAAAGGTTGACCGTCCCTCACAGACTTTTTACAAACACGATGAAAGTTGCCTTACAGCGGGGCCATCGAGCGTTTCTTACCGGCAGCGTTGACGAAGCAACAGGACCAGATAACCGACGATGGGCCTACCGCAGTGAATGTAATGAATATGCGGACGAGGCGATGCAGCAGCAATCGGGGCCTGTTTCGGAGTGGGCGACTGCCAAAATCAATCTCTTCCTGACCGTTCTGCAACGGCGTCCCGACGGCTATCACAACATCGAGACGGTCTTTCAGTCGGTGAATCTTGCCGACCGTTTGACTTTTCTCCCGGAAGGCTCGCAGATCGTCCTTGAATGCGACGATCCCGCACTTCCGGGAGGGGAAGACAATTTGGTGGTTCGGGCCGTCGAAGCACTCCGGCGGCGATGCCCGGGCCGGATTGGAGGAATGCGAATCCGTCTGGAAAAACGCATCCCGACGGGGAGTGGATTGGGCGGCGGGAGCGCCGACGCGGCCGCCGCGCTGAGAGCGTGCAACACATTGTGGAACTTGGAATTGACCGCCGACCAGTTGCGCGAGGCGGCTGCGGAAGTCGGCATGGACGTTCCCTTCCTCGTCGAAGGCGGCCGCGCCATCGGCAGGGAACGGGGCGAGCGGTTGGAGTTTTTGCCGCCGGGCGATACGGTTTGGGCTGTCCTTGCGGTGCCGGCGGTTTCCATATCCACGAAATGGGCCTATGAGCAGATAGACCGCCAGCCGCAGCGCCCGCGGCCTTCAATTGAGGCTTTTGTGGAGCGGTTGCCCATACAGTCCTTGAAAGAATGGGCGCCGGCGTGTTTCAACTCGTTTGAGGAGGTGGTCTTCTCCGCTTATCCCTTGATCAAGGAGATCAAGGACCGGCTCCTTGCAGCAGGGTGCACAGGAGCGTTTTTGAGCGGAAGCGGTTCGGCCGTTGTGGGACTGACAAACGACCCGCAGCACGCGCGGGAAACAGCCGAACAAATAAGGCTGCAATGCCGCTTTGCCGCGGCGGTTCGTTTCTTGCCCTCCGCCAATGCGGAGGCGCATCAGAAAGAGTAGGGCTTTACAGAACTTATCCGTGGGAAGGTGATACAATGGCAGGATTGGAAATCACAGAATGCCGAGTGCGTCCGTGTGTGAAGGAAGATGAGAAGCTCAAGGCCTTTGCCACGATTGTCTTGAACCATTGCTTTGTCGTGACCGATCTCAAAGTGATTGCAGGCCCCAAAGGGTTGTTCGTTGCCATGCCCAGCCGTCGCCGAAAGGACGGAAAGTTCCGCGACATTGCCCATCCGCTGACCCGCGAATTCCGCGCCAAAATCGAGGAAATCGTTCTCCACCATTACCATCAAGAAATGAAACGCTTGGGCGAACAGCCCCCGTCCGATTACAACGACTACGAAGAAACTCTGGCCGATTTCCAAGAGCCGTAAAGGATTTGGTGCCGGCCACCCTGTCAATCCGTTTTCCGCAGTACAAGAGAAAAAAGTCACGCACAATACGGCGGACTTGCCGGTGTGGAATGTTCCTTTGATTGAAATCAGATGAAATAAAGCGCGGAGCAATGCCCACCCCCCTGCGGGGTGGTTTTTATTTGCGCAGGTTTGCATTCCGTTGAACCAAAGTCCCATCCCAAAACCTTATCAGAGTTCGTTGCACACAAAAAGGCCAGGCCACAAATGGTTTATATTCTTCTCTCTCATTGTGAAGTCATCAAACCCGGCGGCAGCCTAAAGTGGGTGAACCTCTGGCGGGGCGGCCGAGGCTGCTTTTTCCCAATTTGGCTTCTTTTGGCAAAACCCCGTTTGAAAAACCAGGACAATTGCGCCAAACCGATAAGGGTGGCTTGACAGAACCCAATGGATTTGGAAAACATTCGGGGCAGGGGAGAACATCGCAGGAGAGGCTCTCGATGAATGCAGGATCTCCTGAGAGAAGCAGCTCGCTGATCGGGCGCACGCTTGCAGGCTTCCGCATTCTGCGCCTGCTGGGTCGCGGCGGCATGGGCGAGGTGTATCTGGCCCACGAGGAGTCGCTGGGCCGGCAGGTGGTGCTGAAATTTCTGGCCGCCCGCTGGTCGGGCGATGCGGGACTGGTGCAGCGGTTTGCTCGCGAGGTGCGCGCTGCGGCCCGACTCAACCATCCCAACATCGTCATCGTCCACGCATTCCACGAGGTTGAGGGGCTTTCGTTTTATGTCATGGAATACATCGAAGGCCGCTCGCTTTCGCAAATGATCGCCGCGGGCGCGCCGCTCGATGTGGCAACCGCCCTGACCATCACAGCGCAGGCGGCTGAGGGACTGGCCTGTGCGCATCGGCAGGGCATTCTTCACCGCGACATCAAACCCTCCAACATTCTGGTAACGCCGTCGGGATTGGTCAAGGTGCTGGACTTTGGCATTGCCAAGATTCTGGATGAGAAGTCTGACTTGACAACCGACGGGATGTTTCTCGGCACGCTGCCCTATGCTTCGCCCGAACAGTGCGAGGCGGGGTCCCTCGATGCGCGCTCGGATATTTATTCGCTGGGAGCGGTGCTTTACGAAATGCTGGCCGGCCGCCCGCCCCACATAGGCGATACGCCGCTGACGCTGATGCGGCAAATTGTGCAGGAAGCGGTTCCCGACCTCGCGCAATTCAATCCGCACGTGCCGCCGGCGGTGCGCCAACTGCTCGGCCGGCTTCTGGCCAAGCAGCCGGCGCTGCGGATTCCAAATTGCGAGACGGTGGCTTCCGAATGCCGACGGATTCTGGCCGAAATTGGCCGCGGTTCGGCTCCGGGTGTAATGCCAACGGAAAAGGCGACAACGCCGCTGCCGCAAGCAAGCCAACCGCAGACGCCGGCGGCCGCTTCGGCAACCGTCGCCAACAAGTCGTCGCGTTTCTGGAAAAAGCCGTGGGTTTGGGCAATCGGCGTCGTGATCCTGCTCGCCATCTTCAATCGGGATTCGAACCGGCAAAGAAGGCCTGCCGAGCAAAGTTCTGTCAGCCCAACGCCCGCGGTCGCTGCGCCGACAGCGGCCGTCACCCCAACGCCAACGGTTGCCTCACCAACGCCCGCACCGCCCACCCCGGCGGCCGCGTGGTCCACCGCAACGCCGACGGCATTTCCGCCCGCAGCCGCTCCGACGCCCCCGCCCGTGGTGTATTCGTTGGCGGCAGCCCTGCAGCCGGTGCCCGCCGACCGCGACCTTGTGTTGGGCTTTCACGTACGTTCGCTGCTGAATTCGCAACTGATGCGTTCGAACGAATCGAAAGTGTTCACGCGCGAGGCCACAAACAATCTCGATGCGTTCTTCGGTTTCTACGGAGTGGACTGGCGGCGCGACATTGATCATCTGGTGATTTCGGGCAACACGCGCCGGCCGGAGACCGTGTGTATTACGTTCTTCGGACGCTGGAGCGAGCCGCTGATTGTCGAGCGACTTCGGCTGCAAAAAGGCTTTGCGACCTCCGGATTGCCCACCCGGCCGATCTATTCCGTCGAGCCGGTTGCCGCCAACCAGATGACCAGTGTGGCGTTTCTGGCTTCGGGCGTTGCTGTTTGCGGCCAACAGCCGGCATTGTATCAAGTTTGCAATGCTGCAATGGGACAAAACTCGCTGTGGGCGGGAAATCTGGTGAGAAATGCAGCGGTCTTGTTGGCCGACCAGCCTGATTTTTGGGCCTTGGGCGTGCGCCAACCGGGTCCGGCGAATCCCGCGCTGGCCAACCTCGACGCGTGGGTCTTGAAAGCAAGGCTTACGCCGGACCTTGAACTGACAGGAACGGCTTGGCCTCACGATCCGGCTCAGATCGAAGGCGCCTACAATCTGCTCAATTTGGTTGTGCAGGCATGGCGGAACAACAAAGAGAATCCGGAGTTGCGCAACTTGGGCAACAACGTGGCGGTGGAGCGGTCGGCTTCCACGCTGACCGTCCGCGTGCGCGTGCTGTATCCCGATTTGGTGCGACTTCTGGATATGGCGGCAGCGCAGGGGAACTATCCGTTTCGGTAAGCGGAAGCGGAGTTTTTAAGTCGAAGGACGGGTCGGACGCTTCGGACAAAATAAGTTCGGTTGTTTTTTCACTTTGACAGGGCAGGGCAGGCAACGTAGGGCAAAACATCGAACGGGAATGCGACCACGAAGAGGATTTGCAGGAGTAAATCCGGCGGGAGATTATTCATCGCGTGAGAATCTTATTTGTCGGAGACATCATCGGGTCGCCCGGCCGGCGTGCGGTGCGCGAACTCCTGCCGGCGTTGGTGGAATCGCGCGGGATCGAATTTGTGATCGCCAATGCGGAAAACGCCGCCGGCGGCAAGGGACTGACGCCGAAGGTCGCCGCAGAGCTGTTCGACCTCGGCATTCACGTATTAACCAACGGCAATCACGTTTGGCACCAGAAAGAGATTTTGGAAATTGTCCAGAAAGACGAACGAATCTTGCGTCCGGCCAACTGGCCGCAAGGCGTTGGGGTGCCTGGGCGCGGCAGCGCAGTGTATGCAGGACCCTGCGGCGTCAAAATTGCCGTACTGAACCTGATCGGCCGCGTGTTCATGCATCCCTACGACTGCCCGTTTCGGGTGGGCCGTCAGGAAGTGGAACGACTGCGAAACCAGACCCCGATCGTCATCGTGGATTTTCACGCCGAGGCCACGAGCGAAAAAATCGCCCTCGGGTGGTATTTGGACGGCGAGGTTTCAGCCGTCATCGGCACGCATACGCACATCCCAACCGCCGACGAGCGGATTACACCACAGGGAACGGCTCTGCAGACGGACGTGGGAATGACCGGCCCGTATGATTCGGTCATCGGCGTGCGCAAACTGCCGGTTATCGAGGCGATGATCAAATTGATGCCGATCCGCCACGAGCCGGCCAGCGGCGACATTCGGTTGTGCGGGCTGATTGTGGACATTGATATCGTAACCGGACGTGCGCGGGCGGTCGAGCGCGTGATGGTGAAGTTGAAAGAAAAAGAAGCCTAAACATCCGGCGCTCAGGCGCGACGGTCCGCTTTACAAATTAACCCAAAACTCTGCCATGACAAAACGACGCCGCGAGGAACCGCCGTTCGGCGAGTCGGACAACGAAGAGAACGGCGAAGCTGCAGCCGAAACGGAGGAACTGCAGCATCCGCCCGTTTTCACTGTAACCGACTTGACGCGCCGGATTCGTTTCTTGCTGGAAACGGAGATCGGCGAGGTCGCAGTCGAGGGGGAGATTTCCAACTGGCGGCCGGCGGCGTCAGGGCACATCTACTTCGCTCTCAAGGATGCCGAAGCCTCGATCCGCTGCGTAATGTTTCGGTCGGCGGCGGCACGGTTGAAATGCTCGCCGGCCGACGGGATGAAGGTCGAGGTGCGCGGCCGGCTGTCGGTCTATGAGGCCCGCGGCGAGTATCAGATCATTGTCGAAAGCATCAGCGAACAGGGCTTGGGGGCGCTGTTTGAGGCCTTCATGAAGTTAAAGGAGAAGTTGGAAAAGGAAGGCCTGTTCGATCCGGGGCACAAGGTGCCCCTGCCCTATCTTCCGCGGCGGATCGGCGTAATTACCTCGCCCACCGGTGCGGCAATCCGCGACATTCTGAATGTGCTGGGACGGCGGTTCGCCAACCTGTCCGTCGTAATCTGGCCGGTGCGCGTTCAAGGTGAAGGGGCGGCGGCCGAAATTGCCCGTGCGTTGCGCGAGATGGACCGGCGGCAGCTGGCCGACGTCATTATTTGCGGACGCGGCGGCGGCTCAATTGAGGACCTATGGGCGTTCAACGAAGAAGTGGTGGCGCGGGCGATCTATGCCTGCCGGACGCCGGTGATTTCCGCGGTCGGCCACGAGATAGACTTTACCATCGCCGATTTTGTAGCCGACTTGCGTGCGCCAACGCCGTCGGCGGCCGCCGAATTGGTCGTTCGAAATCAGATGGAACTGGCCGAAAAGCTGTCCGTTCTGATGCGGCGACTTGACCAGACCGTTGGCAGCCATGTGCGGTATTTGCGGAGCCGCCTTGAAGGGCTTTTGCAAAGCTACGCGTTGGAACAGCCGCGCGCGATGATCGAGCAGATGCATCTGCGGCTGGATGATCTGGCGGCGCGGCTGGAAACACAGGTGCACCACACCGTTGTTCTGCTCCGGCGCGATTTGGAGGCCTTGTTCAGACGGCTGGGGGCCTCGCTTCGGGCGGGGTCGCAGGTTGTCGGCGCCGCATTCGCCGAGCGACTCCGGCGGTTCGATCGCGCCGTGCGCGACCATCTCGATCGCGTAAAAACACATCTTGACACGCTGACCGGCCGTATGGAGATACTTGGACCACAGGCGACACTGGAACGCGGGTATAGTTTGGTCATGCGGCGGAAAACCGGCGAAATCGTCCGGTCGCCGCGGCAAGTTCAAGTCAACGACCCGCTCGACATTCACACGGCGGGCGGGTTGTTCCCGGCACTGGCCACACCGCCTGTTCGCCTTCAGCAGCGCGACCTGTTTGCAGGCGATGTGTCAGAAAAATGACCGGTCGCGCGGGAGCCGAACTGCCACTCATGGAACGTGCCGTGACACCTACGGTTCTGGTCATAGATGACGATCCCACAGTCCTCGCGAATCTCGAAGGACTGCTCAAGAAGATGGGATTTTCAGTCGCCACGGGCCGGTCGGCAGCCGAGATGTGGCCGCTTCTGGACGGACGGCCTGCCGATGTGCTGATCCTCGATGTTCTTCTGCCCGACCTGTCGGACGGAACAACCGGTGTGGACCTCCTGCCGGATTTGCAACGCACCCATCCCATGCTGCCCGTGATCATCCTGACCGGCGAGAACAAGGTGGACGTGGCGGTCAAGGCCATGAAGCGCGGGGCACGCGACTATTTGGTCAAGCCCGTGGACCCCGAATTGCTCGAGATCACGGTGCATCAGGCCATCGAGCATCGAAACCAGGTCGAGGAACTGGAAGCGCTGCGCCGCGGGCTGGGGGCCTTGGACGGCCTCGGCGGGATGATCGGCACGCATCCCAGCATGCAGTTGCTGTATGCGCAAATTGAAAACGTCGCCCCGAGCAATGTGCCGGTGCTGATTACGGGCGAAAGCGGAACGGGCAAGGAGTTGGTGGCCCGTGCCCTGCACGACAAGAGCCGGCGTGCGCGCGGGCCGTTTGTTGACATCAACTGCGCGGCAATTCCGCGAGAGCTGCTCGAAAGCGAAATGTTTGGCCACGAGAAAGGTGCGTTCACCGGAGCGCATCGGCAATACGTCGGCTGTTTTGAGCGCGCTCACGGCGGCACGCTCTTCCTCGACGAGATTTGCGAGATGGACATTCATCTGCAGGCAAAGTTGCTGCGCGTGCTGCAGGACGGCAAGTTTCAGCGCATCGGCGGCGAGCAGAAAATCACCTCCGACGTCCGCATCATCTCGGCCACCAACCGCAACCCCCAGCAGGCCATCAGTGAAGGCAAACTTCGCGAAGACCTTTACTACCGGCTCAATGTCGTCCATCTCCATGTGCCGGCATTGCGGAATCGCGCCAGCGACATTTATGCCATCGCCCGCTATTATCTGCGACGGTTGTCGCAGACCCATGGAAAGAGTTTCCGCGACTTCAGCGAGGAAGCGATCAATGCCATGATTGCCTGTCCGTGGAAAGGCAATGTGCGCGAACTGATTAATGCCATCGAACACGCCGTCGTGCTCAATCAGGGGGAACTGATCACGCTCGACATGCTGCCGGAAAATGTGGAACGCAAGCCGCGCAACGGATCCGTCTCGCCCGTTCCCGCCGACGACAGCGGGGTGCTGCCCTTCTGGCTGACGGAGAAACTGGAGATTGAGCGCGCCTTGCGGGCCTGCGACGGCAATGTCGGCGCCGCCGCCAAAAAACTCCAACTCAGCCAAGCCACCCTTTACCGCAAAATCCAAAAGTACGGCCTCGAGCGAAAGTAAGGCCGACCGGACGGCAACATCGCCTTTTTACGCCGTAAGGAATGAGGCTGCGGAGGTTGCCCGCTGGCGAGAGGCCAACTGACGTTGGCCTGATGGCGGGAGCGGCTGCACGGCCGATCCTTTGGCTGAGCCACAATCCCCGATTAGGCTCCGCGCGTGCACGGCATGTGCGGGTTTTCTGATTGCATCAAGCAATCCGGCAAGGTCAGATAAGAGGGTCTTGGGCGTTTTGCCCAAGAATTGTCGGTCATCTCGTGCGAATGTCGCCGCTGCCGGAAAGCCGGCCACGCGGCGAATCTGCGGTTTCGCCGGTGAACGCCTCACAAGACAATCCGGCTCCCGAAAAACCTACGTTGCCGGCCTTGCCGCGCTGGAAACGCCGGTTGTTTGCGGCAATCGGTTTGGCCGCGAGCGCGCTGGTTGCGCTCGTTGCGGCCGAGACTGTCTGCCGGATGGTGTATCGTTTTCCCCAGCCGCAGTTTTTGCAGCTGGACAACACGGTCGGACACCGTTTGCGGCCCAACCTTCGCGGCTACTATGTTGAGGAGGGCTTTTCCCGCTACATGACCAACTCGCATGGTCTGCGCGGCCGGGAAGTTTCCCTCGCAAAGCCCGCCGGTGTTTTTCGCATCGCCGTGCTTGGCGATTCCTACGTCGAGGCGCTTCAGGTTGGCGAGGAAGCGACTTTTTGCCGCCAGTTGGAGCGCCGGCTGCGCAATGTCGAGGTGTTGAACTTCGGCGTTTCCGGCTACGGCACTGCGCAGGAGTATCTGACCTATCTTCATTACGTGCGGCCATTTCGCCCCGACCTTGTCCTGCTGGTAATGTGTCCGGGCAACGACATCGCCGACAACTCGCGTGCGCTCAGCGGTGGCTACCCGCGACCCTATTTTGTCCTGAAGAACGGCGACCTTGCATTGGACAACAGTTTTCTCGAATCACGCCGCCACCGCGTCCTGAGCCGCTGGGGGCCCCTGTACTATTTTGTGACCGACCATTCAGCGCTGGCTCAGGCCTTCGACCGCTGGCGGCGACGCACGGCCGGACGCCTCGCCGCCGCGCCGGCCGCAAACCCCTCTCCCACGAGCGCGACCGTGGAAGCAGGCCTTGCCCACGGCATGTATGGCCCGCCGGCAACCGACGCGCTGCGCGAGGCATGGACGGTTACCGAGCGGCTGCTTCTGGAACTGGCCCGTGCTGTGGCCGACGACGGCTCCTCGTTCGCCATCATGACGGTAACGACCGGCAGTCAGGTGGACGCCGCGGCCCGCGAGCGGGCGTTGCGCGAACATCCCGAATGGGACCTCGACTATGCCGACCGGCGGCTTGGGCAGTTTGCGGAAGCGCATGGCATTCCGGCATTGATTCTGGTGCAGCCGTTTTTGGAACATCACCGGCAGACGGGCGTGAAGCTGCACGGCTTCGAAGGTGTTTCGCGCGGGCATTGGAATGCGGAGGGCCATCGCCTCGCCGCTGAATTGATGAGCAGGTTTCTTCGCACGCGAGGACTGTTGCCCGATGCGCATTGTGCGGCTGCCGCCGAAAAGGAAGCCGCGCCGGGCCGCCCCGATTCACCATAAGCAATACGACGGGTCTGTCCAACAGGACGGATCCGACGGATAGAACGGATCCAACCCACTCCATTGAACAACGAGTTTTTCCCATGGACACAACTCCTGCCCGCGTCTCCACCACACCGGATTCGCCTCGCACAATCGGGACACTGCCGCCTCTGATTCTCGCGGCCGTCGTCGGAGCCGTTCTCGGCTTTCTGTGGCCGCGGCTCGATTCCATCCCGTTGAGTTCCGATCAAATCGGCATTGCGACCCTGCTGCTCAAATACAGCCAGCCGGAGCTGTTCCCGACGGAAACCGGTCTGCGGCCAATAGACATTTACCCGAACACATATCTCGGCATTCTGCGATTGGTGACGCTGCTTGCGGGCGATGTGCGGCGGGCCTTCTTCCTCCTCGGCGCGGTGTCGCTGATTGCTTTTGCGTTTGGTGTATATCGGCTGATGCTCGAAACGGTCGCCCGGCCATGGATCGCGCTGGTTGCGGCGGTCGCCGCGCTGTGGTTTCGGGCGGCATTCGAGGGCCAGCAATGGCAAATCGCGGACTTCGGCGCGTGTCTGCCGCGCAGCATTCCGCTGGCCATGGTGCCGTGGCTGCTTCTGGCGTGCAGCCGCTGGCAAGGGCGCTGGCAATTGGTCGGCGTTTTTGTTGCACTGGGCATCGTCGCCAACTATCACCCGCTGTCGGCCCTGTATCTGGCGGTGATTTTCGGGTTGACGCTCTTGGCGCAACCGGCACGACGGCTCCGTCACGCAATGATCCTCGCGGTATCGGTTCCGGCATTCAGCCTTGCGGCGGCGCCGTATTTTCTGCAGGTCAACCATGCCATTCGGCGGGCTGCGGCGCAGCGCAAGGCCGAAGGGTTTTCGGCCACGCCCGAACAGATCGAAGCGGTGCGGCGGCAGATACCCCACAGCGCATTCCCGCCGCCGTTCGCTACCGTGCGCTGGGTGGGATTCCATATCCTGCTGCCGGGTGCGGCGGGAGCGGCGGGACTGTTTCTGCGGCGGCGCCGTTTGGGCGATGGCGGGCGGATTGTAGCAAGTTTTCTGGCGGCGGTGCTGGTCTATTCGGTGGGCGGGGCGGCAGTCGAGGCGGTGCTAAGGAAAACGATTGGTTTCCAAAAATCCTACTTGTTTCTCCGCTCGTTCCATTTGGTGTATCTGCCATTGTTCATCTTTTGCGCATGGCTGATCGAGGACTTGTGGACGGGCGGCGGGCGCGCAACGCGACGTTTGGCCGCCGTGGCTCTCGCCGCGACCCTGCTTGTTCCGGCCTCATGGCCCGAATACGCCGTGCGGTATGTGAAATATCGCGGCGCGGTGCCGCAGCGCCCGTCGCTTGAATTCGATCCGGACTTTACGGCCATGTGTGACTGGATTCGGCACAACACCGCCGTGGCCGACATCGTGGTTGTCCCCCCTGCGTGGAATTTGTTTGCCCTGCTTGCGCAGCGCTCGATTGCGGGGTCGGCCAAGGAGATTTCGTTTGTTCTTTACGAGCCGGAAGTCGGCGTGATTGCTTACGAAAAATACCGCGCCGTTTCGGAAGCTTATGAAAACCCCGCGCCCGATGCGCTCCCGGCCGTCGCCCGCCGCTATGGCGCGCGCTACGTGGTAACCGACAGCCGGGAGATCGCCGCGCCGCTGGTCTATGAACGCGGCCGCTACCGGGTGTATGAAGTGCGATAGGCCGCGCGTCGGGGGAATCCAGCAGCATTTGCGTCAAAAAGCAACCCCTTGGATACCCGTATCTCCTACGCCTCTTATTTTTCCGCCTCCCCCGCACACGGTTTGTAACTTGACCGCCGCAGGCAATCGGCCTAGCTTCTTGGACAAGTTGGGCCGATCCCGTCAGAAGAGGTCTCGCCTATGCTCCAGTGCCAGTCCATTCTCGACACGCTTGAAATGATCCAGAAAGAGCATCTGGACGTGCGGTGCGTGACCATGGGCATTAATCTGTTCGACTGCATCTGTCCGGAGGCTGAGTATCTTTGCCGGCGCGTGCGGGATAAAATTGTCTCGAAAGCGTCGCGTCTGGTGCGCGAGTGCGAACGGGTGTCGCGCAAATACGGCATTCCGGTGGTCAATCGGCGCATCGCCATCACGCCCGCCGGATTTCTGCTTGCCGGCCACGGTCGCGAAACCGCGCTGAGCTTGGGCCGAACGCTCGATGAAGCCTGCCGGGAGGTCGGCGTGGACCTGCTCGGTGGTTTTTCGGCCTTTGTCCAGAAAGGCATGACTGCCGGCGAGGAGACGCTCATCCGGTCGCTGCCGGCCGTGCTGTCGCAAACCCGGCGCTTGTGTGCGTCAATCAATGTTGCCTCCTCAACGGCGGGAATCAACGTGGATGCAGTCCTGCTGATGGGCGAAATCATCCGACAGACCGCCGAAGCGACCGCCGCGCAAGACGGCTTCGGCTGTGCCAAACTGGTTGTCTTCGCCAACATCCCCGAAGATAATCCCTTCATGGCCGGCGCCCTGTGTGGCCCGGGTGAACCGGAATGCGTGATCAACATTGGCGTCAGCGGGCCGGGGGTGATCAAGCGCGCGCTCGAGCGCCTGCTGGCCGAGCGGCCCAACGCCACGTTTCAGCAAATCGCCGAGCGAATCAAGGAAACGGCGTTCCGCGTCACCCGCGTGGGCGAACTGATCGGGCGCGAGGTCTCGACGGCGCTGGGCGTTTCGTTCGGCATCGTGGACTTGTCGCTTGCTCCGACGCCGCAGGTCGGCGATTCGGTCGGCGAAATCCTGCAGGTGCTGGGACTGGAGAAGATCGGGGCGCCGGGCTCGACTGCGGCAATTGCATTGCTCAACGATGCCGTGAAAAAGGGCGGTCTGTTCGCCTCCTCGTCGGTCGGAGGACTGTCGGGGGCATTTATTCCGGTGAGCGAAGATGCCATGCTGGCAGCGGCGGCCGCCGCCGGCGACCTGACGCTCGAAAAACTCGAAGCGATGACGTCGGTTTGCTCCGTAGGGTTGGATATGATCGTCATTCCGGGCGACACGGACGCGGCCACGATCGCCGCGCTGATTGCCGACGAAATGGCCATTGGGGTGATCAACAAAAAGACCACGGCGGTGCGCGTGATTCCGGCGCCGGGGAAGAAAGTCGGCGACACCGTGTCGTGGGGAGGGCTGTTCGGCTCGGCGCCCGTCATGGCCGTGCGCAACAGCGGCACGAGTGCTGCGTTCATCCGACACGGCGGCCGAATCCCTGCACCGCTGCAAAGCCTGACGAATTAGAAACCGGCCGGCGGAAAAGAAGAAGATCCCATGGAGGATGAACCAGAAGGTCTCGGAGAACATAATCTTGGACGCAGGTGAAGGAGAAGGGAAAACTGGAGGGAAATAAAGGACTCTATGGACACCATGCCTGACAGCCAATGCTACATCATCTCCGTTATGTCGGTGGACCGCGTTGGGATCATCCATGACATCACGGAGCAAATCCTTGCCCTGCAGGGCAACATCATCGGTCTGTCGCAGACGGTTATGCGCGGCTATTTCACCGTCCTCGTTGAGGCCCTCTTTCCCGCCGGGGTTAAAGCGGAGGATGTCATGGAACGAATCGCCCAAGGCGGACACCGCCCGGGCGAATTGCAAGTGCTTGTCATGCCGCGCCAAGCCGGTGTGCCAACGGGCAAGCCGCACGCCGAAACCTACGTCCTGACCGCCCGCGGGCCCGACCGTCCCGGCACCATCCACCGCATCGCGGCATTCCTCGCCGGCCACGACGTCAACTTCGAGGACCTCTACGCCTATCTGGACAGCGGCCAGTTTATTATTCTGGCTCAAGTCACCCTGCCGTCCTCGCTCCCGCTCGAGCGTCTCCAGCTGGACCTTGAAATGCTCGGCCGCGCCAGCGACATGGAAATCATCGTCCAACATGAAAACATTTTTAAGGCGGTGAACGAGATCAAGATGGTCGGCAGCTGAACAATGGGTGTTTTATCCGCCGAAAGAAATCTGTGGAATCTGCGAAATCTGGGGTTACACTCTTTCGTAGCATGGCCAAGAAAAGGACAAAGGATAATTTGACGCCCCATCCGAATGAAGAACCGGCAAAACCTCCCCGCCGACGAATTCCGCTAGGATTTAAACTGGCTCTCCCGTTTTTTGGCCTTCTCCTTGTTGTTGTGTTCGAAGTTATCCTTCGGCTTCTGGGTCTGAACACAGCCACGCGGTTGTTCATCCGTGCCCGAGCGCCCGACGGCACGCCCGTGTATCGCGTGAACTGGCGCGTGTCGGAGCGGTTTTTTTTCCGGCGCATCGGTGGGCGCCCCCTCGCGGCTCCCCGAGCTCTGCCGGTCGAGTTCCCGGTGCAAAAACCCGCCAACACCATTCGCATCATCACCGTGGGCGAGTCCACAGCCGCCGGTTTTCCCTATCCGCAAAGCGCCGCCTTTTCAGGTTTTCTCCGCGAAATGCTTCGCGATCTCCATCCGGAAAAGAAGTTCGAGGTGATCAATTGCGGTCTGACAGCTCTGAACAGCCATGCCTTCCTCGACTTTATGCCCGAAGTCGTTCGCGTGCAGCCGGACCTGATCATTCTCTATTCGGCACACAATGAGTTTTACGGCTGCCACGGTGTCGGTTCCCTTATGTCTTTCGCGGCCAACCGTACATTCATTCGATTGTTCATTACCGTGCAAAAGACCGCGCTGTTTCAAACCTTGCAAAAGATCGTCGAGCGTCTTCGCCCCGGCCCTGAAGTTCCACTCGAAACCGCGCTGATTCGCGTCATGGCGCGCGATCCGGAAATCCGCCGCCACAGCCGCCAACATGTCATCGCCGAGCGGACCTTTCGCAAGAACCTCGAGGCCATTGTCGCCAAGGCCCAACGCGCCGGCGTTCCCATTCTCCTGACCACCGTCGTCTCGAACGTCAAAGACCTCACGCCGTTGCGGTCGCTCCACCGCGAGGACCTCTCGGCCGCCGACCTCGCCCGCTGGCAGCGTCTCTATGACGAAGCCATTCGGCTGGAAAAAGAAGGACGACTCGGCGACGCCGAAACGATGTTTCGCGCCGCTATAGATCTCGACCCCGAATACGCCGAAGCCCACTTTCGGCTGGCCCGCTGTCTGGCACTCCAGCAGAAATGGGAAGTGGCGCGAACCGCTTTCTACGATGCCCTCGAATATGACACGCTTCATTTTCGCGCGTGTCCGGTTTTCAATGAAATCATCCGCAACACCGCTGCGGCACACGCCAACAACGAACCGCCGGTCCTGCTGGCCGACCTCGAATCCATCTTCAACCGCCAGTGCGAAGGCGGCCTCGTCGGCTATGAATTGACCTGCGACCATCTTCATCCGACGCTGGGCGGCCATCACCTGATCGCACAAGCCCTTTGTCGGACCTTGGCTGCCAGCCCTCTGGCCGGCCGGTTCGGTCCGGTGTGGGACTTCGCACGGCTGCGGCCGCCGGAGCAATACGCCGATGCCGTTGGTTTCACCCCCGTCGAACAGCTTTTGTCCGCGAAACTCCTGCTGGGACTATACAAGCGGTCTGTTTTCGGCGGCCAGATTGATTACAACGAGCGGCTGGCACGTCTCGAAGAGGATGTCCGATTGGCCGAACAGGCGCTCCGGCCGGAAGAACGGTCCTTGGCCGGACAATGGAAAGGCGGACTGGATACGTTCGGTTTCCACAAGCAAGTTGCCGACGACTATCTCGCCGAAGGCAAATTCGCCCAAGCCGCCGAGTCCTATCGCCGCGCCCTCAGCCACAGCGGGCAGGGGTCGCCGCAAGACTACCAGCAGGTCTGGCTGGGCTTGGGCCTGTCCGAACGCCGCCTCGGCCGCTTCGACGCCGCACTGCAAGCTTATCAGGAAGCGTTCCGCTATCCCGACCAACACGCCGCCATCTGGTATGACATCGGTCGCATTTATATCGAGCGCAATGATCTTGCTGAAGCGGAGAAAGCGTTTGCCAAAACACTCGAGCTCAAACCCAACGACGCGGATTCGCTGATCAATCTGGGCATCATTGCCCGCCGCCAAGGCAAAACCGATGCGGCGCGGGCATTTTTCCAACAAGCGGCGCAAACGGACAAGGGCCGTGTGCCCGCCCGCTATCACTTGGCTTTGCTCGAAATGGACCGCGGGCAAACCGACGCGGCCATCGCTTTGCTCAACGAGGCTTTGACTTTCGACCCCCGCCATGTGCATGTCCTCCGGCAATTGGGCTATTGCCTTTTCCTGCAAGGCAAACATGTTCAGGCCGAGGAGGCATATCAACGCGCGCTGGCCCTTGACCCGTCGGACGCCGAGACGTGGTATCAGCGTGCGTGCACGGCGGCCGCCCGCGCCGACATAGATACGGCGTTGCGAAGTTTGGACGTGGCGACCTCGTATGGCGGCGAGAAGATTCGCGCACGGGCGCGGGAGGACAAATATCTGACCCCTTTGCAGGGCAATCCGCTATTTACCCAATGGCTGAACGGTTCGCCGGCCGGCGCCAAAGCGCATTCGCCCGTCGGGCCCAAGTAATCACTACACTCAACCCAACACCACGAAAGGAGTTTCACCCATGCAATGGCGTAGTATGGCGGCAATGTGGATTTCATTTCTGGCGATTTCCGTCGCACCTCTCGATGCGGCCGACAGCGCCGGCGGATGGATAGACCTCTTCAATGGGCGCGATCTGACCGGCTGGAAACTGGCCGACCCCAAGGGGAAGAACGGCTGGCGCGTGGAAAACGGCATCGTGATCAATCAAACGCCCAGCACAAACTTGATCACCGAAAAACTGTTTCGCGATTTCCAACTTCACTGCGAATACCAAGTGCCCAAAGGGAGCAACGCGGGCATTTATATTTTGCAGCGCTATGAAATCCAGATCTTTGACGACTATCAGCGTCCTGTTCACTCGCACATGTGCGGCTCGCTTTACGGCGAGATCACGCCGACGGCCAACGCCTGCAAACCGCCCGCGCGCAATTTCCCCCAGATCGCCGACGACGAATGGCAGACTTTCGACGTGACGTTTCGTGCCGCCCGTTTCAATGCCGCCGGCGAAAAAACCGAAAACGTCCGCGTCACGGTCTGTCTCTTATACACATCTGACGCTGCCGACGA
>JAOAGV010000007.1:0-41109 GCA_026415575.1 Candidatus Sumerlaeia bacterium
ATACCGCCCGAGATGCAGACCCCTGCCGCGCTGCCGGAAACCTATCGCATCCTCAAGCAGGACCTCGGCATGAACGCCCTGCGCTGGCACATGCGTCCGGCACCCGGCTACTGCTACGACCTCGCGGACGAACTCGGCCTGTTCATCGTCTGTGAAAGCGCCGTCTATGGCCGCCCTGACTCGCGCGCCCCCATGCCGCCCGGCGTCAAAGCCGAGTATCTTGCCAACGTTCACCGCTGGATTCCACAGTGGATTTGCGCCCGTCGCCATCATCCGAGCATTGTCCAGTGGAGCGTTGTCAACGAGATGGGGCCGAAATACAAAAACCATCAGGGCCTTTCCGTCGGGGAGCTCAAGGCCATCGGCGCCGTTGCCCGCGCGCACGATCCCACCCGCCCCATTGTCTATCACGGCAACAGTGAGGTCCGAGACGAGGACATCGTTTCCTACCATTACCCCGGTCTCGCTCCGGATAAACCCGACGCCAGTCTGTACGCATGGCGGCGCCTGCTTGTGTCCGGCAAACCGGTTGCGGTGGGCGAATACTTCCAGACGTCCCTCACAGCGCCCGGCATGGGCGACACGCCTGCGGCCCGTCAGGCCCGTGCCGAGAACACCAAGGATTGGTTCGGCCTCTGGAACCGCGGCCTGCGATATATCGGCATCGCCGACTTCCGCCCCAAAACGCTTTTTTGGACCCGCACGGAGCCCCCCGGCTCTTGGCGTGTTGAAGTAGTGAGAAACTCGAACCTCGCCGTCGCGCTTTTCGACCGGGACTATGACGAACTCGGCATCGCGCCACTGCGCCCCGGTGGTCCATTGCCCGTGCTGCCTGCCGGTTCAACCGTCCAACGCCGGCTTGTGCTCTTCAACGAAGAGTGGAGCGGCGACCAGCTCGACTGGGAAATGGAAGTCCGGCGCGAGGACAAGGGGCTTTCGCGCCAAGCCGGCCGCCTCACGGTTGCACCGGGCCATCGCCACGAATGGGTCGTACCGCTCAACGTGCCCGACACGGCCGGCCCGTTCACCGTCGTCCGCCGTGTGATCAAAGACGGACGCGTTCGGTTCGCCGAGGCGCGTTCTTTCCGGGCGGAATAAGGAACAGATGCTCGACCCTAATGCACGATCCAGCGGCCTGCGGGTTGGCGCCTATGAACCATCCTGAACTTTGCATCCCTATGGAGTATAGCCCCGACGTCATTCGTCATATATGCATCACATCCTGCCGTCTCGGAGGACAAAGTCCGGACGCCCTAATATGCTTTTTCCGGCAGCCCGCGTTTTGACAAATTCGACGCGTGGATTTGCAGAACCGCATCGAACGAGGTGGTCCCATGAAAACACCCCTCACACTTGTCGGCCTTTCCACGATTCTCGCTTGCCTCACTCTCTTTGCACAGGAACGGAAAGCGCCCGCCGCCGGCGGCCTTGGCGAGCGTTTCAAGCAACTCGATGCCAACAATGACGGCAAGGTCAGCAGCGCGGAGGGCAGTTCGCTGCAATTCTTCGGCGCGGCAGACAAAAACAAAGACGGTTCCCTGACCCTCGAGGAAGTGCAGGCGTATTTCGCCGCGCGACGTTCCGCAGACCCTGTCGCCGCGCCGGCATCGGCCCAACGGCAAAAGCCCCTTGGGCGAGTTGCAGCGCAACTTGGCAATATCAAGCCCGCGCCGCACAAGGAGGAAATCGCCGAGCAAAGACCCGGCGAGCCGCCGCTGAAAAAAATGCCCGACGGCGATCCGGCACGCGATGCGGCGGGGCGTGGTCAACTGTTCGAAAGCATTATTGTGCCCGGCTTCACCGGTATTCAGGAGGGCATGAACGGCCTCGCGATTGTGGACCTGAACCGAGACGGCCTGCCCGACATTATAGCCGCGTATTCGCCGCCGCGCAGTGCGGCAGGAAGTTGGGGCGCGGGCGAAAAGCTGCGCGTGTTCCTCAATGAAGGCGGCTTCAAGTTCCGTCCCCACACGGTAAAGTTGCTCGACTCGAAGGTGTCGCCGGACAGCTTTGGGCGCGGCCAAGTGCCGGTGCTGGCCGACTTCAACGGCGACGGGTTCCTCGATTTGTTCGTCACGCGTCATGCGCAGATGTCCGGCGGCCAATCGAATCCCCGCGACCAGAAACTCGGCAACGGCCTCTACCTCAGCGAAGGCGCGTGGGATGTATTCCGCGACGTGTCGGCGAAGATGGGCATTCAGAATGAAAAAGCGTACAACCGCCAGCCGTCGTTGGGCGACGTGAACCGCGACGGTTGGCTCGACATCGCCGTCGGCTGCGACAATATCGGCAACGCCCTGGGCGGGTTCCCCCACAGCCGCCTCTACATGTTCAGGCCCAACGGCCCCAAGTTCGAGGATGGCCGCTTCGAGGACATCGGCGGCACGCCGCTTGTGCCGGATTTCGGCGGCTTCTACCACGACTCGACCAAGGACAAGGCCGGCCCCGACATCAACCTGTGCGACCTTGACAACGATGGCGACCTAGACCTGCTCCAAAGCTATCACGTGGACATCCGCGACCCATCATTGCCCTACTCGCCGGTCGAATATCGGCAGGGAGTGTTCTGTTGGAAAAACCTGCTGGCGGAAACCGGCAAGTTCCAGTTTGAGAAGGTTACCGGCAACGGACTGGCCTGCGAGGCGCGGCTGAAACTCAACGACGACAAGAAGACCTTCACGCCCATCGGCAAAGCGCCGGGCCTGCCGTACATTTCGCTGGCCGATGTGGACAACGACGGCCTGCAAGACGTGCTCGCCGTCGGGCCGGCCAGCCCCGGTTGGGCGCCGCGCTGCGAATACGTCAGCGGGCGGTTTTGGCGCAACAAAGGCGGATTTCAGTTTGAGGAAGCGACACATGCGGCCGGCCTGAACCCCCTCAACTGGCTCTATCGCGACTGGTTCAAGTTTTTCGACGCGCCAGCGCCGCCGGTCGGCGCCGGAGTGCGTGTCAACCCGATGGAACGTCGCCCCTACTTTGCCGATGCAGTTTTCGGCGACTTCGACAACGACGGCTGGCAGGATTTTGTTGTTCTCGACCGCCATGAATCGCCAAATCTCGAAACACGCGCCTTGTTGTTCATGAATCGCGGCGACGGCACCTTCGAGCCGAAACCGACCACATGGAGCGGCCTCGATGGCATGGGCATCTGCGGCGAGGCGGCCGACCTCAACAACGACGGCTTGCTTGATCTTGTGTTCGCTGCCGACCCCGACAACACCGGCCAGGCGTTGAGCATGGCGCGATACGAAAGCAAGGTTTACTGGAACACCGGTCTGCACGGCGGAAAAGAAAACCACTGGTTGCGGCTGCAATTTAGCGGGGTGACGGACGCCGAGTTGATCGGTGCGCGCGTCGAACTCACCGCCGCCGGCATGAAGCAATTTCGCTGGATTCACGGCAACCACAGCTACAAGAGCGGCGGTGCACTCGACGCCCATTTCGGCTTGGGGAAACACACAACGGTGGACGTAAGAGTTTTTCTTCCGGACGGCAAAACCGTCGCCTTCTTTGGTTTGAAGGCCGATCAGTGTCTGGTTCTGAACCTCAAGACCTCCCGTGCGGGTCGCCTTCCCTTGGATGCCAAACGATGAAGCACTGTGTTGGTACGCAATAGCTGACCAAGTTGTTGTAAGAATGCGGACCAACTCAGAACGTTTTGTTCTTGTCGGCGGCAATTTCTTTTTCGTTTGCGGCGGGGAACTTGAAGTAGATGCGGTTCTGGCTGGCGTTGGCGTTGCGGAAGCGGTAGAGGCGATCGAAACGGACGGACGGACCGAGGCTGTCGGCGGGGCTCACGTCGTGGGCGATGACCAGTTTTTCTTCGCGCAGGGCGATGAGTTCTTCCCGCGAGTCGCCCAAAATGTCATACACCGCGGCATAGGGATGCCACTCGAGTACAGCGTCTTGGGGCTGGGTGAACGGCCAAGTCTCGGGGATCACCACCTCAAACTGCGGATTCAGAACCACCCGGTTGCCGGCCAAGATATCGTCCACCGAGCGTCGGCCGTCGAGGTCTATGATGGTAGTCGGACCGGGTCGCTGGCCTTCCCACTGACGGACAATCTTCCCTTTGGGGTCGAAGATGAAAAATTGTTTGCGGCCCTGGCCATCGTTCTTGGTCGCACCCATGATCAGCGGGCCGGAGATGTTGGCGTCGAACTGCCCCACCACGACATGTTGGAGATTGTAGTTGTTGGTCCACAGGATCTTTCTTTGGCGAAGATTGGTCACCATCATGCCCGAACCGCCATAGGAGATTACCTCCAGCCCCGGAAGGTCGGGATCCAAATCGAGCACGATGTTTTCGTCCACGTGGTCCCAGTTGAGGTTGGGATAGGGGATCATCCAGAAGAGCGAGCCGTCGCTGTTGAGGATGGCGCGGCCGGTGAACAGCTCGTGCAGACCGTCGCCGGTGATGTCAATCGCCGAGATATGGTGCCCGTTGACGCTCTTGCCATTGGCATTGACAGGCAGGGGTATGACTTGGACGAGGTTGAGGTTGACATCATATTCGGAGAGTTCCTTCGGATTGCCAAGGTAAGTGAAGTAGATGCTGGGCGATGTCTTGCTGCGGGTGTAGGCGACGATCATCCGCTTGGGTTCGTTGCCGGTGTAACTGAACGGGGCTTTCTTAAGGATGCGTCCGGTGGGGCCTTCGACAATGGCAATATAGTTTTTGCCGTCCTGCTTGTCTTTTATGTAGGTGACGACCTCATCCTTGCCGTCGTTGTTGAGGTCCCAGACCGGGGCGATCCACGGGTGCCAAGGGTCCCAGTGTCGCTGGCCGGAGGGGTTGTAGATTTCCCAAAGTTTGGTGCCGTTGAGCTTATACACGCAGGTCATCATTGTTCCATTGTTGAGAACGATTTCCATTTCGCCGTCGCCGTCAACATCGCCGAAGGTAACGCGGTATGTCTTGCCAAGCTTCAGGGCCGGGTTCGGCGTGTCGAGGGGAAACTCGCGAATGACCTTGAGGTCTTGAGCGGCGGACGGGAAAGCAATCAGGATCAGGGGAAGCAAGCACTTGAGCCAAAGCCGTTGTTGTACCATCCTCGTCACTCCTTGATCATGGCCCCGGCCGGTATTCCCCTTTGATTGAACAGGAGGCCCCGGCTGTAACCCCTTACGGCGCGACAGTTCGGTTGCGGAGGATGGCGTAATTGTCCGTCTCGTTGGTTTCCGCCACCTGATCGTTGCGGTCGGGGAAAAGAATCAGCGCAACGCTGCCGAGCGGCATCGCCGTGTAAAGTGTCCGCGGGAATGCCGCGAGGCTGACCGACGTTCCGGGCGCAAGATCGGCCACCGGAATCGAATCGCACAGGAAGAACTCCAGTCCCGGATAGTCCTGATTGCGCGACCCCCAAAACTCGATCCAGAACGGCCCGGTGTGATGGATGCCAACGTTTTGCACGTAGCCGGAAGGCGTAATGACCTGGCCGCGATGCAGGGGAACAAAAGCGCTGCCGAAGGTAAAGTCCTTGACGACCAAGTTGGCGCTCGTCGGCGGCCGCACACACAGCACGCGCCGCCCGCTCACCACCCGCGTGTTGTTGGTTTCGTTGGTTTCGGCAACTTCATTGATACGGTCGGCCACCACCGTCAGCGTATAAGGGCCGTCGGGAATGGAATTCAGCGGGCGCAACAGGTCCAGCGTGATCGAGCTGCCTGCGGCAATCGCGGGCATGGGGAGACTTTCGACGAGGAAGGCGTCGAGGGTCAGGCCGCCGAGTTTTGACCCCCAGAATTCAAGCCAGAAGGGGCCGCTGGGGGCATCGCCGCGGTTCTCCACGCGCGCCCACAGCCGAAGGTTCGAGCCGGGAGCGATCGAGGTCGGTCCCCACGGATGAAAGTCGGCCATGCCGACGACAAGATCGGGGCCGGCGGCGCGCATGACCGGTTGCGCATCGAAATCGCCTCCCGCCGCAAGTGACTGATTGAACGTGCGGTTGAGAAAGGCGTAGTTGTTGGTTTCGTTCTTTTCGTTGACCTGATCGAGGCGGTCCACATAGATGCCGGCTTTGAAATGGCCCGCCGGGCAGTTGTAAAGCGTGCGGGTATAGCTGGTCAGTGTGATCGTAGTGCCGGCGGCCAGATTGGGCACGAAGATCGAATCACACAGGAAGAAATTCAGTTGGGGGTTGTCGCGGTCGTAAGCGCCCCAGAACTCAATCCAGAAGGGGCCGCTGTCGTCCGTGCCGGCGTTCCAGACTTTTCCGCCGAGTTGAATGGGGTTGCCGTTGTAAATGGGGTTCGGGCCGAGGGAGAAGTTTTTGATGGCAAGGTCGGCGTTGGTTTGCGGGCGAATCACGACCAGACGCTTGCCGGCGATTGCGGCACGGTTGTCGCGCTCATCGCCTTCGGCCACTGCATTCGGACGGTCGGCGACCAAGACAATCGTATAGGGGCCATCGGGAATGTTGTAAAGCGATTTGCGCCAGCCGAACCGGTAGCCCAACCCGGAGCCGATGCCGGGGNTAACGGCGGAATCGGCGAGGAAGGCGTCGAGAGTCAGGCCGCCGGTGCGCGAGCCCCAGAACTCGAACCAGAACGGCCCGGCATCGGCGCCGCCGTTGTTTTCGAGGAACGCGCCGAATTCGATCGGTGCTCCGGGCGATGTCTGAAGCGGGGTTGTCGGCGACGAGTCGCGGACAGTGAAAGCGAGATTGGCCGGCGCGCTGGCGTCCAGACAGGTTACGTGCCAGAGAACATCGCCGAACAGCTCGACGCCGTCCTGCACCATCTGCCAGTCGGTGATGTAGCAGAGCTGAACATTGGGGGCGGCGAAGTCGGCGGAGAAGGTGTAAGATTCCCCCGGCAGCACAGTTACACCCGGTGCAATAAAAAGACGGTTGCCGGCGATAAACGGATCGCTGTCGCCGACGGCCGCCAGCCGAAATGCATCGTCAGGATGCCACGGCAGAAGACCTGTGTTGCGAAACGTCATGCTGACCGGCCGGACGGTTCCGGGAAACATACGCGTGGGAAGGGTGTGGGATTCGGCGGAAGCGTTGCGCGCGCCGGGCGACGGAAGACCGCGACCGCCGATTCGGCAATTCGTCAAGAGAGGCGACTCGATCGGGTCGTTGAGAGCGACCTCGCGGCAGCCCTTGGCCAGATAAATGGTCTTGCTGACGCGGCTGTCCACATCGAGGTCGTCAATAACAAGGTGGTCGTTCTCGCGCACGACCAGACAGCGGCGGAATACGCCGGCAGGCGTCCGGACGACGGTTTCGACGTCCTCGCCGAGATATTGAAACGAGAGAGTGATGGTGCCGTCGAAACCATCCCATTCAAAGTCGGCCGAGCCGGTGAATGTCCGCGGCGTTTTCATATTGGCTGTGCCGCAGACAATCGGCTGGTTGAAAAAGATGTCCGTTTCATCGCCGTCTTCATCGAGCGCGACAAAGCCGTGCTGGCGAAGCGTGCCGGCGGCGTCGAGCGAAATCCACTGGCCGGAAATGGGCCAGCCGGGCGTTTCGATGCGGCGGCGATAGGCCAGATAGCCGTGAATGGGAACGGGGCCTTGAAGGGTGTAAAACGTTCCGTCGTCGTAGACTTGAAAATCGCTGTCAAACATCGGCTGATAGTCTGCAATCGAAACGGTGGCGGAGACATAGGTTGCAGCGCGCTCAACGGGAACAGTGTCGGGTTGCCCGGAGAAGGATCGTAGGTTCAAAGTGCCGAACATCGCGGCGGGGAGAGCATCCGGGCGGTTTTGCGCCGCTGCAGCCGGCACGGCTGATCCAACCAACAGCAGAATGGCAGAGGTCCATAAGATGAACAGGGGTCGCTGCGTGGAAGACATGGTTTTATCCTTTTGCGCCTTCGGAGTTGTCGGGTTGCATTTCTGCCGCAGAGAGAGTTGCGTTTTCAACTGACAAAAAACCTTCCTGACATGGCGTCGCTATTCCCACACGCCGTCAATCGGAGTGTGGCAGTGTTTGCACGCGCCGTTTTCAATCGCATATCGCCCAAGAGAGAAGCCGATGCGCTCGATCAGACATTTGCCGCACGAGGGGCAGTACGTGTGTTCGTTGGGGTCGCCGGGAACATTGCCGGAATAGACATATTTTAATCCGGCGGCGCGGCCGATGGCAACGGCGCGTTCGAGCGTGCGAACGGGCGTCGGGCCGAGACCGTCTATTTTGTAGTCGGGATGAAACCGGCTGACGTGCCACGGGACTTCCGTGCCCAGCGAAGCGACAAATTCAGCGATCTGATTCAGTTCCTTGTCGCTGTCATTCATTGCCGGCACGACCAGCGTGGTCACTTCGAGCCAGATGTTGCGCGGGCGGAACAAGCGAAGTGTTTCGAGCACGCCGTCCAACTTGGCACCCATCATTTTCTGATACGTGTCGGGGTTGAAAGCCTTGAGGTCCACATTGATGGCGTCGAGATAAGGGGCAATCGTATCGAGAGCTTCGGGCGTCATGTAGCCGTTGGAGACCCACACGTTGCGGATGCCGGCCTCGTGCGCGAGGCGGCCAATGTCGTAGGCGTATTCAAAGAAAATCGTGGGTTCGGTGTAGGTGTAGGAGATTGTGGCGCAGCGGCGGGCGCGCGCTTCGGCCACGATGCGTTCAGGGGCCACGTCGGCCCCCTCGATGGTTTGCTCGTCGCGGGGCATTTGCGAAATGCTGTAGTTCTGGCAGAACAGGCAGCGGAAATTGCAGCCCGCCGTGGCGATGCTGTAAGAGACCGAGCCGGGCAGGAAATGGAAAAGCGGTTTCTTTTCGATGGGGTCAACGTGTTGGGCAATTAACCGGCGATAAACCAAAGAGACCAGCGTGCCATTTTGATTTTCGCGCACCTGGCAAATGCCGAGGTTGCCGGGCCGGATGGTGCACCGATGGTGGCAAAGGCGGCATTCGACCACGCCGTCGGGTTTTTGCGAATAGAGCATCGCTTCTCGTGCGGACATGGGCGGGTTCCTCGCCGGGGGCGGACGGGCCGTTACAAGGCGGACACAGGCCGTGCCGTCGGTTGCGGACGGCTTTCACGCTCGGTGACAAAGAGCGGGTCTTCGGCGAGTTCGATCAGGCGCTGTTCGTTCATCAGAACCCGTGCGCGCGGGGCTTTGACGGTGTCCATCGGCCCGGGCAGTTTGAACGTCAGACTGAAGTTAAATTGCAATTGCGTGGGTACCTCTTTGTAAGGCGTCCGGCGGTAGCGGATTTGAAATTGCGCGAGGGCATTGTGCAAATCGCGCGTCAGAAGGAGCCGGACGTCGCGCAACCCGCCGTATCGGCTGTGATATTCCGTGCCGAGTTCGGCGGTCCATTTTTCGCTAATCTTGCGGCCGACCCATACGTCGAGAATCCGCTCGCTCTCATTTTCCGAGAAGAAATAGAACAGGTCGCGGTTGAGCCGGCGCGACGAGAGGCTTTCGACAGTGTCGCCCGCCGGGTCGTTGGTCAGCGGTTCGAGCAGCAGAAGGTCGCCCTCGATCCACCAGCGGCGGCCGATGGGGGCATAGGCGGCCGACAATCGCGTGATCAGGCTGTCGCGCTGATACTCAAAGGGGTCGCCCGGATCGCGCATTTGTCGTTGCTCATACATAATCGCACCGGACAGGCGGAACGTGCGCGGCTGGTTGCGGTAGGAACTGACAATGCCGGCGTAATGAATCTGCTCGCCGGAATAGATGTCGGACTTGGACTGAAGGTTGCGTCCGGCCAGCGCCCGCACCATAATGTCGGGATACGCGAGGCGGTAGGTCAGGTCGCCGGTGATCCAGTGTTTGCGCACGCGGTAGTTGTAGAGGTCGTCGCGGGCGGTTCGATTGCCGATGGACTCGTAGAACTCGGCAAGGGAGTTTTTCGTTCCCTCGCGGAGGATGTAGTTGATGTTGCCGGTCAGCGAATCGGTGAAGCGTCCCTGAAAGCGAAGTTGCGCGTCGGCGTAAAAATAAGCCGGAGAGACATCGCTGAGCGAGACCTCGCGGTTGCTGCCGGCAATACGGAAGGTGTTGTCATCCACATAGATGATGTCGCGGCGCATAAAGTCGTTGAGATCGCCGAACATCAAGTTGCCGTCGGTCGTCCCGGTCTGGCGGAGAAAATCCTGCGGCCGCCAGTGGTAGGAATCATCCCAGCGGTTGAGAATGCCCAGCCCTGCGCCCACTTGGGCCAGGAGGGTATAGCGTTCGGAAAATTTGAAGAGGTAGCTGATCTGTTGATAGATGTCGAGTCCGAGAACAAACGAGTCGTCGCGGGTCGAGCGGAAGTTGAGACCCTTGTCGAGGTTGTTGAAGAAGTTAATGTCGAGCGCATAGAACAACGGCGAGTTGGTGCTGAGCCGCAGGTGGTTGGTCGCAAACGTCAGCTGGGGCAGTCGAAGCGACGCCAAGCCATAGCGGGACGAGGGGAGGCCGTCGCGACGGCTGGCGCGGCGCGAAATCCTTTCGTTGGGGGAAATGTCATAGTCGGCGTCGTCGTCCAGCGGTTCGGCCGTATTGGTGATCCGGTCGCGCGAGATTCGCTGTTTCACATCAAAGAGGATTCGCGCAATATAGTCGTCCTTCCAGTAGGTGAGGGCGGCGCGGGCGCGACGCTCGGGCAACCGTCCGCGCTCTTCCTGCTCGAAGGGGTCTATAAGATCCCAGTAAAATTCGGGATCGCTCATGAGGTCCGCATTGAGGTGAAGTTTAAGGTCGTCGCGCAGGTCGGAGCGGTGGCGGGCGAACAGCTGCCAGCGGGAATTGCTGCCGCCGTCCTCGGTGGTGCGGCGATAATTGTCGAAGGGCATAAAGTAGAGCGAGGTATTACCTTGGTGTTTTTCAAAATCGAAGCTGTATCGGTAGTCTAGTCCCGTCCCAACGCCGCGGCTGCCGAACAGGTCCAGTTTGGCGGTGGCGTGGCCCAAGCTGCGGGTCTCCAGCCGGTCGGGGTTCTCAAATGAGGGTTCGTATTGATAGTGCCAGAAATTATATTGCACGCGGACATAGGGGCCGAGGCGGCTTCCGGCGCCGAACGTGACATGCCAGGGGAACTTTTCGCGCAACGACTTGGTATAAACAGGCAGGAAAAAGACAGGAATTTTGCGCACGCGCAGCACGGCGTTGCGCATGAAAATTCGTTCGCCGACTATGAGCACCGCATCCGGCGTCTGAACCGAATATTGGGGATCGGGGAAATCGTCGGTGGTGAATTGGGCGTCGCGCAGGACGATTTCATCGCGTCCGACCATTTCCAGCGGCGGCAGACCGCTCTTGGGCGTGGCGCATTTGAAATACACCACGTCGTGCTGGCCGCGGACCTCGTTGGCGATACCCTGAAAATACTTGTAGTTGAAGACCATGGATTTGGCGTGGATTTCAGAACTCTTGTATTGCAAATCCACATCCTGCCACGCCGTCAGGATCACATTGCCTTCGGCTTGGATTTCCTGCAACGGAACCTGAACGAGGACGCGGTCGGCTTCCAGCAAATAGCGGTCGAAGCGAATGCGCGTGCGGGCATTGGAATAGATGATGTTCCGCTCCTCGTCATAGTCGAGATAGCGGTCGGACTGGACTTGAATGCGTCCTCGCTCGGCGTAATCGCGCTGCAGGGCCGCGCGAACATCGGCGCTAAGACCTGCAAGGACCTCGGGGGAGATAAATTCCGGGAGGCTGCTCCATGCCGCCGGACGGCGCAAGCGATCATACTCCGTTTCGTCCATTCCGGCAGGGACCGAATCGGGCGCTGCGGCGCCAAAGGCGGCAAGCGCGGTTACAAACCACAGAACCGCTGCGGCCAGACCGGATAAGCCCGCCGTTGCCTGTTTGTGCCGTATGTGTGCTCGAATCATACGGATAACGCCCTACTGCCGCAACGTGCGATAAAAGAGCACCGCCCCTGTGACGCCGACCAGAAGATTGGGCAAAAAAATGATAAAAACACCAACACCCGCTTCGTTCTGACACAACGAAACGCCCCACTTCAACATCACATAATAGAAAAAAATCAAGCCAAAAGCGATGGAAAAAGCAACGGCCTTTCCCGTCGGCCGGACCCGAATGGCCAAAGGTACGCCCAAAAGGGCAAAGGCCACGCAGGCAAGAGGGATCGAGCGGCGCTGATGCATTTCGGCGGCCAGCGCATAGCGGTTTTCGCGACGGAGATTCGGGTCGTCAAGCGACCGGCGGATTTCCGTCGTGGTCATTTCGCGCGGCTTTCGCGCCTGCCGGTCGCGGCTGAGGTCCTCGCGCGACGTCAGGGCGATCTTGTAATACAGTTCGCCGAACCGCGCCGTGTAGTAACGGACTTCGCTGATCGAAGTCGAGGTGTCAAAATGGTGAAGGGTTCCGCTGGTCAACACGACATCCATGGATTGGGCAAAGACATTCGGCTCGATGCGGCCCTCCCGCGCCGTGGCCACAATTTCCGCTTTTCCCTGTCGGGTGGCGGCATCGCCCACGAGCACTTTGACCGTTACCCCTTCCATGCGCTGGGTCAACGGATTGCGTCGGCGGAAATAGAGGGCGACGTCCATATCGCTTTCGGGCTTGAAGACCCGGCCCGCCTCGATATTGCCGGCCACGATGTATTTAATTTTGTCGAGAAGATACAGATTCGTTCGGACAAGACGGGGCACATAGGCGGCATTGGCATAGTACAGGCTTGCGGCGGCCAGTGCGGCAACAACCAGAACCGGCGCAAACACGCCGAACAAATGCACACCGCTGGTGCGCATGGCCATAATTTCGTTGTCGGCAGCCAAACGCCCCACACCCAGCAAGACCCCCACGAGAAAGGCCATCGGGGCGGTGACGATCAACAGCGGCGGCAGCAGCGTCCACAGGAATTGCAGGAACAGAAATACCGGCACGCCCCGATTGACCAGAAGGTCCATGAGGCGAAAGAGGTTCGTAACAAGCAGGACAAAGGTGAACACGGCCAGACCCATCAAAGCGGGACTGGCTAGTTCGAGCAATACGTATCGTTGGAGGATTCGCGCTCTCACGGTTTCCGCTTTTTGTGCAACGCCTGAAGCCTTTCCCGGCAGTGGAGCATCGGTTTTTCAGCCGGGAAAAGGGTGTGTAGCCAACCTCGGGCGGAAATGCAATGCAGAAGTGAATCGTCTTGCCGTCGGACGCACCCTGAGGTTTTTCTCCCGCCGCACCGTCATTATGGAATTCGGCGCCGTGGAAGGTTGGCCACCACCACGACCGCAAACAGTTTCCCTGATAAAATCCCAATTTGGACGCCGAGGAAGGCGCCCATCTTTGGGACGGCCCCTCCCTCGTCGGCTCTCCGAGCGCCACCGGCTCCGCGGGCAGAGGGGTTGTTGTCAGGCACCGACGGAAGCCGTCGGCGCTCGAAAAGCCGACGCGGGGCATCGAGGGCAGGCCCCCGCTGATAGGCAACATCCCCTGACAGTAAGCGGGCTAGATGATTTCTGGATGATTTTTTGGACAAAAGCGTTTGGCGCGTCATTGCGGGACCCCCAAAAGTGGCCCTTCACAATGACGCGCCAAATCCGTACGGGGAAAAAGATCAGAGACTAGATCACGAGTCGTTCTTTCAGCTTGGCGTAAAGCTGGTCAGCCACTTCCGAAACAGAGCCGTGAAGTATCTCGCCGCCGGAGCGCGGTTTGGGCGTAAAAATTTTCCAGACCGCGGTCGGCGAGCCCGCCAGACCGATTCGTTCGGGCGGTGCTCCGATGTCCTCGGCCTTCCATGTGGTTAGTTTGGCGGACTTGGCTTTCATTTTTGTCCGCAGCGAGGGCATGCGCGGCTCATTGATTTCTTTCACCACGGTCATGACGCAGGGCAACGGCGCCTCATACACATCGTAGCCATAGTCGTTCATAGCTTCAACGCGGATGCGTTTGCCCACCTCGACCTCCTCGATTTTTTTCACGTAGGTAATCAAAGGCAGATCGAGAAACTCGGCAATTCCCGGGCCAACCTGCCCGGTGTCGCCGTCCATGGCCTGCTTGCCGCAGAGGATGATGTCCACGCTGCCGATTTTGCGAATGGCCGCCGCCAGAGCGTAGGAGGTTGCCAGCGTGTCGCTGCCGGCAAACGCACGGTCGCTCAGGAGGACCATTTCATCGGCACCGGCTTCAATGGCTTGGCGGAGTGCAGTTTCCGCCTGCGGCGGTCCCATCGTGAGAACGATGACCGTTCCGCCGTATTTCTCGCGCAGCCGGACGCCTTCCTCGATCGCGTAGGTGTCGAAGGGATTGATGATGCTGGGCACGCCCTCGCGAATGAGGGTGTTGGTCTGGGGATTGATTTTGACGTCGGTGACGTCGGGCACTTGTTTAATGCAGACAACGATTCTCATTGAGAGACCTTTCCGGAGTGCATTGCCTTATTTCCAGTCCCTGCTTTCGCGGATAATGCTCAGCGCAATCACATTACGCTGGATTTGGTTGGTTCCTTCGTAGATTTGCGTAATCTTGGCATCGCGGAAGTACTTCTCGACGGGATACTCGCGCATGTAGCCTGCGCCGCCGCAGATTTGCAGCGCGTCAGTGGTTACTTTCATGGCGACGTCGCTGGCATACATTTTGGCCATGGCCGAGATTTTGGGGCCGTCTTTGCTGTTCTTGTCCACTTCGCGTGCAGCCTGATAAACCAGCAGGCGGGCGGCCTCGATCTGCGTGGCCATGTCGGCCAGCATGTGTTGGATGGCTTGGAAACCGATGATCTTCTGACCGAACTGCTCGCGGGTTTTGGCAAACTTGACCGCCTCTTCATAGGCGCCCTGTGCAATGCCGACCGCCTGCGCACCGATGCCCGGCCGCGAGCAGTCGAATGTATTCATGGCCACCCGGAAGCCGTCGCCTTCTCGGCCGAGACGATTGGCAACGGGAACGCGGCAGTTGTCAAAATACAGGACTCGTGTATCGGAACAGCGGATGCCGAGTTTCTTCTCCTTCTTGCCGAGGGTAAAGCCGGGCATGCCCGACTCGATGATGAAGGCGGTCAGGCCGCGCGCACCTTTGGCCTTGTTGACCGTGGCCATGACCGTAAGCGTGCCGGCCACGCCGCCGTTGGTGATCCACTGCTTGCTGCCGTTGAGAATATAATAGTCGCCGTCGCGTTTGGCTGTGGTTTCGACGGCGGAGGCGTCGCTGCCGACGTTCGGCTCGGTTAGCGCGAAGGCGCAGAACTTGCGCCCCGCCGCGATGTCGGGCAGATACTTTTGCTTCTGTTCTTCGGTGCCGTGCAGCAAGATCGGATAGGCGCCGAGGGCGTTGGCGGCATAGCTGACGGCGACGCCGCCGCAGATGCGGCTGAGTTCCTCGGTGGCAATGCACAGTTCGAGGGCACCGCCCCCGAATCCGCCATAGGCTTGGGGGATATAGATGCCAAACAAATCAGCATCGGCGAGGGCTTTCATTGCCTCGAAGGGGAATTCTTCTTTTTCATCAAGTTCGGCGCGAACCGGAAGGACTTTTTCCTCAGCGACCTGTCGGGCCAAGTCGCGGATCATCATTTGCTGTTCAGTGAAACCGTAGTCCATGCCTCATCTCCTCGGCGAAAGTAAGCGCGGCGCAACTGACATACGCGTCAAACACAGAAAAGGGATGCTGTCGGGTCGCGAGGGGTGTGTCAAGGTGAATTCGGCACACGGAAAATTCGCTAAGTGCGTTCAAGCCGAACGAGACCTCACGCAAAGACGCCAAGGGAATAAAAGAAAGATATGTGCGGGTCTGCCAGAAGGTCCCCTGTCTGAGAATAAAAAGCTCGATTCCTCAGGGGCTAATCAACATCACAAAAGTGCTCTGTGAGTTTGCGCCTTTGCGTGAAACAAAGTCTTGAAAGAGCAGGAAAATCCGAGGGATTTCACAAAGTGTTGACAGACGCAAATCGGCAGGCACCACAATTGCACAATTGCTGTCGCCTCCGGAAAGGCCGGCTGACTTCTTCAAAGGAAAGCTCCCATGAATCAGGCCCTGCCTTTTGTCGGTATTGTGTTGTGTATGTACGCGATTGCAGGATGGGACGCGGCGCTTTTTTCGGCAACCGGACAGGAAAAGTCGGCCATTGTGGTCGAACCCAAGCCCCGCGCGGGTGTGCTGACCAACCCCGGCAAGGGATGGTCGGGTATGGGCTTGCCCGAACGCCATCCGCCGGAAGTGCTCGAACTGCTCGGCATGGGCGTTCAGCGGTTCAATTGGGCGGACCTCGAGCCGAAGGAAGGGCAATACAACTGGGCGCCGATAGACCGCTTTCTCGAGGCGTGGGGCAAAATCGGGCGCGTCTGTAACATCGGCGTCATGTGTGCCAACACGCACAGCCGCGACCCCGAAGGCTATGTCACGCCGCGCTGGGTGTTCGACGCCGGTGCCAAAAAAATCGAAATTAACTTGAAGCCGCAGTATTCGACCACCGGCACCCCCGGCAAAAAGGTTGCTCCCCTATTCGACGACCCGATCTTCCTCGACAAGTTCGCCCGCTTCCTTCGAGCCTATGCGGCCCGCTACGACGGCGACCCGCGCATTGCCGTGCTTGACATCCGTTCTTACGGCAACTGGGGTGAGGCGCACATGCATCCGTTTGGCGTGCCGGATATTGCGCCGGAGAAGTTCCGCCGGCACATCCAGATGCATCTTGATGTGTTCAAAAAGACGCAACTCTGTCTTTCGCGCAACAGCCATCTCGGAAAATACGGCCCGCTGAAGGATATCTTTGACTGGGCCGTGCTGGAAAAGCGGATTGCCCCGCGGCGCGACGGCATCTGCGGCAACAGCGACGGCCGCGAAACCGCCATCGGCTTCGGCATCGCGCCCGGCGTCTTCGAACTGTTCGACAACTACGACGGCGTGAAGGCGCGCGGCTGGTGGGACGGCATCAAGGACAAAAACGGCTGCGGCTTCCGCCTCGAAGAGTGCATCGAAAACGGCAAGCCCACGTGGGTGGACCTTGGACGCGGAGGGCAGTCGGGCCTACGGATGCTGCGCGAAAACCGCGAACTCATCGAGCGCCTGACCAATCGCATCGGCTATCACTTTCACCTCCAGCGGGCGGTGTTTCCGAGTCAGGCGCCCGGCGGCCAATTCGATCTGGAACTGACATGGACCAATCAAGGCGTTGCGCCAATCTATATTCCCTGTGCGGTCGCAGTGGCGTTGCTGGATTCGAGCGGCCGGCGCGTTGCAACCGTGTGGCCGGAAGAATGCCGACCGGCGAAGTGGATGCCGAACGAATCCGTAGTTGAGCGGGCGCGGGTGAAATGTACCAACGCCGCACCGGGCCGGTATCGTCTGGCGCTGGCGCTTACGCGCGCGAAAAATGACGCGGCACCGTACATCCGCCTCGGCACGGAGCTGCCGACGGTCGAAGGGTGGTATGTGCTTGGCGAAATTGAAGTGGGCGGTCCGTCAAGCCCAATTTGATGCAATCGGCTCGTAGTTTAAGCTTCACTTGCCATATTTTTCCCACTTTCGTGGGGCTCTTCGCCAACAGATGCTGCAGGAAACTTCCCCATTGAAGCGGGGAACGGACAGCAAACTAAAGTCTGGACTACAAATGGCACGCGGAAGCGTGAACTCCATACAGCAAAGTGAGGTTTGGACTACCAGCGGTTTTTGTGCGACTCCAAAAGACTGATCTACTGCTATACAACTCTGCTGGTGCCATACAACTTCGCATGTCCGTGCTGCACAGCGGGCCAAAATGGGTTCGACCAGACAATCGCAATCACAAGCACCGCCGCGCGACATCAAATGCAACCGGGTTGTTCTCGCTTCCTGCGAGATGATGCGCGAGCTGCCCGACGGCTGCGTGGATCTGACCGTGACCTCGCCGCCCTATTATAACGCCATTGACTATGACGTCCACAGCGTCAACCGCAGCGAAAATTACCGTCCGCGAAAACCCATGGACTATGCCGCCTATCTCGCTTTTCTCAAAAAGGCCTTCGCTGAGGTACTGCGCGTCCACCGCGAAGGCTCGGTGTGCGCCGTTGTGGTCGGCACGGTTCTTCTCGACGGCGTCCATCATCCGCTCCCCTTTCATTTTGTCTCCCTCATGGAGCAGACCGGCTGGGTTTTTCATCAGGACATCGTGTGGGCGAAATGCACTGGTGGGGTCAAACGCTTTGGTTCGTCCATCCGCAATCCATTTCCCGGCTATTTTTATCCGAACATCATGACCGAGTATATTTTGCTGTTCCGAAAGCCCGGCGACCGAAAAATCTACGACGGGCGTTCACCGGAAGTGAAGGAGCGCAACCGTATCGCCGTGGACTCCGTCACAACCAAAGAAGTGGCCAACAACATCTGGCACATCGCGCCGGTTCCGCCAAATCAACTGAACCACCCCTGCCCGTTTCCTGAGGAGATTCCCTATCGCCTCATTCGCTGGTTCACGTATGAAAATGATTTGGTGCTGGATCCGTTTTGCGGCATTGGCACGACGCTGAAAGTTGCGGCCAATTTGCGCCGGCGCTGGATCGGCTACGAGATCATTCCCACATATGCCGAGGCGGCGCGGGCACGCGTCCGCGAACCGCTGGTTCTGCGAAAACAGCTGATTGCCGCTTTTGAGAAACTGCGCTACGGAGAGAAGACGCCGGCCAAAGCGAAGCGACGGCCGCCTTTCCCGCGCCGCAAACAAAAAGCCAACCCACGCGATTTTGACTTGCCCGACATCTTCGAGGCGGGTCCATTACCGCATGCACGCTGACAATTCAACCTGCGCAAGGAGAAGAATGATGAAGAGGAACACACACCCCAAAAATCATGCACTCCTTTTTTCGCTGCTTCTGTTTGCACCGGTCTCACTCGCGCAAGCCGGCGAGCCGTCGGTCCCCTTTCACCTGCCATGGGAAGCACCGGCCGGTGCGTTTGCCGACGCGCGGTTTTCGCTTGATCCGCCGGCGGGAAAGCACGGCCCGATTGTCGTGCGCGACGGCCATCTGGCCTTCGCCAACGCCGGCCGCGCCCGCTTCTGGGGAACCAACCTGACCATGGAAGCCTGCGTGCCGCCAAAAGACGTTGCGCCTCGCCTCGCCGACCGCATCGCCAAGTACGGCTTCAATCTCGTGCGGTTTCACGGACTGGACCGCTCGCTGTTTCCGCCGAAAGCCAAAGACACGCGCCGCTTCGATCCCGATGCGCTGGACCGCCTCGACTACCTCATCGCCGAGTTGGAAAAGCGCGGCATTTACATCAACCTCAATCTCCATGTTTTTCGCAAGTTTCTGCCCGGCGACGGCGTGGCCGAGGCCGACTGGCTCGGCTACGCAAAGTATTGCGTAATCTTTGACGAGCGCATGATCGAACTGCAAAAAGAATATGCGCGCAACCTCCTCGGCCACCGCAACCCTTACACGGGCAAAACCTATGCCGAAGACCCCGCGGTGATCATTATTGAATTGACCAACGAAAACTCGCTGTTCGGCGGCTGGACGCGCGGCCAGCTGCGCGGCGAGCAGCGGTCACGTCCCGCCAGCGGCTGGGCCGATATTCCACCGTTCTACGGCGCGGAACTCACGCGGCAGTTCAACCAATGGCTCGCCCGCCGCTATCCATCGCGCGACGCCCTTGCCGCCGCATGGGGCGAAGGTTCGCGCAAAGCCGGCCCCCAGATGCTGGCCAACGGCGATTTCGCGCAAGGCAAAACAAACTGGACGCTGTCGGTCGCCAAACCGGCCGAGGCGCAATTCGACATGGCGCGCGAGGGCGGTGCCGCAGCGGCGAAAGTCTCCGTCGCCAAAGTTACCGGCACGCGGTGGCACGTCATGCTTACTCAAAGCGGCATGAAGATTCGGAAAGGAGCCAAATATGCCGTAAGTTTTCGCATTAAAGCCGCATCGGCCCAGCGCGTCACCGCCGAAGTCGCCCACGCCGGTCCCGGCGCCTATCGCGGCCACGGCTCGACCCAGACTGACGCTGCGACCGACTGGAGCGCGCGCCAGTTCACGTTCGTGGCCGGCGAGGACGACACCGTGCGCCTGAGTTTTCAACTCGGCGAAGCGCCCAACACGGTCTGGATCGCCGATGTTCGGATGACTGAGGCGGCTATTGACGGCCTGCGCGAGGACGAGGACCCGGCCAAAGGGACGGTTCGCCGCCTCAATCCTGAAGAATTCGGCAGCGTGACCGCCGCCCGCTTCCTTGACGAAGGCCGCTTTCTCTACGACACTGAAATGGCATACTACCGACAGATGTATGACGTTCTGAAAAAGGAGCTCCGTGTTTGCGCTCTCGTCGAGGGCACCAACCACAATTATGGTCTGCCATGCCTGTGGGCCGAATCCTCGCTCGACCTCATGGACTGCCACGCTTACTGGCAGCATCCCAGTTTCCCGCGCCAGCCGTGGTCGCGCACCGACTGGACAATCGGCAACACGGCCATGCTCGATGCGCCGGAGCGCAGCACCATCGCCTCGCTGAGCCGTTCGGCTGTGGCCGGCAAGCCGTTCACCGTCAGCGAATACAACCACCCGTTCCCGAACGAATACGGCTGCGAAATGCCGCTGCTCATTGCCGCCTACGGTGCGCTGCAGGATTGGGATGCGATCTACGGCTACACGTTCTGTCATCGCGTGCGCGCGAACGAGCTGGGCGGCAACGAGGTGACCGGCTATTTCGACCTGTGCAACGAGGTGCCCAAAATGGCGCAGATGCCAACGGCATCGCTGTTGTTCCGGCGCGGCGACGTGCGGCCTGCGCAGCGCGAGGTGGCCATCCGCTACACGGTCAATCATCTCTTCGACAGTCTGCGCGATCCGCGGTTCCGCGACGGCTACCGCCTCGAAACTCCCCTGTCGCCGCTTCTGCCGCTGGTTCACCGCTTCCGCGTCGAGAAGTTTGATGCCGGCCAAATGACGCGCGTCGAGGAGTTGAACTTCACACCACCGAAAGGGCCGATCATCAGCGACACCGGCGAGTTGACATGGAACACAGGCGAGGCGAAAGCCGGCCATCTGCTCATCAACACGCCGCGCACGCAGGCCGCTGTCGGCTGGATCGGCGGCAGGCCGCTCAAGACCCGCGATCTGGCGCTGGAGATTGATACGCCTTTCTGCGCCGTCAGCGCCACGGCTCTCGATGGCAAGCCACTTCGCGCGTCCGAGCGCATCTTGGTTGTCGCCGCCGCGCGGTGTGCCAACACCGGCATGGTCTGGAACGAGCAGCGTAACAGCATCACCGACCGATGGGGCGGCCCGCCCCTTCTCATCGAGCCGGTGGCGGGGCGTTTGACGCTTGCACGCGATGCCGGCGCGCCGCCGTTGCAGTGGGCCGCGCTGAACGGCACGGGTCAACCGGCCGGCGCATCGTCCGCCTGCGTAATAAAAGATGGCTCGGTTTTGTTTGCTTTTCCGCCTGACACACCGACCGTCTGGTATGCGCTGACGCGAAAGTAGGCCCTGTGACCTCTTCGCTTTGGACAGCCGCAATCTGCCGGGTGCAGTCGGAGGTGATTGGCAGTTTTTTGGCTGGCTGTTCTATAAATTGTTTTTTTTGTCAGGATGCACAGGATTCACAGCAGGAAGCGTCGGGAAAGGGGCGGCGGACCCCGTAGGGCCGCTCGTGCGTTTGCGACCGAAGTTGGTGTGCGAAATACGGGTTAGGTCCCTAAAGATGACGGCATTCCGAGTATTGTCCGCACGTTTGTCGAATAAGACAGCAAGCCAGAATCGCACACGCCCGCCCAGAACCCTTCGGCCGCTCTCGCGAATACACGGCCGCAAAGGCATAAAGATTTGCTGCCTGGGTTTGCTCTACATTCTTTCACTTCGCCACGATGCGAACGGTGGCGATTTTCCAGCCGTCGGGGGTTTTGGACAGGGTGTAATGTTCGCGGCGGCGGTTGCGGCGCGTGCCGTAGGTGTCCTCGCGCTCGACCAGCACATGGGCGGTTGCGCCGTTGATCTTTTCCTCGATGACCGAGGCCAGACGCTGGCGATGGGGCGTCGCACCCTCTTCGGCGTAAGCTTGCTGTCGGCGCAGAATGTATTCGTCGCGCGGGATGCCGCCGTGCATGGGGGTGGAGAGGCAGGCGAACTCGTCGCCGAAATTGCGGGAGTTCCATGCCTCAATAAAGCAGCGGACAATTTCGCGGGGCGTGGCGCTGGCCAGCGAAGCACGGGGGACTTTGGCGGCTCCGTTTGCGGCTTTTGGGCCGCCATCGCCGGTATGGCTGGAAACGTATTCCTTGCGGCGAAGGACGTATTCGACGCGGCCGAGCAGGGCCAGCGGCTCGAAGGGTTTGCTGATAAAGTCCTCGGCGCCCAGCCCGGCGCGCCAGAACTCTTCAGGCTTGTCCGATTTCTCGCCGATGGCCGAAAGAACGATGACGGGAATGTCCTTCAATTCCGGCTCTTCGCGCATGCGCCGGACCAGTTCAAGGCCCGACACGCGCGGCATCATCAGGTCGAGAATGATCAAGTCGGGCCTGACCGACTGAATCAGACGCAGGCCGTCCTCGCCGTCGCAGGCCGACTGCACCTCGTAGCCGCGGCTTTTGAGCGTGGCTTTGACCAAGGCAACAATGTCAGGGTCGTCGTCTATCACTACGATGCGCGACATGAAGGGGAATGTCCTTTCTCTGCGGGCGGTACTGATGAGATCGTTTGCTTTCGAGTTTCTGTATGGCGCTGGTGCCCTCCCGCGCCGGCGCGCAGTTTCTTTTTCCTTTGTTCTTTATAAACCGCGTTGCATCAATTGTCAACTTTGCCGCCTGTTTTGCCGGACGCACAAGAAAGCGTCCTGCGAAACCCGCCGGTCCGCAAGCGCCGTTTCTGCAATCCCTTCCGTGGTGTTGTGGGAATCCGTTCAGACGGGTTTTTTGGCTTTGGCGCGTTCTTTTTGGAGTTTCTTCTTATACATTTGGCGCAGACTTTCGTTGATTTGTTCAGAGATCGAGGTTTTCGACGCGCCTTTGATGTAAGTGATTTCGTCCACGAGAAACTTTTTGGCCTGCTCCATGATTTCGCGCTCTTTGCCCTTGAGTTCGTCGGATTGTTCGAGGGTGTAAAGTTCGCGGAGCAATTTGGTGATGCGGACGGGGTCGCCGCTTTTCATGATCTCGCGGTAGCCCATATACTGCATCTTGGCGTCTTCGCGGCTGGGCGAGACGGGCACTTTGAGCAAATTGACGATTTTGCGGACTTCTTCTTTGGTCATGGGCTTGCGGATGCCGCGTTTTTCTACCTGGTCGCGCGGCACGAGGACCTTGGCGTTGCCGGCCTCAAAAATATAAAAATCCGAGACCTTGCCGTCAATGGTCATACGCTTGACCCCGGCAATTGTGCAAATGCCGAGCGTGGGTTCGACCACGGTCTCTCCGATTTTGAATTTCAACATTCTCATTCCTTTCGTTTATGCAGGGTAACTGACGCGGTCCCAGAATGCTGTACCTTCCCACAAAAACAGACCTTTTTGGGAAAGACTCTCGCGGGCGACTCTCGCGTCGCTTTCAAGCCTATCCAAACCCTTTCGGACGCGTCAAGAGCGGATTTCGATTTTTTTTCGTGCCGCCGGACGTTTCGCCCGCCGCCATTCCACCGGCTTGCCGTCGCCCCACAGCCGTTCGAGATTGTAGTATCGCCGGCTCTCGTCCGTGAAAATGTGGGCGACCACATCGCCGTAGTCCAGCACCGCCCAGCCGGTGTCGTTGACACCCTCGACCGAAAGAGGGCGGATTCCTCTCTGGCGCAGGGTCTCCTCGACTTTGTGAGCCACCGCGCGCAGGTGAATTCGGCTGGTGCCCGTGCACAGCACAATGACATCGGTGAACGAACAAATCCGTTTGACATCGAGGACCACAATATCGGTGGCCTTCATCTCGTCGCCTATCCGGGCGATCCGGCGTGCCTTTTCTCTGGCGGAAAGGATGGGCAGCACCCCCTTTTTGGTGTCGGAAACCGCAACAGGGCGGCGGTTACGCGCACCCTTGCACCCTATACGGTTCCTCCCGCGTCGGCCAGGGCGCGCAATGCCCGCGGATGAACGGGTCGGCCCTGGCTGAAGATATGTCGAATTTTGTTTTCAAGCGACTGCCGAAACGCAGCGTCCAAATTCTCTTCGGCCAGCTGCCTCAATTCATTCAGACCCTCGAACCGGCGCGTCGGTTCGAGGTAATCGGCCAAAAAAATGATCTTGTCCAGACGCGACATGGCTGCATCGCCCGTCGAATGAATCAAAATGGCGCGAAGAATCCCTTCATCGGTGATTCCATAATCGCGCGCGGCGATTTCCGCCGACAATCTCGCATGCCAAATCTTCGGGAACGGCCTCTCGTCGGGCGGCAGCTCGAGCCCCCGCCGGCGCGCCTCCGCCTCGATCTGCGCCACGTCGGGCAGCCGCCCGCAGTCGTGCAACAGGCCGGCTGTTGCGGCGCGGCCGATGTCCTCGCCATACCGCCGGGCCAGCACGACCGCATAGTGCATGGCGCCCAGCACATGAAGGAACCGCTTGTTTCCTATGGAATCCCGAAGGACGGGCAGGATGGCGTCACACTGGGAATACGGAAGGCTGTTCAATCGTTTTATCCTCGCTGCGGTTCGTCGCTTCACGTCGAGGCAGACCCTATCCCCGTGCCATTTTCACTTCAAGCGCAATCGAACAGGTTTATCTGAGACCGACTGTAATCGAAGAAACGCTTTGGAATTTGGCGCCTTTGCGCGGGGCAAGGTCGCGAAGGATCAGGAGCCGAAGTTGCGCACCACCTCGCGCGCCACATCGAGCGTGGAATTGTTGCCGCCGAGGTCATAGGTGCGAACCCTGCCGTCGGCCAGCGTCTTGGCAATCGCGCGTTCAAGCCGCGCGGCCGCGGCTTCTTCGCCCAGCCATTCGAGCATCATTCGAGCGGAGATCAGGGTCGCCATCGGATTGACTTTGTATTGGCCGGCGTATTTCGGGGCCGACCCGTGGGTGGGCTCGAACAGCGCGTAGGAGTCGCCGATATTGGCACTGGCGGCAAAGCCAAGCCCGCCGACCAACTGCGCAGCCTCGTCGCTGAGAATGTCGCCGAACAGGTTGGTCGTTACCAGCACGCGATAAAGTTGCGGCTGCTTGATCAGCCACATGGCCATTGCGTCCACGTTGGGTTCCTGCAACTCAATGCCGGGGAATTCTTTGGCCACGGCCCGCGCTTCTTCGAGAAACATCCCGCAGGTCTCCCGCACTACGTTGGCCTTGTGGACCGCGGCGACCGACGGGATTCCTTTGCGCTGCGCATACTCGAACGCCGCGCGGACAATCCGCCGGCACCCCCGCCGCGTGAACACCCGCAGCGAGCCGGCTATCTCCTGTCCGCGAAAGCGCTCGAGGCCCGGATGGAGATTGAACATTTCCTCCGGCAGCGATTTCCACTCCACTCCGCTGTAGAGGTCCTCGGTGTTTTCGCGAAAGATCACCAGATCAATGTCGTCGCGATAATTCAGCGGCACGCCGGCGTATGCCTTGCACGGCCGTACGTTGGCGTATAGGTCGAACTTCTGGCGGATTTGCAAGATGGCGCTCTTGAAACCCGGAATGCCGGGTTTGGATGTAATTGCGCCGAACAGGCAGCACCGGCTGGATTCCAGCGCCTTCCATGTGGCCGGCGGCACCGTGTTCTGATACTTCTCCCAGCAACACCATCCGGCTTCGGCGTCCACCCATTCGATGTCGAGGTGGAGGGCGTCGAGAACAATGGTTGCGGCTTCCATGACGTCGTGGCCGACGCCGTCGCCGGGAATTCGACAAATTCGGTAAGTCATAAGGCTCCTTTCTTCGAATGGGTCATTGACTTTTAGAGTTTTGGCCTTTGGCTTTGGATTGAAGAAACGGGCCGTATTAGTTTTGGCCGCGAAAAGGAGTATAGGGCGGCCTTTCCGAGCACCGGACGCATGGAAAGAATGCTGGCATGAAGCCGCATCCGGTCATTTGGCGGCTTTCTTGGCTCCTTCGCGCTTGGCTTTTTTGGCCTGGCGGAGGGCTTTGTTGATCGGCATGCCCTCTTCCTTTCCGGCGCCGGCAGGCCCGCCGATGTCGGGCGCATCGGCCTTGGGCAGCCATTTGGCCAGTTCGGCCTTTTTGGCGGCATACTCGGTATTGTCGGCCAAATTAGTCCACTCGTAAGGGTCTTTGGTCTCGTCGTAGAGTTCCTCGCCGCCGTCGGCGTAGCGGATATAGCGCCAGCCCTCGGTGCGAACCGTATGATTCTTGAATTTGTAAGTGGTCATGGCAGGCAGTTCCCACGATGCCGAGGGATTTTCCAGCAGCGGCCGGATGCTCTTGCCCTCGACATGAGAAGGAATGGGAATGCCGCACAGGTCGCACAGCGTGGGATAGATACTCATGAAGTCCACCGTGCGGTCGCAGCGCTGATTGGCCTTGGTCAGACCGGGGACAACCCAGATATGCGGCGCGCGGGTGGCTTCTTCCCAAAGGGTGAACTTGCGCCAGTGGTGTTTTTCGCCGAGATGCCAGCCGTGGTCGCTCCAGAAGCAGATGATCGTATTGTCGCGGTAGGGCGACTTGTCAAAGGCGTCGAGAAGCCGCCCGACCATCGCATCGCAGTAAGCGATGGCGGCCAAATAGGCTTGGATGGCCTCTTTCCAGCGGCCCGACTTGAGCATGGCGGCATGATCACCTTCGGGGCGGGCCATTTTGAGGCCTGCAGCAGGGAGATCCAGCAGGTCGTCTTCCTTGTAAGGCGGGAGATTGATATCATTGACTGGGAAGAGATCGTAATACTTTCGCGGTACGTTCCAAGGCATGTGGGGCTTGTGCATGCCGATGGCGAGGAAGAACGGCTTGTCGTGTTTTTTCTGGAGGAAATCAATGCCGTATTGGGCGATTTTCCACTCGCGCAGGTCTTCGTCGTTGCAGTCCAGCGGGGCAAACATGATCCCCCCGACGCCGCGGTCGCCTGTGGGCTGCGGGTCCTTGCCGGCGCTTTCGAGATAATCGTCCCACTCGCTGCGGCGCTCGAACGAGCCGTGGTAGATTTTTCCTGCGCCGCAAACGGTGTAACCGGCTTTGCGGAACGTTGTGGTGATCGGCTTGTCTTCGGGGATAACGGTTCGCCAGTCGTTGTTGTTTTCATAGACGCCCGATGTCCACGGCCGCAGGCCCGACATCAGCGCGGCGCGCGAGGGATTGCAGACGGGCGCGGCGCAGTAGCTGCGGGTGAACCATACCCCGCGTGCGGCCAGCTTGTCTATGTTGGGGGATTTCGTTTGCGGATTGCGGCCCAGATAGCCAACCCAGTGATTGAGGTCGTCAATGGCAATGAACAGCACATTTGGACGCTTCGGCATGTTGGCCCCTTGCGCGGCGCCGACCAGAAGTCCGGCCGCACCCAGCCCGGTGGTTTCGAGAAAACGTCGTCGGTCCATGATGTCCTCCGTGAAAAGCTGGTGGTTTGAACAAAACGGTCTTGTAGCGCTTGGAGTCCCGTGATGATTATCTCAGATATCGGTTCGCCTTTTATTTTGACAAAGGAAAAAGATCGTTTCCCGGATCGAACGATTCATCCATGTCGGATACTTCCGAGAGCACCCCTTTGCCTCAAAAGCAAGCCGGAAAAGATTCTTCCCTTGCACGTTTGTCGCTCTTGTCCAGTTTCGATTCATTGCCCGTCGAATCCAACCGCCGCTGCAGTTCCGCACGGGCCGAAGAATCCAACAGTTCAGTTTGACGCGGTATCTGTTCAGATGCAGGCAAAGCCGTCTGAAGACCGCCGATTGCAGACTACCGAAAATATGCTCCCCCCTTTTTTGGTGGGTGTCAAACAGGAAGCAATCACGGCAGCGATGCGTGCGTCGCGGCCAAACATGTTCACCGCGCGCGCCACAGTCGCACCATGGCAACACCGTGGCGATTCACGTTGGCGCTGAAAGAATCTGTGGCGGTGTCCAAGTCCTTCTGCCGCCAAAGGTCGCGCACGCGCTGCGGGCCGCTCAGGCCGAGTTCCTTCCACGACACGGCCATCTCGCGGGCGGTTTCGGCAAGGTTGAACAGTCCGACCGCCAGCGAGCCGTCTTCGAGCGGTTTGGCCAGCACGAAGTCGTCGTCGGTTTTCCGGATAATCCGCGCCTGCTTGCCCAGAGGGTCCTGATTGACCTCGATAACCTCGGCGTTGCACAGGACATTCAGCGTGAATTCGTCGAGGCGGTTCATATCGCCGGAGAAGAACAGCGGCGCGGCCATCAGGCTCCACATCGCCATGTAGCTATACTGCTCGTTGGGCGTGAGCGATGTCGGCCGCGGCGTGCGGTCCTTGGCGCCCGCTGGCCCGACAGTGCCGATCAGGATGTAGTCGGGGTCGTTCCATGCGCCCGGTCGCGCGTATTCCCAGTGCTGGGCGTTTTTCATTCCGACCGAGTAGAAACCCGGCAGCCGCGCGTCTTTCTCCAAGCCGACGTCGCCCGTGGTGCGCCAGCAATGGCCGCCAACCTCGGCGCCCCATTTCCAGACATCGCCGCGCCCATACTGGCAGAGATTGAACACGAAGTCGCGGTCGAGCTTTTGCAGAATGTTGCTCATCATCTTGTAGGGCCGCTGAAGGGATTCGAGATCGTTGCCGCCGGCCACTTGTTGATACGAGCACCAGTCGTATTTCAGGAAGTCGAATCCCCACTCGGCAAACTGTCGGGCGTCCAGTTCCTCGTGCTTGTAAGAGCCCTCGAATTTGGCGCACGTCAGCGGCCCGGGCGAGGTGTAAATGCCCGCGCGCAGCCCGAGGCTGTGCATGTAATCCACCATTCCCTTGATGTCGGGAAAACGCTTGTTGGGCAAAATGCGGCCTTGGGCGTCGCGCGGTTCGCCGCCAATCATCGGGTCGGCATCGCCCGGCTTGATCATCCAGCAATCGTCTATGTTAACATATTGATAGCCGAAGTCGGCCATGCCCGAGGCAACCATGGCATCAGCGGCCTGCCGCATTAGTTGCTCGGTGATTTTGTCATACCAGCAATACCAGTCGTTCCAGCCCATGGGGGGCGTAAGGGCAAGCATGTCGCCGACGACGATTTTCAGCGTGCGTGCAGCCTTGCCATGGCGGTTGGTTGCATGCAGGGTGATCATATACTCGCCGCGCTGTTCGGGGGCGGGGCCGCGCAGGATGCCTTTGGCCGGATCGAGCGCGATGCTCTTGGGCAAGTTGTCGGCGGCAAACTGCATGGGCCGCTGGCCCGTGCACGGGATGCGATAGATGAACTCATGTCCCGGGCGGACGCCCGCAACCTTCGGCCCGTTGATGCGCGGCTCGGCCGGCGGTTTGGGTGTCAGAAGAAAAGGTTCTTCCTTCGCGACAGGCGGCGGGACGGGGGCGCCTGCCGACGGGGGCTCGGCACCGCTGGCGCGAGTTAGGCCGTAGGAAGCCCATGCGGCGCCGCCAAGGCCGGCGAGCGCAATTCGTCGCGCGAATTGTCTTCGGTTTGGATTCGGCATCGGAAACTCCTTTCAAAAAGGTTTCATGCGTGGCTATGATTATGCGGCTGCCTCGTTTTTCAAGAACAAACCTTTGGGGTCGAACGCTGCCTGTGGGATAGGGCAAAAGCGCGATGGTGTTGCGCGCGATTAGTTGTTGCCAGTCCGTGGCCGCGTGCAAATAATCTGCGCCAGCCTTCGCTTGAACGACCGCATTGTTTGGGGTTCGAGCGGAAGGGAAAAAAGACGCCATTTTATGCTTTGTCCATGAACCTGCGCTTTCCCGCTTTTATTCTTCTGATGACGTTTCTGGCCCTCGGCCACCTCGCGCCGCACGAACGGGTGACCCACGGCCATGAGGGCAACAACATGACCGGCGCGTGGCTGGTGGCCAATGGCTGGCATGTCTATCGCGACCTGTTCTGCCATCACCCGCCGTTTCCGTTCTGGTATGGGGGTGTGGCGGCGCGGCTGTTTGGCGGCAGTGCGGCGACGTTCCACTGGGCACTTCTGGCGTTTTATGTCGCAGCACTGGCGGTGCTGTTTCGGGCCAACCGGCGGTCGGCCGGGCCGTTTAGTTTCGGCCTGCTGGTTCTGTTCCTTACGCTCGGCCACCCGCTCTACTGGGGCCACCTGTTTCTGGCCGACATGTTTTCGGCGTTCGCGCTCCTCGTCGTGTTTTATCACTTTTGGCGATACGATGCGGAACATGACCTGACATTGGGCGACTGGCTGGTGATTGGCGCGGCGGCGTTTGTTGCCATTGGCTCGACGCTCCTTGCGGCCTATCCGTTGGCGCTCCTTGCCGCGGGGCTGCTGATCAAGCACTTTCGATATGAGGAGCATGGCCAACGGTTTGTCCGGCTGGCGTGGGCTGCGGCTCTGGCCGCTTTGCCTTTTGCGGCCGGGGCGTTTTATATATGGTTGACCGGATCGGTGCGAGAGTTCTGGGATCAGGTCATCGTCGGCAGCATTCATTATTATCGGACCGATACGGGCTACTCGCATCTGGCGCCATCGTTGTCGCCGTTGTTTTTCCTGTTCATCAATCTCGGTCGGAAGTTCCTGTACATTGTCAGCACCTTGTTGTTCGGCTACGGCGCCTTGGAGGCCGCATGGGGCTGGGTGCATGTGTTTGTCATTGCCACGCTGGTACGGACGGGCCGCTGGCCGACGGCGTTGTTTTACTTTGGCTATGTCCTGACGCTGATGCTGCGCATGTACGAGCAATACGGCGCGCCGTATCTGGTTCATACATTCTGGGCGGCGGCATGGCTCTTGCAGCCGGTCGGCGAAATGACTGCGGCGGCGTGGCGGTCGGTGCGCAGCCGCGTGGCGCCGGCGCCCGTTTCCTATTCCATCGTTCTCCAAACCGCCGCCGCCGTGCTGGTGGTTGTCCTTCTGGCTCAGCCGTTTATTGCCGAGATCAAACCGGCCCCGCCGCCCGAGCCGGCCGAGCGGGAAACCGCGCGGCTGTGCGCGGAGTTGACCGCGCCGTCCGATCGCATCGCCGTTTTTCCCGTTGCGCCGGACATCTACCGCGAGGCCAATCGTCAGCCCGCAGTTCCATCGTTTTCCTACTATTACTGGCAGGATCGCGTCGGGCCGCTGCGCCGCGAAATGGTTCGCGCGTTTGAAGAGCAAAAAGCCAAGCTGGTTGTCATCAACTGGTGGGGGCCGCCCGGCGGCATCTTTGCCTTTCGCAACATCGCCGAGGACATCCGCGACGCCATTCGCCGAAACTATCAACCCTTGAGCGTGACTGTGCCGAGTCTCTATGCGCGCAACGCCTCGTTCCACGAGCTGCTGGGCCGCTACGAGCAAGTCCGCCGCACGCCGGTGATCGAGGTACCCGAACGCAACACGCTGCCTCTGGCGGTGTTCGGGCCTGTGGCCGCGGTGCAGTTTCTCTCCGTCAACGAACGGGTGACCAGCGCGCGGATCGAAGTGCTGATTTCGGCGCTGCGGCGCGCCGACTCCACCGTCGAGTTTGAGTTCGGCTACCTCGGTTCGAGCGGCGAACAGCGCATAGTGGTCCGCACAACTTTTCCCGCCGCCGAAGTGCGCTATTATCCCGGCCTGACCGACCGCACCTACTGGCGGAGTTTCTCGCTGGCGCGCGCCGGCATTCTCAAACCCGGCCGCCGCTATTTTTTCCGCCTTCGCTCGCCCGACGCCGCAACGCCCGAGGCGCTGCAGGTATGGTCGGCCCCTCGGCCGAATCTGGAGGCCGTCGGCGACACGCTCTGCGGCGGCGCGCCGACCTCGCGCACACTGTGCTTCCGTCTGAAAGGCGTCACACATCGCAAGGGCCCGGGCGTCTATCCGGTGGTCGAACAATCGCTGGGACGCACCGTTGTGGCCGCTGCCGACATTCGCCAGACCCTTGCGCTGAATGAAGCAACCACATTGGCCGCGGCAGCGTTCCTGCTTGGCACTGGCGACGGAACAAGCACTCCCGCCACACAACCGTTGCGTTTTGAAATCCTCGACAAGAACGGCCGCGTGCTGACTTCACAAACCATTACCGCGCCGGCGGGCAGGCGCGAATGGACAGACGTGGCGTTTCCGCCCGTGCTGGCCGGGCGGGGCGACGTGCTGACGCTCGCTCTGCGCGCCGCCTCTCCAACCACCGGCGCCCTGTGCAGGGCCTTGAGTGCAGGCTGCGATCTCTATTCGGGCGGCAGCTTGATGGCGGATGGACAGCCGCGCACGGACGATCTTGCGTTCAAGCTCTATTCGACGCCGCCGCACCAACGCGGTCTGCCCGACATTGCTGTTACCGCCTTGAAATTTGATCCGGCTTCGCCGCTTTCCGCTGCACCGGGCGCCCCGCTGCGCCTGACGCTGCGGCTCGAAAACCGCGGAACCACACCGACCGGTTCCTTCTGGGTGGAATTCATGGCCGCCCCGAAGGACCTCTCCGGCCCGAGCGCCTTCCTCTGCGAGTCGCTTCCCGTCCCACAACTGAAAGCGGGCGAAGTCCTCGAACAGTCCTTCAGCCGCCCGCTTCACCCGCTGCCCGACGGCCTCTATACGGTGACTGTGGTCGCCGATCGCATTCGCGAGACTGCCGAATCAGACGAGGAAAACAACCGGCTGGAAGTGGAGGGTATGGAGTTGCTGGTGGTGGCGCGGGAAAGCCGTACCAACCTGTTTGTGGACCAGTTCAAAGTGGTAGGCAGCCGTGTGCAGCGGGGCCGCAGCATCGAGTTTCAAGGATTGGTCTCCAACAACGGCAAAGTGCCGGCGGGACGCTTTGTCATCGAGTTCTGGGCCGCGCCCGAACCGGATCGGGCGGCGTCGCGCATGGCCCTTTGCGATCCGATTGTCATCGAGTCGCTGGTGCCCGACGCGCTGGTGGACCTTGCGGCCTATCCGCGCACCCTGAGGCCGGATGTTCAGATCGGACGGCTTTACATCGGCTGTACGGTGGACGCGCGCGACGACGTGAACGAAGTGCACGAATGGGACAATACGGCGTCGGCGGGGCCGGTCGTCATCGAACCGTGAGGGCGCCAGTCTCTCCATGCAAACCGCACGCCGGCCAACAAGATTCAGAGGCCCAAAAGGCAGGCGGCTATTCCTCCGGATTCGGCGGCGTGGCGGCAATGTCCAACATCTTGCGCACCCAGTAAATCATCTGCTCCACTCGCGGGTCTAAATAGGCGCGAAGCTGAGGCGGCGGCTTGCCATAGGCGCGAAGCGCCTTGCTTTGGATGCCTTCAAGCGCCTCCCAAAGCACGGCGCAGTGGCCCCGAATGGCTTGGGCGGTCTCCACACTGGTTTTGTGCAAGGCAAGACCGGCACAGACTTCCGCCAGCAATGCGCGAAGATGCCGGATGGCGTCGAGAATCGCGGCGCGCTGTTGGGAGTGAAGAGTGTTTTCCTCCCGATACATCACCGCTTTTGTTTCATTGCCTTCCGCCCAGCGTTGGAACAGACAGAGCGCCCGATCCAGCATGGCAAGTGTGCTGGAGACAGCGCGGCGATGGTTCTCATCCAGAGGAAATGGGATTGGGTCGGAATCGGACATGGGCAAGTTCCGGCGGTTGTGTTATGTGAAAGGCCGAGACATACGATGGCGGGACGCCTTGGGAGGGCCACTTTCCACGGCGTCCATGTTGAAATTGGAAGCGCTGTCAAATGTGTTACGGTCGGCGTGGAAGCCGACCCTACAAAAACGCGCAGGTTTGAAAAGCGTCCATCCAATCCCTGCCGTGCTTTGCAGGAATGGCGCGTCGTTTATTTCACGACCAGCACCGAGCACGGAACCAATCGCACCAGACTTTGACACGTGCTGCCCATCACCCGGTCGTAGAGGGCGGAATGGCCCATAAACCCGATGACCAGAAGGTCGAAACCATGGGCTTTGACAAACTCGATGATGCTTTTGACTTCATGGCCCACGACGATATGGCAGCGGATCTCGACGCCGGCTTGGGCGGCCATTTCGCGGGCTTTGAAGACCGCGGTGCGAAAACGGTGATTCGACGCTTCTTTTTCTTCAATCACTTCGCCGACCGTTTCGGCCAGGCGCGGGATTTCCTCGACGGAGATCGTGTGCAATTCCGCCCCCGACAGGCGCGCGAGGTCAAGAGCCGCTATCAGCGCTTTGAACGACCCTGCCGAGCCGTCCAAGCCGTGCAGGATTTTTTGGGGCATGTCAGCGCTCCTTTGACTCAGATTGAACCGCAAGCGAGGCTGCGGACGCTTTGCTGCGTCGCCGGTCCGGAATCTCTTCTTCAGCAGGCACCGGCGCCGGTTGGAACCACCGTTGCGCGATCAGCGTGGGAACTACCGCGCTGCCGATGACCGCCGCCACCAGAATTGTGTATTGCTCTCCGTTGATGATGCCGTTGTTCAATCCGTACAGGGCCGAGATGGTGCCAAAGGTCAGTCCGGTGGACATCATGAGCGTGGTATAGATGCCCTCGCGGGGTTGAAAATCGAATTTGCGGGTCAGCGGCCACACGCCGATAAATTTGGTCGCCATTTTAAGCGCCAGCAAGAGGAGAATCAGTCCGAGTGCCGCAAGCACTGTCTCAAAGCGGACGAGGGAACCTGCTTTCAGAAAGTAGAAAGGCGTCAGGAGGGTAAAGCTCATCACGCGCATCCGATGCGCCAGAATCCGCTCTTGCAGGAAATAGGGCGCCAGCACCATTCCGATCAAATAGGCCGGCAGAACGGCCTCGCTCTTGGCCATGTTGGCCAAGCCCCCCAACACGAAGAGAACCAACAAGAGAAACTTCGTTTCCGGTTCGCTGATTCGGCTGCCGGCCCGCTGAAAGAACTTTGGCACCCAGCGGGGCAGATACCACATCGCCAATGCCGTTGCTGCGGCGAAACACGCAAGCCACACATTGTAGTTGGCAAACAAAATGCCAAGCGCCAGCACTGTTCCCAGATCGGTAACAAAGCAGGCGGCAAGAATGATCTTGCCCATTTCGGTTTGGTTATACCCCGTCTCGACCATTACGGCGTAGGTCACGGCCACGGAGGTTGTCGAAAGCGCAATGCCTGCAATCTGGGCCTGCGGCCACGACCAGTGGCAGAGATAGCGGGTCCACAGGAGGCATCCCAGAAAAGGGGCGAGGAAGCTGCCGACGCCGATGCTGAGGCTTGCCGCAAGATGTTTGCGCACGACCGACGGGTCTATTTCCGCGCCGGCCAGAAACGTCAGCAAGATCGCTCCGACGCCCGCCAGATAGTTCACCCAAGGCTCGATGGGAAGACCGATCACGTTGCCCGCAAGGACGCCGACAAAAATCTCGATCAACGCCACCGAAATGCCCATGCGGATGGAGATCAGCGAGGCCAGAAGCGCCAGTGCAAGCCACAGCGAGGATTGTATCCATAGCGATTCCATAAGGGGGGTCTGCCTTCTTTTTACATTCCGGGGGAGAGATGTTCCTGCAGGCCGACGGCGATATTTTGCAGTTCATTTTCCGCCGAGTGCAATTCGTCCATCTGGCGGGTGGCTGCGTCTTGGTGTTCGGCGCGGCGGGTCTTGGCCGCCTCGATTGCGCCAAGAATAGCGGACCGTGCATCCTCGAAACCGGCGTCCAACTCAGCGCGGAAACGGCGGAACAGATCGTCCATGTCCTGCAGAAGACTCCAACGCAGGTTTTCCACATTGCGCACCACAAGTAATTCGACTTGGGCCATCAGACGTTTCCGGCGGCGCGACTGCCGCCATTTGCGCGGCAACAGGCGCTCCCACACATCCGGCGGGATTGCTCCCAAAGTTGTAAACCATTCATGGCTGACCCAGTGGGGCGGGCGGCTGATTTCCAGAGCCGGTGCCTGTTGGCGGGCGGGCAGGGGAATGTCGAAAATGCCCGATGCAGCCTTGCGCAACGTATGGATCAGATCGTTCATGCGCGCCTGATACGGCTCGAACGCATGGAGAATGTGGCGGGAGAAGCTGCGAAAGACTTCGGCCTGCTTGGACTCGAAATATTCGGGAACGGCTTGTTCGAGGGCGCGCTCGACTTCCGCAGGATCGCAATCTTCCGCATGGCGCGAAAAACACTCCTGCACTACTCCCCGCAGCCGCGCCAGAGACTCCGTGCGAAGATGTTCGGCTTCCGACTCCAGCAGGCCCCGCAGCCGTTTTCGATCGCCCTCGATCAAATCGCCGGCGGCCACGCGCTGTCGCTCGACCTCGTGCAGTTTTTGCTCGAACACATGCAGGCGGTTCTGCAGGTCCGCAAGGGGCATTTGGAGCGCGCGAAGGGTCAGCTGCAATCGCATCAAGGCGTTGCCCAGAATCTCGCAGGCTTTGCGGCAAACGGCCGTTTGGAATGCGCGGGTCTTTCCATTTGCCAGAAAATCCTGAAGGTGCCTTTCGAGTTCCGGCACGCCGCTTTGGTGCAACAAACCCGTGTCGCCGCTTTCCCGGGCCTTCAAAGCCCGCAAGGCCGACGTGACAAAGATCGGGGTTTGCGGCGGGAGGCTGAGATTACGAACGAGCAACTGGCGGAAAAACTCGACGGCGGTATGCAGCTCGGACTCGGCGAGATAATCGGCCTTGTTGAAAATGAAAAACACCCGCACGGCATTGGCCTGAACTTTTTTCAGGAACTCCACTTCATTCTCGGTCAGGGGCGGGTCGGCCGAAGTAACAAACAGTGCGGCATCGCATTCGGCCAGAAAGTTCAGCGCGGTCGCCGTATTATGGCGGAACGTGGAACCAATTCCGGGCGTGTCTATCAACACCACGCCGTCTTGCAGGAGCGGCGCGGGATGAAACACTTCCACGCGGGCCACTTCCTTGACGTTGTGAGGATTTGCACTTTCCGCCACAAACCGGGCCAAGAATGCCGCCAACTCGGCGGGTTCCTCGCTGGCCAATTCCTCGCCGCTGCGGTTATCCCGATGCACCACGCGAATCTTGCGGCGCGGCGCGTGGCGGATAAAGGTGGGAATCGCCGTCAGCGGCACAACCGAACTGGGCAGAACGGCCTCGCCCAGCAAGGCGTTGAGAAGGGTGCTTTTACCCCGCTTGAACTGGCCCAAGACGGCCAGATGGAAGCGGTCTTCGGCGAACCGTTCGGAAAGCGCCTTGAACTTCCGACAATCGGCTGCAAATTCGCCGCCCAGCCGGCCCAGCACGGCTTTTCCTTTTTCGACCAGCGAAGCAATATCGCCATGCCGCGGAGAATAGCCTATCGCCGCGGCGGGTATGGTCGCGGTAGGTTCGCTGAAACTGCCGTTGACGATACAGGAAGTGTATGGGGCGGGATTTTGCATTCACGACCCCTGCCAGACTGGGTACGCTGGTAGGAGTCATCAGCCGTTTTCAAGGCGGTTTTCGGGGGGACTCCATCCCCAAGTGAAAAACAAATGGATTTCCTCATGCCGGAGCGCTGTCGTCAAGGACATTCTGAATCCTTTTTTTCCAGCAGGGCGCGGATGGCTGCTTCGAGGCGGGCCAGAATTTCGTCGCGCGACAGGCCGCGCGGGTCAATGGGCCGTCCCAGCCGCACGCGCACTTTGCGGGGGCGCGGAAAACGCATTTTCGGCCCCCAGCACTCGAACGCGCCGATAATGGCGGCCGGAAGAATCGGCGCGCCGGTCTCTTCGGCCATCAGGGCCGCGCCGCCCTGAAATTTTTGCAACTGGCCGGTCTTGGTCATGTGCCCTTCGGGAAAAATCCCGATGCAGCGTCCGCGTCGCAGCGCCCACAGCGCGCGGTTGAGCGGCTCGCGATGGCCCTTGCCGCGCTCGATGGGAATCGTGCCGAACATCCGCATGAACCATCTCATATACCAGCGGTCGTAGTATTCGCGCGCAGCCAGATAGTGGATGAGACGGGGGACCGCGGCGCCAAGCAGGAACGTGTCAATCCAACTGCTGTGGTTGGCCGCCACAATCAGCGGGCCGGTCAGCGGAACATTCTCGCGGCCTTCATGCTCGACCCGGCAATAGAGCCGGAGCACAACGCGGGTGATCCAGCGAATGATATTATGACGGGCAAATTCGTCGCTGAACCGGATGCCCGTCGAGGCGGCAAACAGCGCGATGCAGGCGATGAGCACAATGAGACCGGTCAGGCCGCGCGGCAGGAGCCATGCGGAAATGGTCATGGCAAGGAGGATGGCCGTTGCGTCGCCGAGGGCGTTGAGGGCAAAAATCCGCCCGTGCACGCGCTGCGGCGTCGAGCGTTGGAGCAGCGTAACCACCAGAACTATCAGTGCGCCGCCGAAGGCGCCAATGACCATCAACAGCGGGGCCACGACCTCCCAATAGATGCGCGGGCCGGCAGCCTCTTCGGCCAGCATCCGCCGCCACAGGCCAAACGGTAAAATCGCAAGGGCCATGAAAAAGAAACAGCGCGCGACCACGCGGTCGGCCGAGCGGATCCATTGTTGCGTGAGCGTGGTGATGACGGCGCCGGCCGTCATGCTGAGGCTGAGAATCAGCGCCGCCAAGAGGGGATTCTCGCTCCAATCTCCCAAATTGCGCACCAATTGCACAACTGAAAGCACCGTGGCCACCACCAGACCGGCGGCAAAATACACGGTTGCCGACAGCACGACCAGTTGCAGGACTCTTCGATGCTCGTGGATGTAACGGATGCCCTCGCGCACGGCGGCGGCCGGAGCCAGCCGCACGGTGCGTCCGGCTGCGTTTGGCTCCGACGCTGGTCGGTTGACCAGCGCGAAGAAAGCCGCGCAAAGAAACGCGGCCAGCGAACAATAGCGTAAATACGCCGGCAGCGACAGCGGTTCGGCACCGTTCAACTTGGCGGATAAGAACGGCACCACAGCGGCGGCCAGCGGTGCGGCGAAACAGCACAGCGAGTTCGCCGCCGTCCACTGCACCTTGGGAACCAGTTGCGGAATCAGGGCTGTCTTTGCCGAATGAAACACCGCCGTCGAGACCGCCAGCACGATCAACGCAGCGTAACACAGTGCCGCCGGAAGTTTCTGCGGCGCCGTCCGCTCAGCCAGCAACGCCATGGCCAGACATACGGCCAGCAATACCAGTGCCGCTGCGATGGCTGTTGCTTTTCGGGAGATACGATCGGCGACAACTCCGGCGACAGGGGCGAATACAATGATGGGCAGCAGGAGCCCGACGGTAATCGGCGTGAACAGGCGCAGAAAGGAAATGAGTTCCCCGCCGGCACAGAAAAGAAAACTCAGACTCGACAGACCGACCCCAACGAAAAAGGCCAGCTGGCCCAGCCACAGCAGCACAAAGTTGCGGTTGGCCGCCAGCGACCAATAGTCGCGCCATGAACCGTTCACTTGGGCTGGAGAATCTGCCGCCATTTCCGCCTGTCGCTTTTGAAGTATCCCAACAACCCCTTCACCATGCCCATGTCCGGCGGTCTGTCAACCTTGCTTTCTGGATTTGGCCGGCGCGCGATCCCTTGACCACAACCAAAGAGGTCAGAGGCAAGAGGTTAGAGGCTAGAAAAGATCTTCGCATCTTGGCTGGATGTTTAGACGAAAGAGGTTAAAGCATCGCCCAAAGTGCCAAGCCAACGGAAGCATGGGTTTATGACACGACCGTCCGAGCCAGTGGAGGGTCGGGTTCCACCCCGACCGCGTTTTGGCGCCGCAGAAGGTGTCTCACCACGTGGAGGGTCGGGTTCCACCCCACCGTGTTGGGTTCGATCTCAACCTTACCACCCCCACGGCATTTGGACGCCGTAGAAGGCGCCCCTCAACGTGGAGGGTCGGGTTCCATCCCGACCGCTTGGCTTTGCGATTCGCTATTGACGCCCCGGATCATCTGGGTAGTATCCCGACGGTTCTGATTNGTTCGAGTCATGCAACATTTCCCGTCTGACAGGAGGAGCAGCCGCATGGAAGTGATCATCACGCCCGACTATGACGAAATGAGTGCCGTAGCGGCGCGGATTATCCGCCGGCAAATCATTCGCAAACCCAATTCTGTTCTGGGGTTGGCCACCGGCGGCACACCGTTGGGCACCTATAAGGAGCTTATCCGCATGCACCGCGAAGAGGGGCTGGATTTCTCCAAGGTTACAACATTTAATCTGGACGAGTATCTCGGCCTGCCGCCCTCGCACGACCAAAGCTACAACTACTTCATGCAGGAAAATCTGTTCAAGCATATCAACGTCCATCCGGCCAATGTGCACGTCCCCAACGGCATGGCTGAGGACATTGACGGTCACTGCACGTGGTATGAAAACGAAATCCGCAAGGCCGGCGGCATTGATCTGCAGCTTCTGGGCATCGGCAGCGACGGCCATATTGCGTTCAACGAGCCGGGTTCGTCGCTGGGCTCGCGCACGCGGCTGAAAACGCTGGCCGAGTCCACCATCAAGGACAATGCGCGGTTCTTCGCCCGCGAGGAAGACGTGCCCCGCTTCGCCATTACGATGGGCGTGGGAACCATTCTTGACGCCCGTGAAATTCTTTTGATTGCCAACGGGGAAAAGAAGGCCCCCGTATGTGCCGAGTTTATTGAAGGCCCGGTGACTTCACGGGTCACGGCCAGTGCGCTGCAATTGCATCCGCGCGTCTATGTGGTGCTCGACGAGGCCGCCGCCTCGAAACTCAAGCACGCCGATTATTATCGCTGGGTGCAGCAGGAAAAGCAGAAGCTGTCGGGCATTGCATCGCAGGTATCGTTCTTGCGCCGGCCGGTGGGGAAGAAATAACGCGCGGGTCAATACGCCGTAATGATCCCCATAAACTGCTCGACGCGCAAGAGCGCGTCGGCGATCTGGTGACGGACAATCTTTTCATCTCCCCGCACGAAGCGGTCGGTCAGAAGCCGCCGTTGGACGGGCGGACGTTCGACGTCGCGGAGCATGGCGCGCAGGAACTCGCGCGTGATTTCGGGGTCGAACTGCACGCTCAGGCCGTGGACCAGTTCGTTGAGGCAGGCTTTGAACGGCAGGGCGCGACGGTAGGGCCGGTCGGACGACATGGCATCGAAGGCGTCCACCAGACCGATGATCTTGTGGGAGAGGTCAAGGTTGCGGCGCGGGCGTCGGGGCGAAAACTCGTCATAGGCCGGCCGGTCGTGGTGATGCAGGATGGTATGGGTGAGGTGCTCCCACGGAAATTGAATGTGGGAGAGGATTTCAGCGCCGAACCGGGTATGGGCGCTCATGGCGGCGTATTCGGTCAGATCGAGCGCGCCGGACTTGGTGAGTATCTCACGGTCCACAAGAATTTTGCCGATGTCGTGGAGCAAACCGGCGAAATACATGCCTTCGACTTCATGGGCGGTGAAGTGCATTTCCTGCGCAAGGACCGCGGCCATTTGGGCCACGCGCAGCGCTGTCTCTTATACACATCTGA